>CAMCWM010000321.1 GCA_945882215.1 Akkermansia muciniphila | reverse complement strand
TGACGAAACGCTTCAAGGCGCTCGCCAACAGCACCGGCACCCCGGTGACGTACGCGTGAGCCGGCATTTTTGCCCGGATTCCTTCTGGAAATCTGGCACGGACGATGCAGCATTTGGGCGCATGACACTCGCGCGAAGCCTCGCTTTTTTCCTTGTCGCCGCTGTGGTTGTTCTCAGCAGTTGCGCCACCGCGCCGCCGCAGGCGAACCGGCCGCCGGTGGACAACCGCGCGTGGTGGAAAGGGGACGGTGTCGTTGGACAGCCACGCATCGTGATCAATCTGAGCGAACAACGGATTCACTACTTCAAAGGCGGCGAACTGGTCGGCATGTCGCCGATTTCCTCGGGAAAGGAGAGCACGGGCACGGTGAACGGCCGCTTCAGCATCATCGAAAAGGATCTGCATCACCGCTCCTCGCTGTTCGGCTCGTACGTCGATTCCAGCGGAGACACGGTGGTGAGCGATGTCGATACACGCAAAGATCCGCAGCCGCCGGGCACGAAGTTTGTCGGCGCGAACATGCGTTACTTCATGCGCATCGTGGGTGGCATCGGCATGCATGAGGGCTATCTGCCCGGCTATCCGGCCTCCCACGGCTGCATCCGCCTGCCGACCAAGATGGCCGCCATTTTCTTCCGCGAGACACCGCATGGCACGCCGGTGCAAATCATCGGCCAGGGTTCCCTCGCCGCCAACGAAGAGCCCATTCCGATCGGCAGCGATGAGACCGACATCTCGCCCGCGCCTTCTGAGCCACCCGCGGGAATCATGGCTGCCGCTCCCGCTGCCACAACAACCTCTCCCGCGAGAACCACGCTGTTCGCAAGCAGCCAGCCGAAGAAGAAGGCCGACAAACCTCAGCCAGTCGAAACCATCCGCCGTGCCATCGTCCCGATGAAAAAACGCATCGCGAAGATGAAGCTAGGCGAGACGCTTTACATTGAGTGAAAGTTGCCTTGTTGCTACGCAACAAGACCAGCAACCTGTTCCACAGGAACAGGACTACTTTCAAAACTCCCCGCCGAGCGCGAGATGCAGCGCGGCGCGATTGCGCAGACGCTGGGCCTGGACGCCGATGAGGGCGCTGCGGGCGTCGAAGGCACGCTGGCGGGTGTCGAGCAGGGTCAAAACCTCGCTCAGGCCTTTTTCATACTGGCTGAGGGCGAGTTGTTCGGCACGTTCGGCCTCGGTGGCGGCGCGTTCGAGGGCGGACTCTTGCTGGAGCAGGAATTGCTCGGCGGCGAGGGCGGTTTCGACCTCGCGGAAGGCGGTGAGGACACTGCCCGCGTAGGTTTGCAGCGATTCATCGTAGCGGGCGCGTTCGAGGTCGATGCCTGCCTTCAAACGACCGCCTTGAAACAAGGTTTGCGCGGCCTGGGTGCCGATGTTCCAGATGGCGGACTCGGGGCGGATCAATTGCTCGATCTGCTGCGAGGTGCGGCCCAACTGGCCGGTGAGGCGAAGACTTGGCAGCAGCGCTTTTTTGGCCGCGCTCTCGGTGGCGAGCGCGGCGGTGACGCGGCGCTCGGCGGCACGAAGGTCGGGACGGCGCAGCAGCATTTCGGAGGGCAGACCGGCGGGAATGCCACGCTTGAGCGAGGGCAGGGAACCCAGGCCGCGCTCGGTGCCCGCCGGATAGCCGCCGAGCAGGGTTTCGAGCGTGCGGCGTGTCTGGTCCGCCGTGGCGCGGCGCTGCTGCACGGTGGACTCGGCGCGGGCGAGGTCGGCGCGGCTCAGGCTCACATCCAGCGCGGCGCGTTCGGGTTCGATGCCGCGGTCCATCTGACGTTCGAGGATGCCGAGCTGCACCTTGCGCGTGGACACGTTGCTTTGGGCGAGCGCGAGCAGGGCTTCGGCCTCGGCGAGGCTCACGGCGGATTGCACTGTGGTGGTAGCGAGCGAGAGACGCGCGGCGTGCCAGTCTTCCTCGGCGGCTTCGGAGCCAGCCTTCGCAGCGCGGCGTTCATCGGCCACACGGCCCCAGAAGTCGATCTCCCAGCTCACGTTGAGGTTGGAGGTGAAGCGGTTGGCGATTTGATTGATGCCGGGGAAGCGCTGATCTCCCGGACTTTGGGTGCGGCCGCCTGTTCCGTTCGCGGTGATGGCCGGAAACAGCCCGGCACCCGCCTGGACCATCTGCGCCCGCGCCTGCTGCACACGCGCACCGGCAGCTTTCATGTCGGGATTGTTGGCAACGGCCTGATTCACGAGCGCGGGCAGCTTGGAGCCGCTGAACTCGCTCAACCAGCCGGTGGCGGCGCTTTTCGAAATCGCAGGCAGCGCGGCCCACTTCGAGGGCGCGCTGCCGTGCAGCGCCGCGAGGTCGGCTTTGAGGCGCTTGGAGCCGAGGGGCGGGAAGAAGGCGCAGCCGGCGGTGCACAAACACAGAACCGCTGCGGCGGAATGACGAATGACGAATGATCCATTCTCCGAAGCAAGTCTGCGAAGGATGAAAGAATGACGAGCCGAACGCAGCGAATCAATGAATGAAGAAGCTCGAATGACGAACGAAGCGCGTGATTGGGATCTGAGATTTTGGACCGCGCGCGTCATTCTGATTTCTGGTTTCCTCATTCTTCCCCGCTCATTTCACCATGATCCACCCCACCACAATCAAAACAGGCAGCAGGATCGGGATGGAGAAACGCAGCATGTAGGCCAGGAAGGACGGTGCATGCACCTTCGACTTGTCAGCGATCGCCTTGACCATGAAGTTCGGCCCGTTGCCGATGTAGCTCCCGGCGCCGAAGAACACCGCGCCCAGCGAGATGGCGATGAGATGGGGCGCATGCGCGGCGGCATAGCTCAGCACATCGGCGTGTGAATCCACCGAGAGATGCTGCTGGCCCATCGAGGCGGCGAGGAAGGACAGGTAGGTCGGCGCGTTGTCGAGGAAGGCGGAGAGCGCACCCGTGGTGAAATAATACTGCATCGGCGAACTGATCTTCACCAGCTCGCCGCTTTGCAGGATCTGGAGCGCCGGGATCATCGTCAGGAAGATGCCCACGAACAGATAGCCCACCTCCTTCACCGGGCCGAAGTTGAAATCGTTCGCCTCATGCACTTCAGGCTTCGTCATGAAATAAGACGCGGTTGCCGCGGCAAACATGAGCAGTGCCGGCACCGAGAACACACCGGCCACCGTGGTTTCCTGGATGCTCTTCGGCAGAAACACCGCGCCGAGCACCACGCCGAGCCACAACACGTTCAGCAGCCCGCGGAAGAACCAGGCCTCATGCGCGGTCTCCATCTCGCGCACCTCCTTGGGGGCGCGGCGGAAGTTGACGGCATCGAAGACATAAAACACCGCCAGCAGCAACACCACGGCCAGCGCCCAGGCCTGCCAGCAGTGCTCCAGCACCCAGAAGAACGGCACGCCGCGCAGGAAGCCCAGGAACAGCGGCGGATCACCTATGGGCGTGAGCGCGCCGCCGACGTTGCTGATCAGAAAGATGAAGAACACGATGTGAAAGCCGGTGATGCGGTACTTGTTCATCTTGATCCACGGCCGGATCATCAGCATTGACGCCCCAGTGGTGCCGATCAGATTCGCCAGCACCGCGCCAATGAGCAGGAAGAGCGTGTTCACCATCGGCGTCGCCTCTCCCTTCACGCGGATGTTGATCCCGCCGGAGATGACGAAGAGAGATCCCACCAGCGCCATGAAGCTCACATACTCATGCGCCGCATGGTGCAGCGGATGCCAGTCCTTTTGAATGAAGGCATAATACACCGCGGTCACCAGTCCCAGACCCATGGCCACCTTCGCGTAATGATGCTCCCAGAAATGCGGGGCAAACAGCGGCATCAGCGCGATGCACAGCAGAAGGAGCGCGAAAGGCGCGATCATACCCAGCGGGGGAAGCGCGGCGTGAGTGGAGGCGGCGGCGAGGAAAAACATGCGGCGGACACAAGGCGGATTGCGTTCGCCTTGTCAATTGACGCTTTGTCAGGAGATGCCGCGCGGATCACTCCGGCCGCCGGTCCATGATGCCCTTGGCCTTCTCCATCTCGCCCATCGCCCAGTCACTCACCCCGGCCTCGTCGGTCTCCATGGAGCCGGTGACGTGCAGGCGACGGACGTAATACTTGTCCAGAAAGGCCACGATCTTCTCCGACACACCCAGGATGCCGCGATGCACATGCAGCACCGGCTTCTTCTGTTTCTTCGCATTGCTCACCGCCTTCTGCGCCATGCCTGCGGCCTTGGGCGCGAGCGTGAAGACCAGCGTCGCCTCCGCATCCCGCACATTCGAGGTGATGGCCTCCAGCAGGCTGTCCGTGGCACCCTCCTTGAGCTTGTAGCGCGGGTCGATCGGCTCCGCCGTGGTCAGCGCGCCTTGAGGGCACCAGCCGCCGTGCGGGAATTCATATTTCAGGGCCCAGTCGAGGGCCGAACGTTCCACACCCGTCTGGGCACCGGAGATGATGACAATTTTGAAGGCCATGTTCGCCCTGAGAAGAAAGCAGGACAGCCCACGCAGCAAGCACGAAGTCACATGAGTTGGGGGCGGGGAGGTCAAGGAGTGGTCAAGGTGACCTCTTGACGCGCAGCCCTTGACCGCGCAGCGCTACCTCCTCAGCGCCAGGATCAAGCTCATCCAGCTTGTTCGTGAGGGCCTGCACCTCCGCCTGCGTCGGCGGATCGCTCACCGCCATCGACAGCGTGGTCACCGCGTTGCTGCTGGTGCCATCCATGGCCGTGGTGAATTGCGCGAACGAGACCTCGCCGGGAACACCCTTCAGGCCTTGCTCTCCCTGGATTCCTTGGGGGCCTTGGCCGCCATCGCTGCCGCTACTGTCCCGTGAGACGTCAAAATCGAGTGCAAACGTGCCATCGGTCACCTTCAGGGTCACCAGGGCCGGACTGCCCGTCGGCAGTGTGTTGGTGCCATCGACTTGCCGCCGTGATCGTCTGGATCGTGTCGAGGAGGTCTTTTGGTTCGTTGAGCTGGGCGCGCATCTGGACAGCGCGTCAATCTCGGTGCCGGCTTGGGGAAAGATGGGGTCGTAGGGCATGGGGTAGCATGGGCTTTCTAGCCCGTGTTCAGGTTGAGGCAGGTTGGCAAAGGTTCGGTTAAAGGTGAGTGAGGGGATGGGGTGGATGCTCGATTCTGGACGTTCTGTAGTCCCGGCTCTAGCCGGATCTGGTCGCCCGCTCGAAGCACCGGCTGAAGTCAGGACTACCAGCCAAGAGGCGGACGAGCCGTGGTATAATGTAACGCCAGTGAAGTTAACCAAGAGCGACAAGTGGGCCTGTGAACAACGGACGGGGAACCGTGGAGCGGGAGGTCGATTGGGAGAGCGGTGGCGAGAGGCGCGTGACACGTTGGGGAAACGTGTGGCTGGTGAGAAAGGGATTTCGCGGAGGTTAAGTGTAGCGTGTTAATGGTTAGTTATGAATGTCTAGGACTGCCGATGAGTTCTTGTTCAAGCGTTACATTAAGACGCCTGATTCGAGTATTATTTGAACGATTCAAATAACAGATTATTAGTAGTTTAGAACTGGTTAATCCATTGATGCCGTTAGTGAATAAAACCCCAGTTGAAGCACAACGAGGGTCAGGGGGTGGACGTGGCGCTTGGGCATCCCTGCCGCTGCCCGGTGACACGCTCCGCGAGGCTCGGCACGAGGATTGGGTAGGGCGGG
>CAMCWM010000320.1 GCA_945882215.1 Akkermansia muciniphila | reverse complement strand
CGAGGGTTTCATGAAACCCTCGACGGCAATCTCCACCTGGACCTGCGAGCCTTTGGGCAGACCGGTGAGATCCACGGCGAGCCAGCCGTTTTCATCGCCGTAGATCGGGATGTCCTTCTTTTTGAGTTTGGGATCGTCCTCGGTCTTCTTGTCCTCGGCGTTTTGCTCATCGCCATTCCAATCGACGGTGGCGGTGGAGACGATGGCGCTGGGGAAAAGATCCTGCTCCGTGTAGGACCAGGGGGCGAAAGTGGTTTCTGCCACCAGCAATGTGGTGGAACTGAGGAGGAGCAGGAGGGAGGGGATGAGTTTCAAGGCAGGGAGGGTGTGGTGACGCCGGGGATGAGGAAACGCGCGCGAAATTAGCATGAGACGGTGCTTGCCGCGCCAAAAAACATCAATGCACAAAAAAGGCATCCCCGGTGCAAGGCCTGGGATGCCGTGAGGGAAGAAGGGAGATGGTTTACTTGCCCTTGATGGAATTGAGCACCTTGCCGACAGCCTCACCGTGCTCCTTCAGGGACTCCAGCGGGACGATGTTGAACAGCATGAAGAAGGTGTCGGCCTTTTTCGGGGCGAAGATGCAGCAGTTCACCGCCATCTTCACGCCTTCAAGCGTCGTCTGCGCGTTGATGAAGACGACATTCATGCCATTGAGCTCGCCTTTCTCAGGCTCGTCGGTCCATTTGATGCCCTTGAGTTCTTCGGTGAGAGATTCTTTGGCCAGGTCGATGGCACCATCCAGCGCTTCCGCGTCCAAGGCGATGAGCTCCATGTTCACCAGTTCATCCGCCGAGGAGGCGGAGACTGACTCATCGCCCGTGTCCACTTTCCAGCCGTCCGGGAAGGAGATGGAGAAGATGGGATCCTTCTCGGGGTAGTTGATGGTTTGATCCGCGTTCGCGAATGGAGCAAGAAGAAAGGAGGCAAGGCAGAGCAGCAAGGGTGTTTTCATCGGAGCATTGGGATGTTGACGGGCCTGTGCCGGTCATTGGCCCGACTGGAAGGTAATCCGTCCGATTGTCAACCAGCAGCCCCCAACATTCTGCCGCGATGACGCGCCAGTTTGAGCGAAGAGGTTCTGCTGCTTGCACTCGCTTCGACCGCTGGCAGGGTGCTCTCATGCCGAAAAGCATCGCCATTTTTGGAGGCAGCTTCAATCCACCGGGAAATCATCATGCGGCCATCGCCAGACGTCTGGCGGAGATGTTTGACGAAGTGCGGGTGATTCCGTGCGGACCACGTCCTGACAAGCCGGTGACTGGCAGCGTACCTTCAGTGTACCGCGCGGCTTTGGCGGACATCGTGTTCGGCGGACTGCCAAAGGTGGTGGTGGATCTCTCCGATTTTGAGCAGGAGACCTTCACGCGGAATCATGAGCTGCAGACGCGTTTTGAAGCGCAAGGCGAGGTCTGGCATGTGGTGGGGGCGGATTTGGTCACCGGAGGTGCGCGTGGCGAGTCGCTGATTCAACGCACCTGGGCGCGAGGCGGGGAGCTTTGGCAAAAGGCCAACTTTGCGGTGCTCAAGCGCCAGGGATATGCCTTGGACGCGCTTGATCTTCCACCGCATGCTCGCGAGGTGGATTTGATCGCCGAAGGTGCCAGTACGGTGATACGCGAGCACTTGAGCCAGGGCAAAACGGTCAGCCATCTGTTGCCGCCGCGAGCGCAGGCCTACATTGAGCGCTACGGACTGTACCGGGCACCGATTCCGGGCAACTGGGCGCGTGGCACACTCGAAGGCGCGAATTTTTTTCTTCAGGCCGACACCGCGAACCCCAAGGTGCGTGCTTTGAGCGCCGCGCTGGACGGTCATCATGTCGCCGCCGGTGACGCGGATTTCATCAGCGTGGTCGGTGGTGATGGAGCCATGCTGCGTAGCATCCGCGAGCACTGGCGGGCGCGGCTGCCATTCTTCGGCATCAATGCGGGCCATCTCGGCTTTTTGCTCAACGCACCGGAGCAGGTGAACGCCCGCCCGTTTCCGCCGAGCGATGTCATTTTTCGCCAACTGCCGATGCTATTCCTCGAATTCGAGGATGAGGACGGCCAGAAGCGCATGGCGCACGGTTTCAACGATGCCTGGCTGGAACGCGCGACGAGCCAGAGCGCATGGCTGGAGATCACGGTGAACAATGTGCGGCGCATTCCCAAACTGGTGAGCGACGGAGCGCTGGTGGCCACAGCCGCCGGATCGACGGCCTATGCACGCAGCATGGGAGCTTCGCCGTTGCTGGCGGACACGCCGGCCTGGCTGCTCGTCGGCTCGAACGTGCTGGAACCGGCGCACTGGCGCAGCGCGCTGCTGTCACCAGACACGACGGTGGAAATCCGCAGCCTTGACCCGCAGAACCGGCCCGTGCAGGCGTTTGTGGATGGGCTCAGCATGGGACGTGTGGTGGCATTGCATGCGCGGCTCTCGCGAGCAGCGGCGGCGGAGCTGGTCTTTTGCGCGAGCCACGACATGGCGGAGAAGATTGCGGCGATTCAGTTTGGAGCCTGAGCCGATGATTCCTGCAATTCAGAAGGACGATGCGTTGCTCGCTGACATTGAGGCGGCTTCAAAGGATGCCAGCACACTGCATGTCTGGTGGCTTGGACAAAGCGGGTTCCTGGTGCAGTGGGCAGGGGAGCGAATGCTGTTCGATCCCTATCTGTCCGACTCACTGACGAAAAAGTACGCGCACACCGACAAGCCGCATGTGCGAATGACCGAGCGCTGCATCGAACCCGCCAGACTGACGGGCATCAGCCGTGTGACAGCCAGCCATGTGCACACAGATCACCTGGATGGCGAAACATTGGTGCCGCTGGCGAAATCGAATCCGGGTTTCCGGCTGTATCTGCCGCATCCGGTCATTCACGAGGCAAAAAAGCGGCTGGGTGATGCCAGGATCGTGTTCTGTGGCATCGGAGATCATGATGTGTATGCCGAGGGAAGCTGGGAAGTGCGGGGTGTGATCGCCAAACACAACGAGGTGCTGCGTGACGAGCAGGGGCATTGTCATTACACGGGTTTCATCGTGAAATGCGGGCCGTTTACGATTTACCACAGCGGAGACACACTCTGGCACGACGACATCGTGAAAACCGTTCGTGAACATCGCTGCGATTTGATGCTGCTGCCGATCAACGGCAACAAGCCCGAACGTCGTGTGGCTGGAAACCTTAACGGCACCGAAGCGGCGGCTCTGGCGAAGGCGGGAGGTGTGGGACTCGTCGTCCCATGCCATTACGAGATGTTCGAGTTCAACACGGAGACAACACACGAGTTTGCAGACGCGTGTGAGCGGCTGCAGCAGCCGTTCCGAGTGATGCGCTGCGGCGAGAAGCTGGAATTGAAAGCTGGAGGTGCCGATCACTTCGCGACCGCCTGACCGCTGGCGGTCCAGGCGTTGAAGCCGCCTTTGAGCAACAGGATGTTCTTGAAGCCGAGCTTGTGCATTTCCACTGCGATGAACTTTGCCCTGCCACCCAGTGCGCAGTACACGATGCAGGGTTTGGTTTTGTCCAGCTTGGCCAGTTCATTGAGCGCTTTCTGGCCGTGAAAGTAGTCGTGGTGCAGTGAGTTGAGGATGTGGCCTCTCGTGCGACGTTCATCCTCGGTTCGCACATCAATGATCAGCGTGTCGAGATGATCCACGAGCTGCCGTTCGACTTGTTCGGGAGCGATTTCATGAACTTCGGCAGGCAGTATGACTTCGGGGAGGGGCGTTTCAGCCACGGCGAAATACTGCAAGGCAAGAGTGAGGAGTGTGAAGGGCAAAAGACAGAATCTCATGGGAGGCATGGCATTCTAGCGGGTGTTTTCGAAGTGTCTGTGGCGGATTGTCGCTGTAGTCGTTCAGGACTTGCAGCGGCAAAGGTGAGAGGAGTGAGAGGACGTTGCTAAATGAAGGCTGTTTACCCGGTGCGGCGGGTGTAATTGTGAGATTTTTGTGATAATTATAAAATTTATGTTGAATCGATTAATGATAACTGATATAAATTCAATAATTCGATGCTGAACAACTCAAACGAGAAGTTTAACTCGAAGCAACACCAACAGCCAAACACACACAACACTATGAAAAACATCAAGCTCAACACCGCCCGCAAGGCTGGCTTCAGCCTCGTGGAAATGCTCGTCGTCATCGCCATCATTGGCATCATCGCCGCGATCGCGATTCCTAACATCGGCACGCTGAACGACAATGCTCGTGACGCCGCCGCCAAGCGCAATGCTCAGACCGTCGCCTCCGTGCTTAACGCCGCCATCGCTGCGGGCGTTGACACCACGGGCTGGACGAGCGCCACCCTCCTCGACAAAGCTCAGACGGGCGTTTCCCCGGCTGACGGCGCCTTCCAGGGCAAGACCTTCACGTCCGGCCCGATCGACGACGATGAAGAAGCCAAGGCTGCTGCCTACCTGACCTGGGACGACACCAACAAGCAGGTCGCCTACAACCCCGGCTCGTAATAGTCTTCGTTTCGACCCGTCGCCTGGCTCTGTGACTTAAACAACAGATTCGGACGATACACGTCCGCCGGGGAGGTGACTCCCCGGCGGATTTTTCGCAAATAAAACAAGGCTGCTCATCGGACATGAACATGACAATTCACACACGCAGAAGGAATGGATTCAGCTTTGTCGAGGCGATTTTCACGATTGCCATCATCGGCATCATGTCATCGCTGGTGGTGGCGGCGATCTCCAACGCATCACGCGATGCCCATCGTGTGATGGCACGACAGCAGCAGGCTTCGGTACAGAGCGCCCTGACCGCCTGGGTGATGTCACAGACTCGTGTTGGCAGCACCGCCCAAGTGCGCAGCCTTGAGAGTGTGCGCACCACATACAATGCTTTGGGCACCACTTCCGCGCGCTTCAATCTGCTGATTCCCAATCCAACCTCGCCAGATCCCAGTTTGCGCGCCGGGTTCCTCGATCAGACGACGGCAGATCACTTTCTGGATTACACAACTGGCACCGACAGGATGAAAACGGGTGCCTTGGACAACGCGAAGCAATACCTGTCGCTTCCCACCTGGCAGAGCGGTGATTTCCCACGCGTGGACCTGATCAATGAATGATCCGGCCGAAACCCTTACGTCATCATGAACGCTACCCATAAAAAATCACGATCAGGCTTCTCGCTGGTGGAGATGATGGCCTGTGTGTCGATCATCGGCATCATTGCCTTCATGGCGATCCCTTCCGTCACGCGCATGCGAAGTGACAGCGAACGCAACCTGGCGATCGCACGAGCCGAGGCGCTGAATCTTGCGCAGGCGAGCTACATCCAGGTGCGAGGCCGCACGCAGGCGGCGCTGGACTGGTCCTCGGCGGCTTCGGTGGAAGCGAAGTACACACTGCTGCGTCCCTACTTGAGCTTTTCGGAGACCACCCTGGCCGCCTTCATGCCCTCCGGCTACGCGGTGACCTTTGCCCCGTCCATCACTTCCATGACCAAGGCCGCGCTCACTGGCCCGACCGGAATCATTTATTACTGACGCATTTCCAACATGATCACCTCCACCCACAGAGGAGCCTGTTCGCGGAATTCCGCCTTCCTGCCGTGTCGCAGGGTGCGCGGCTTTTCTGTCACGGAACTGGTGGTCACCATTTCCATCATGGGAGTGCTGGCTGGAATGGCGGTGGGTTCCTTCAATCAGTTCT
>CAMCWM010000319.1 GCA_945882215.1 Akkermansia muciniphila | reverse complement strand
AAATCTTGGCGGAACTGTTCGCCGGATAGTTCACGCGCAGGGCGATTTTGTGATCAGGGAGAGGTTTGGACCACTTGAGAGGCACGTGGAGGCCATTGGTGGCTACTTTTGCCTCGTAACCGTCGAGAGGATGGTCAAGGTGGTCGAGGAGTTGGACGGTGAGCGGTGATTCGGGCGTGAGGCCGTCCACGTTGAGGGCAATGTGCTTGGCGGTGAAAGCGCTGGTGATGAAGTGCGCGTCGTTTTCGGTCACTTTGGGAGAGAGTGAGCCGAAACCATCGCGGCGCAGGGTGGCGAGGCCGATGTCCATGTTTTCCAGCACGCCGCCGGTGTCCCAGTGCGAATACCAGATCATCGTTTGATCGCCTTCATTCACAAGGGCGTGGCCTTGCAGGATCGCGACGTCGTCCCACTCGCCCTCTTTGCCGCGTGGGATGATTTTGTGGCCGGGAATGGGCTCGCGGAAGTGCACGCCGTCGTTGCTGATCATGAGGCCGAGATCGACGCGCACGCCGAGGTTCCAGCTTTTGCCTTTCGGTGGTGGTTGATCGGCGTCCTGCCACATGCCATGCAGTCCGACCATGACGTTGCCGCGATTCCACAAACCGGCTCCCATGTGCATCTGTTGGCCTTTGACGGGTGGATTCGAAAGCTGGCCGGGGCGTGCATAGGAGAAGGCTTTGGCCTTCGACCACGTTACGAAGTCAGGTGAGCGATACGCGAGCATGTCGCGGCCGATTTCGCTGCCATCGGGCCGCCAAGACCACGGGCTGAGGAGCTGGCCGGTGGCGTAATAGAAATCGCCGAAGCGATACAGGCCGCTCACCTCGAAGCGCTCGCCGCCTGCGTTCGCGGGGCGGTCGCCGACGCATTTCCACGTGAGGCCATCGGGGCTCGTGGCGGTGACAAAAGAGCCCCAGCGCTTCTCATTCGGGCCGATTTGGCTGCGACCGCCTTTCACGTCCTCGATGGGCATGTGGGCGATGAAGGCGCATTTGTAGCGCTTCGCCGGATCAGGCTCTTCGGGCTCGTAAAGCACGCTGAGGAAGTCATTCACGCGTGTCATCGAGTGTGGTTCGCCCTCGATGAGGCAGATGTTGTTCTTTTTGCTGCCATTGAAGTCCACGAGGCCCAGTTCCGGCTTCGTCCACGTGATGCCGTCCTTGCTTTCGGCGTAGCACATCGGCCGCCACCAGCCGGGAGCCTGTCCTTTGACGATCTCCGCCTCATGCATGCCGAGATACCACATGCGGAAGGTGTCGCCCTGCTTCAAAACGGTGCCGTAGAGAATGGCGTGACCTGCATCGGGTGATCCAGGTGGCCCGCTGCGCAAAACGGGGTTCGTAGGATGCTTTTGGGCTGTTTCGAGGGTCAGCTTCAGGTTGTGCTGCCAGGCGATGTTGTGATCATCAAAGGCGAAAAACACCTGCTCGGCGGCATGAATCTGGAGCGCGAGACAACTCAGGAGGCAAAAGCTGATCTTCATGTGCTGATTCTGATCTCCACCCTTGGAGCTACCAGTACAAGTTTCTGGTTCACTAGGCGGACCAGTTCGCTACCTCACATAGATCGCGCTCAAGCGAATGTCCGTGCGCTTCGGGCCTTCAAACACAATTCGCAACCGCACGCGCTCTGGCAGCTTGGCTTCGTTTTTGAATTTAACCGGCGTTTGGAAGCCACTTTGACGAACGACTGTGCTGTATCCTGGAATGGGCCGCTCAAGGTGATCGAGCAGTTCCACCCGCAAGGCCGCCTCTTCGCCCAAACCGTCTGCATTCACAAAAATGAGCGGCTTGGTCACTGAAATCGAGTGGGTGACGAGTTCTGCCGTCACTTTTGGCAATTGGTAGTCTCCCGGCCCTTCGCCGCTTGTGTCCACCATGAGACTCGCGAAGCGATCTCTTGGCAAAACGGCAATGCCGACGCCTCCGCGCCGCACTTCTTTTCCACCGGTCGGTCTTGGGTCCCAGGTGCCGTAATAAACAAAAGTTTGCTCGCCGATGTTTTCAAAGCCCTGGCCTTGAAGCAGGCCGCCTTGATCCCATTCGCCATCTTTGCCGCGTTCGAGGAAGGTCCATTCGTGTTTGGGTTCGCGGAAGTTGAGGCCGTCGTTGCTCATCACAAAGCCGAGGTCGATGCGCACGTCCTTCCACTCCGCCGCACCGTGCCAGCGACCATACATGCCAAGCAGCACGTTGCTGCGATTCCACACGCTGATGCCCTCGTGGCACTGCTCGCCTTCGCGGCTGCGATTCGGCCCCAGCCACTCGTATTGCGACGCGCGCACAAAGGCAATGTTGTTGGTGGCTGACCAGTTCACGAAGTCGGCGCTGCGGTAGTGCCTGACCGAGCGGCCCTGATACGGATGAATGCCTGGCAGAGCGTTTTGCCCGGAGATGACAAACTGTCCGTCCCATTGATAAAGCCCGCCGCTGGGTTCGAAGTGAAAGCCGGGAATGAAGAGGTCTTCCTTGCGCAGCTCGGCCTTGAGCGGCTTCACGTCCTTCACCGGCTTCCAACGCAGCCCGTCCGCGCTCACGAACGGCAGCAGCGTGCCGAGACGTCGCGTGTGTCGATAATAAACGTGCGTGGTCATTTTGTAGCGCCGCGCAGGATCAGGATCGGCGTCATCTTTGAGGACTTTGAGGTTCACAAAGCCCCAGGCCCCGCCGCCCATGTCGAGAAGGTTGTTCTTCTTGCTGCCATGGAACTCGACGAGTCCGAGGTCCGGCTTCACCCAGTTCAAACCATCCGCGCTTTCCGCATAGGCCGCCCGCCAACGTGATGAGGCCACTTTGTTGTTAGGATCGTCATCAAAGGCCACATACCAGAGCCGGTATTTGTCGCCATCCTTGATGATGGAGCCATAAAACTGCACGCCATGCGCATCCGGCATGCCCGGCTCCCCACGCTTCACCACCGGATTCGCCGGATGCCGCGCAGGCTGACGCATCTCCAGCTTCAAATTCTGCGTGTGGGGAATGGAGACGTTGTCGAAGGCGAAGAGTGTTGTTGCCTTCGTTTCGTCGAAGTAGTCGGCAGCTTCGAGAGTTGAGAGGCTGATGGCGATGAGGAGGGCGATTCGTTTCATACTTCGTCTTTCCAAGTGTCGTCGTGATGCGCGCCGAAGAGGTCTGTTTGCGGCAAAAGCTGCTCCATGAGGTTCTCAGGCAGGATGTTGGGCGGTAAAGGCTTGAATCGGGCAGGCACGCCCATGGCGATCATGCCGGGCGGCACGTCTTTGTTCACGACGGCTCCGGCGGCGATGAAGGAACCGCTTCCGATGGTCACGCCGGGACAAATCGTGACGCCGCCACCGATGCAGACATGATCCTCAATCGTTGCGCCCTGCACGGTGCCTTCGCGCATGGGATACTTCGCATTCAGAAAGGTGGTGCCGGGGCCGATGAAGACAAAGTCGCCGATGGTGGTTCGGCTGGGCACATAGACATGCGCCATGATCTTCACGCCGTTGCCGATCTTGAGCCGACCCTCCAGCGTGCATTTGTGATGCACCACGCAGCGGTTGCCGATCACGATCTCGCCACGGATCAGCACCTGATGGCCGCATTGAAAGCGATTACCGATGGTTGTGTTCGCATAGATGATGCTGCCGCTGCGGATGATGGCGTGATCGCCGATGCGCGTCGGCTGTGAATCACCAGGATAGCGATAGCCGAGGATGACATCGGGATCGATCTGCGCGCTCGCGCCGATTTCAGCATAAGGTTCGTTCATTGAGCAAATCGGCGGAGAGTTTCGAGCGCCTGCACGGCGATGACATCGCCCGCTGGCTTGGCATAGGGAGCGCGGAACTTGCTGTAGCGATAGTGGGCGCTCATGTATTCGCCGTCGCCGGGGTTGGTGTTCGCGCCGTCGGTGAGATAGCCATAAGACAGATTTGTGTAGCCGCAGGGAATGGCGCGCGGCAGCGGTGATCCGGCGCGGATCTGGCGGCCGATGCCTTGAAAGGGCTCGAAGGGCATGCCGACGATGCCCACATCGCCAATGCGCAGCACCTGGATCTCGACATCGAGTGTCTTGGCCACGGTGTCCGCCTTGCCCTGCTGGCGCAGATCGAGCGCCCATTTACTCCAGGGCAGGATCATCTCGATCAACTTGCCGCGATAGGCGGGCGTGAGTTCGCGAGGGAAGTTGTGCCCGATGCAGCGCAGCGTGTTTTCATCACCAGCGGTCGCACGCTTGATGAAATCCTCCATCTCGGCGATCTCGGCTTTCAGCGATTCTTCAGACGGCAGCGGCGCGAGCGGGAGGCCCACCTTCTCGGTGGCGAAATCGAGCCCGTCTCGCTTTGATGCCTTCAAGTCAGCCAGAGCGGTGATGTAGCTGTCGGCGAGGTAGCGACCGTATTTGCGCGAGAGGTCGGCGTCGCCGCGAAACATGCCTTTCGAGTTCACATCGCCCGCGCAACCTTGCAGAAAGCTCACGGTGATCGGCTTCGATGGCGAGAGATGCTGCGCAAGGTGATCGCAGGCCACCTGCGGCCAATCGCCGAAGATGATCGGCTTCTCGGGATGAAAGCAGGAGCATGGATGACTGGTGTAGTGCGTGATCGCCGTGACGACCTCGCCGCGCTCGTTTTTCAGCACCACGATGGGTGCCTGCCGATCCATGTCGCCGTTGAAATCGACGCCAAGCAGGTCGCGATCCTCCTCGCGGATGAGGTAGCTCGTTCCATCAGCATAACGGCCTTTGCGGTTGTAGCTGATGCGTCCCTCCGTGCCCTCCGCCCACCAAACGGCCACGGGTTGCAGCAGCGCGGGCAGTTGTTTGGCCGTGGCGGTGAGTTGTTTCAAAAACTCCTCGCCCGCAGGCACCAGTTTCGGCGCGGGCAGATCTTCCGGCTTCATCGAGATGGCGGAGTAGGCCTCTATGTGATTGCTCACGAGGTTCAGGTCCGTGTGATTGTGCGAGACCATCAGCAGCACATTCGTCAGCGGCAGATTCAGCGCCTCTGCCGCCGTGCGCCGGATCAGCGGGCTGATGTTCGCGCCTTTCGGAGAGTTCATGTGCGGCGTGATGAGGCACACGCGTGTCTCGCCCGCTTTCAGCAGCGTGACCGCTGTTTTCAGCGGTCCCTCCACCTTCTGCACCAGCGCCCCGACTTTGCTCGATGTGTGGCCGCCCGTGCCCGGCGTGATGCTGAACTCCAGCGCGGATGCCTCCAAAACGGGAGCGGCGTGCGCAGTGCTGAGTCCGCCGTGGAGCAGCAGGGCCATGAGAGCACAGGTCAATGATTTCATCCTTTGCGTAACGTGGCAAAGGCTCCGCCGTTTCCTGGTTCAATCAAAAGACCAGGAATCCGTTCGGCGGTTGGTGCGCGGAGCGAGTAGATTCGATTGGCAATCGAATCATCCGGAGCCGTGCGGCTTCGGCCGCCCGTCAAATCGACGCGCTGCCAAGACCAGCAGCGCCGTTATCACCGATGAGGCCGCCAGCATCCACACGCCTGCCGCGTAGCCCGTGGTGTGCTCCTTCAGCCAGCCCATCGCATACGGTCCGGCGAAGCTGCCGAGATTGCCAATGCTGTTGATCAGGCCGATGGCAGCCGCATTGGCCGTGCCTGCGAGAAAGCTCGTCGCATAGGCCCAAAAACTCGGGGTGTAGCCCGTGAGGCCGATCACCGCGATGCACAGAAAAAGCAGC
>CAMCWM010000318.1 GCA_945882215.1 Akkermansia muciniphila | reverse complement strand
TCCACCGCATGGATCAAAAACTCCGAGCAGTGCCCTGCGAGCCATTTCAACGACTCCGGCGTCACATCCAGCGTCGTCAGTGTCTGCCAGCGGTTCATCGCCACGGTCCAGCCGTTCGCCGTCGCTTTGCAGCTCAGGTCGATCACGAGTTTTTCACGACCAGCCGCCGCGACCATCTTTTCCAGCCTCGTTTCGCTGAACGTGCCGTCGGTTTCAAACAGGTAGCTCGTCACGATCACATGGCTGGCCCCCGCATCGAGATATTCCGCCGCGTTGCAAGACCGTATGCCGCCGCCGATCTGCAAACCGCCTGGAAACGCCGCCGCCGCCGACTTCGCGGCCTCCTCGTTGCCTTTACCCAGCAGAATGACATGCCCGCCGGTCAATCCATCACGCTTGTACAGCTCCGCATACCACGCCGCGTCGCGATCACTTACAAAGTTCGTTTTCAGCCCCGTCCCGTCATCCCGCAGCGACGAACCGACGATCTGCTTCACGCGGCCGTCGTGGAGGTCAATGCAGGGGCGGAATCGGGTCATGGATGGCAGTGAATAATCTTCCTCTCCTCCTACTCCTGCTCTTCCTCCCTTCAAGGCATGAATCAGCCAGGATGATCAAGATCACCTCCGCCGCCGGTTCAGCGCCAGCAATCCCAGCACCAGCAGCAGCAAACTAGACGGCTCCGGTGCGGCGTTGTTGGGAATCTGCGGCGTGCTGCTGGCATCCACGGGCTTGAGGCCGGCGCGGTCGTATTGCTGCTGGTTTTCGAGCACGACAGCTCCTGAGTACGGTGTGACGAGCTGATGCCGGGCTGCTTTCTTCGCCTGATCCTCGGGAACACGGTCGCGGCCCTGGAAAACGGCCATCACCTCGTGAAAAACGGCATGACGCGCGAGTTGATCCCACACCTCTTTTCCATCCGCAGGCGGCGTGGCTGAGCGGGACACACGCGTGGTCGTCGCGGGGCCGTTGCGGATGTTTTGCAGCGTAGCGGCCAGTTCATCCGTGCCACCGCCGCTCCAGCGCAGACCGCCCAAAACTGGCGCGGCATCATACAACTCCTCCAGCAGCTTGTTCCGGCCATGCGCCAGCTCCAGCGCATGAATCTGCGGCGGTGTGCCGCCGCGTTCGAGGAGTTGTTTGATCACCTCCTTGCGGCTGAGTTCCGAAGGTTGCGGCCCGTGCAGCCAGATGAGCGTCGCGGGAGTCGTGGAGCCGCGCAGACGTTGCAGCGCCGCTTTGAAGGCGGGCACGGCATCGCGCCCACCGGCGAAGTTCGCGCTCTGCAAACGGCTATCGATCTCCGCCGCCGGCACTTCGACCGCCTCACCGTCGGTGCTGGCCCAGATCGTGAGCGGGCCTTGGGCGGCGAGCTTTTGCAAAGCACCGCGAATCACCGCCGCGTGCTCACGCAAACCTGCCGAGGCGTCCACGATGACGAACACAGGCTTCGCGGCGGCCGCAGGCGCGGGAGAACGTTCAACGACGACGATAGGCGGCTCGTTGCCAGCGAGTTTGTCGGTCGTCCACACTTTCGGCAGCGGTGCTTGCTTCACACCGAAGTTCAATTTCGCCAGTTCGACCTGCGGCACCTCCGCCTGCCATGTCCAGGCACCATTTTGGGTAGCTGCGGCGTCTTTCCATACCCCCGCGACCTCCAGCGGCTGTGGTGACTGCACCCACACCGCATGCTTTGCCGCGGCCGGGATGCTGAAGTTCCGCTCCACGATCAAAGGCATGAACAAGGCCGCCGGAGCCTGCGCATCCAGCGGCGCGGTGATGCCGAGACGGATTTTCATGCTGCCGCCCGGCGGCACGGGAAAGCACTGCGTCAGCACACGATCCGGCCCGGCCATGTTCACCAACACGGGATCGCGACGGTCCACGACCACAGTTTGACGGTAGGCCTGCGTGACCTGCGAGCGCGCACCGAAGGCCGCCTCACGCGGCTCGCCATCGATCCACAGCGTCAGCCGCGAGACACACGCGCCCGGCGGCAGCAGCATCTGGCAGCGGGCCTCCTGCGCGTTGCGATGCCGGTTGTGAAACTCCAGCGTCCACTCGCCATGCGCGAGCGCGGAGTCCGCATCGACATGCCAGTCCATGCGCGACGACTGCATCGAAAGACCGCGAATGCGCGCGCCGACCTCCGATCCGCCGCGATCCTCGTCCCAGGCAAACGATTCAAAACGTTCGTCCTCCACCATGCGAAAGCCCTCGCGCATCTGGATCACGCCCCGCGGCGGCGGCACATCGCTGAAGGGCGAGCCTGTGACACGAAAATAAAGCGACCTCAACGCCTCGCGATCAAAAGAACCGGTGCGGATCGACTCCTCACCCAGCCGGCCGAGGACTTGACGGGCCAGGCCACGGTCAAACAGATGCCCCAGAGGCCCGAAATGCCCCGCACCGCCACCTGTGTAGCACAAGCGCAGCAAAAACTCCTGCCGCCATGCCGTGCGCAGCTTTGGCAGCGCCTTCGCTGCATCGCCTTCCTGCCATTGCACCGCGCGCAACGCCTCACGAATATCCCCATGCACGCTCACCATCCGCCATTCCGCCACAGCGACGAGCAGCAGGCCGGCCACCAGTCCGCCACGCCACAGCGCCGTGAGTTTTTTCTCCGCGAACTGCCGCCGTGAGTTCACGAACGTCATGATCCACGCCACCAGCGCCGCCAGCGGCCCCAAGGCGGCCAGCACGAGCGGAAAAATCCACAAACCCTCCACGCCGCCGAGAACAAACAGCGGCGTAAACGGCAACACCATCAGCCCGGCGATGTTCAGCGGCCCCATCGCCAGCACATAGAGGATCGAGGCAAACAATCCCGCGCCATGCAGAAAAGCACCCAGCGGTTCCCACACCGTTCCAGGCTTCCGACGGGCCATCCATGGCGCAAAAATGGCCGCAGGCATCAGCAGCACCAGCAGCACATGCGTCCAGGTGGGGATGGGATCGCAGTGCGACGAGGCGCAGGTACGCGTGGTGAACTCCATGATCAGGGAGTTCAGCGGCAGAATCATTCCCGCGCCAAGCAGGAGACGTTTTAAGAAGACAAGGCAGCCGTTCATGCGCCGCAGTTTAGCGGCCCCGCCCTTCGCGAGTCATCCACTTTTGTGTGAAATCCAGGTGAAGTCGGGATGGGGAGGTCATCCCAACACCTTCTTGACTCCTTGACGGCGTAGCCTTGACCTCCTGCCCTTCTCTGCTTTCTTCCACCCGTCCATGACCTCCACCGCCACGGCTCTGCTTCTCCTCTCCCTGCGACTTACGCAAGGGTAGGCGGCCCGCGTTTCCTCGTCATCCTCTTGCCGTCACGTCACGGCATCTTCAATCAGCCAATCCTGTTAATCCGGCTGCGATCCCGTCAATCCTGTCCAAATTTGTACCGTCATGTTGAAAGTTCCATCCTCCAAATACCAGCGCTTCGACCCCGTCTCGTTGCCAAACCGCCGCTGGCCCTCTCAAACCCTTTCCAAAGCCCCCATCTGGTGCAGCGTCGATCTGCGTGATGGCAACCAGGCGCTCGCCGTGCCGATGAATGTGTCGCAGAAGCTCGACATGTTCGATGCGCTGGTGAAATGCGGCTTCAAGGAGATCGAAGTCGGCTTTCCCTCCGCTTCGAACACCGAATTCAGCTTCAACCGCCGCCTCATCGAGGAAAAGCGCATCCCCGATGACGTGACCATCCAGTGCTTGGTGCAGGCGCGTGAGGATTTGATCGAAAAGACCGTCGAGTCGCTCCTCGGCGCGAAGAAGGTCGTCATCCACATGTACAACTCCACTTCGCCAGCGCAGCGGAAGTACGTGTTTGGCAAGACCAAGGAGGAAATCGTCGCCGTGGCCATCAACGGCGCGCAGATGATCCAGGATCGCCTGCATCGCCTCACCGCAGGTGGAACGCAGGTCACGTTGCAGTATTCACCGGAGAGCTTCAGCGCCACGGAGGTCGAGTTCGCGAAAGAAATCAGCGAAGCCGTCATGGATGTGTGGCAGCCCACGCCACAGCATAAGATGATCCTCAACCTGCCTGACACCGTCGAGGTGGCCATGCCAAACGTCTATGCCGACCAGATCGAGTGGATCTGCACCAACATCAAAAAGCGCGACAGTTTGATCGTGAGTCTGCACACCCACAACGACCGCGGCACAGGCACCGCCGCCACCGAGCTCGGCCTGTTGGCCGGAGCCGACCGCGTCGAAGGCACGCTGTTTGGCAATGGAGAGCGCACTGGCAATCTCGACATCGTGCAGGTCGCCATGAACCTCTACATGCACGGTATCGACCCAAAGCTGGACTTCAGCGACATGAACGGCCTCATCCGCATGTACGAACGCACCACCGGCATGACTGTGGCTCCGCGTCATCCGTATAGCGGTGAACTGGTCTTCACCGCCTTCAGCGGCAGCCATCAGGACGCCATCAAGAAGGGCTTCGCTGGCTACGATCAGCACAAAACTATCTGGGATGTGCCATACCTGACGATCGACCCGAAAGACATCGGCCGCGAATACCACGAGGTCATCCGCGTGAACAGTCAGAGCGGCAAGGGTGGAGTCGCCTATCTTCTCGAAAGTGAATTCGGCATTGAGCTGCCGAAGGACATGCAGCGAGAGTTCGGCCCCATTGCCAACGACATCGTCGATAAACTCGGCCGTGAAGTCAGCGGTGCCGAGCTGAAGGACATGTTCTGGAAGGAATACATCCAGCGCGAGACACCCTACGCCCTGCATCACTTCCACGCTGACGGCGTCGATGGCGTGTTCACCTGCCGCTGCAGTCTGGTCAAGAATGGCAAGGAAATCGGCGTCACCGGCACCGGCAACGGTCCCATCGCCGCCTTCGTTCATGCACTCATCAACGAAGGCGGCGCACCTGCCTTCGAGGTCGCCACCTACCGCGAGCAAAGCCTCAGCTCAGGCACCGAGGCCAGCGCCCTCGCCTTCATCCAAATCAAAACTGCCGCAGGCAAAACGATCTGGGGAGCCGGTGTTGATACCAACATCGAACTCGCCTCGATCAAGGCGGTGCTCAGTGCGGTGAACCGGGCTTCAAACTAACACGTCAACGCTTCCTTCATGTCCCTCCAAATCCCTGATTATCCCTTCCAAGCCTACATCTTTGACTGCGACGGCACGCTGGTCGATTCAATGCCTCTGCATTACGTCGCGTGGGTGGAGGCGCTGAAGCGGCATGACGCGCCGTTTGAGTTTACCGAGGAGGTGTTTTACGCGCATGCGGGCATCAAGGAGCAGGATGTGGTGAAGATCCTGAACGCCAAGCATGGCACAAACATCGACCCCGTTAGCGTGGATGAACTGAAGATGGAAATCTTCCGCGAACGCATCCCAGAGGTGCAGACGGTGCGGCCCGTGGCGGAGTTTGCGAATTCACTGTATGGCCGTTTTCCGATGGCGGTAGCCTCCGGCAGCGAGGAACCGACCGTGCGCGGCTGTTTGGAAGCCACGGGGCTGATTCACCTCTTTGAGACCATCATCACGCCGAAACTGGTGAAGCAAGGCAAACCTGCGCCGGACATGTTCCTGCTGGCTGCTGAGCGCATGGGCATCGCGCCGCGTGAATGCCTCGTGCTTGAGGATGGAAACAGCGGTTTGGAAGCCGCCAAGGCCGCAGGCATGCAGGCGGTTTTCATTCCGCGCACGCTGCGGTGATCGAAGGGAGCGCGGAGACTCTTCTCCACT
>CAMCWM010000317.1 GCA_945882215.1 Akkermansia muciniphila | reverse complement strand
GCGTGCCGTCTCGTTACGACGGCTGGGGGTTGGTGGTGCCCGAAGGTCTGGCTGCCGGGCTGCCGGTGATCAGCACGCGGCAAACCGGTGCAGCCGTCGATTTCCTGCATACCGGCAAGAACGGCTGGCTGATTGACTCGGATGACGAGGAGGCCATCCATCGCGCCATGAGGGAGGCGATTAGCTTAGAGGAGGCACGACTGGTGGAAATGTCCGTCGCCGCCCGTGCCACAGTGACGGAACACAGCCTCGCCGATGGTGCGCGGCGTTTCATCCGTGCTGCTGCCAACGCGGCCTCTGGATGGTGATTTTCAATGAGACGTAGTAAAGCAAAGAATCCCGGCCACTCCTCCAACCTTCACTGACCTTATGGACACGAACCAAAAACTACCGCCTGGATTTTCCACGCCGACAGCGCTGCCGGATGGCGACAAGCAGGGCGAATGGCAGCAGCAGAACCGGTCTTGGTGGGAAAGCAATCCGATGCGCTATGACTGGGGTGGCAAAATTCCCGCAGTAGAGTTTTCCCGTGAGTTCTACGAGGAGATCGACAGGCGCTTCTTCTTTGATTCATCACGTTACATGCCGCCGCGGGAGCGTCCCTTCGATGAGATCATTCCTTTTGAGAGCCTGAACAAAATGGACGTGTTGGAGATTGGTGTGGGCAACGGCAGTCACGCGCAATTGCTGGCTCCCCATTGCCAGTCCTACACGGGCATTGACCTGACGGAATATGCGGTGAAGAGCACGTCGAAACGCTTCGAGGCGTTCGGCCTGAAGGGAACCATCCGTCAAATGGACGCCGAAAAGCTCGACTTCCCTGATGGCTCTTTTGACTTCATCTGGACCTGGGGTGTGATCCATCACTCAGCCAACACTGGTCAGATACTCGCAGAGATGAACCGGGTGCTGCGCCCTGGCGGTACGGCCACGATCATGGTCTATCACCGCAGTTTTCTCTACCATTACATCACCACCGGCCTGTTCCGTGGAATCCTGCAGGGCGGCTTTTTCAAAGGACGGACCCTGCATGAACTCGAACAACTGCACACCGACGGTGCCATCGCGCGCTTTTACACTCCCAATGAATGGGCGGAGCTGGTGCAAAGCAGGGGATTTGAGGTGGAGCGGACGCTCATCAAGGGGCAGAAGTCGGAGGTCTTTCTGCTGCCAGCGTCGAAGTTCAAGGACGCGCTGATGAACCTGACCCCGAATGCGCTCTGCCGCTTCATCACGAACACCTGTCGGCAGGGCTCGTTCCTCATTTCGACGATTCGCAAGCCCTGAGAGTTTTCCTCCGCCGGAACGGGCTTGAGTGAATAAACAAACCATGTGTGGCATTGCCGGACTCTTGAATCGTGATCCATCCGAGGCCGGACGGTTGGAGGAGAAGCTACGCTTGCTCCAGCACTCGCTCCAGCATCGCGGGCCGGATGATGAGGGACTGTGGCTTGCGTCCTGTGGTCAGGCCGGGCTGGCTCACACTCGGCTTGCGGTTCTCGATCTTTCTCCGGCGGGTCATCAGCCCATGCTTTCAGCGGACGGGCGGTTCTGCATCGTGTTCAACGGGGAGATCTACAACTTCCTGGAACTGCGCGCAGAACTGGAGCGTGATGGCGTGGTGTTTCACACAAGGTCGGACACGGAGGTGCTGTTGCGCCTTTATGAACGCGATGGCAGCGCCATGGTGGACCGCCTGCGCGGCATGTTTGCCCTGGCGATCTGGGACGGGCACCAAAAACGTGCGTTCCTTGCCCGCGATCCACTGGGCATCAAGCCGCTTTATTACATGCAGCGCGAAGGCATGCTGGCCTTCGCCTCCGAGCTGGGAGCTTTGCAAAAAGCCGGTCTGGCCGGACGGGAGCTGGATGCCGGTGCGCTGAGGCGCTACTTCGAAAGTGGCAGCGTGGCCGAACCGCACACCCTACTCAAGGACGTGCGCTGCCTGCCTGCCGGGCACACGCTGACGTGGCATGACGGAAAGTGGGAGACACGTTGTTTTTGGAGCCTTCGGTTTGGTGGCGCGGACATCAGGGCGGACGCTGCCGCGAGTGTCACCCGGGACGCGCTGCTGGACAGCGTGCGGCATCACTTCATCAGCGATGTGCCGGTGGGCGTTTTCCTCAGCGGCGGCATTGATTCCACGGCGGTGCTGGCCTTGTCCATCGCGGCCGGGCAGCGTGACCTGGAGACGTTTTCCATCGGTGTGGATGATCCAGGGCTGGATGAGAGCAGCGCGGCGGCGCGCACGGCGGAACATTTTGGCACGCGGCATCATGAACTGCGTCTGGATGCCGCGGCGATGAGCGCGAGCTTCCCCAAGTTTCTCGCCTGCATGGACCAGCCCAGCATCGATGGCTTCAACACCTTCACCGTGGCCGGTTTCGCCCGTGCCCAAGGCATGAAGGTGGTGCTCTCCGGCCTCGGCGGGGATGAATTGTTCGGCGGTTATCCGAGCTTTCACCAAGTGCCGCGCCTCGCACGGCTGGTGCGGCTGCTGCATCAGGTGCCAGGCATGTCCTTCTGCGGGGGGCTGATGGAGCGCCATCTGCCCAGACCGCCGTGGCGGCGTGCCGCAGGCTTGCTGAGGCGCAAGCCGTCCATGACCCAGGCCTGGCGTGCGTTCCGGGGTGTTTTCACCTCGCATGAGGCCCGGACGCTGGCAGCACGCTATGCCGATGGAGCGTTTGAAGACGAGGCGGAGCCGGATGACATGGAGTTTTCAGCAGCGGATGAACGAGACCAGGTGAGCGCGCTGGAACTCAGCCTCTACATGCGCAACCAACTGCTCAAGGACAGCGATGTGATGAGCATGGCGCATGGCCTCGAACTGCGTGTGCCGCTGGTGGACCGGGTGCTCTTTGAAACAGTGGCCCGGATTCCCGCGAATCTACGTTTGCAGCCGGGCAAGCGGCTGCTGGTGGATGCCGTGCCGGAAATTCCATCATGGATTGCTCAAGCACCGAAGCGCGGCTTCCTGTTTCCGTATGAGAAATGGCTTTCCTCCGAATGGGGCGGCGCATTCCAGCAGGTGGCCGCACGTCTGCCGGTTTCGAAGCCAAGCTGGTATCAGCTTTGGAGTGTTTTCATGCTCGAACGCTGGCTGGAACGCATCTGAGCTTTTCAGCATCAGCTTTCAGTATTTGACTCCCTCGTGCCTCACACTCGTGTCGCCCTCCGGGCAGCGTGCCGCTGTCTGTCTCGGCTCCCGCCAGTCGCCTCGGCTCAGCATTTCAGTTTTCTGCTTTCTGCTTTCTGCTTTCTCCTTTTCACACGCCCGAGCCCCCCTCGGCAGTCAAACCTGGTCAAACCCAGTCAAACCAAGTTCCTTTTCCGCTTTCAGTTTTTCAGTGTGTCAGCTTTCAGCGTTTCTACTTTCTACTTTTCTTGAACGTCCTCCACATCATCCCCTCCCTCTCTCCTGCCCATGGCGGCCCCAGCATGGCGCTGCCGATGATGGCGCGGGCGTTGGCGGCGCGCGGCATTCAGGTGGACGTGGCCACAACGGATGATGATGGCCCAGGGCGGCGGCTGAAGGACATGCCGCAGGGCGCTCCGGTGGAGCAGGAGGGCTTTCGGGTGTTTTATTTCCCCAAGCAGACGGAGTTTTACAAGGTCTCCATCCCCCTCTGGATCTGGTTGTGCCGCAACGTGACGAAGTATGACGTGGTGCATGTGCATGCGGTGTTTTCTTTCTCGACGCTCGCGGCCGGTTGGGCCTGCCGGCTGCGGCGTGTGCCCTACATCGTGCGCCCGCTGGGCGTCTTGAACGCCTGGGGCATGAACAATCGCAGGCGCTGGATCAAGACGCTGTCCTTCCGCCTGCTGGACAAACCAGTGCTCGATCATGCGTCCGCCATCCACTACACCAGCGCCCAGGAGGCGGATGAGGCCGCCCGGCTGGGCCTCCGCGCTCGTTCGGTGGTGATTCCTCTGGGGATCGACCTCAAACCCTTTTTATCCCTGCCGTCACCGGAGCTGTTCACCACACGTTTCCCGGAAACCGCCGGAAGGCCGGTCATTCTGTTCCTGTCACGCCTGGACCCCAAGAAAAACGTGGAACTCCTGCTGGAGGCCATGACCCGGCTTGGGTCGGAAAAATCCAACCCGATCCGACCGAATCCGACCGGATCCGACTCCCTTTTGGTGATCGCAGGCAGTGGCACCCCTGCTTATGTCGCCGAACTCAAGGCCCGCGCCTGGGCCCTGGGCCTGGAAAAGCGCGTGGTCTGGGCTGGCCATCTGGAGGGAGATGTGAAGTTGTCCGCGCTGGCTGCCGCCACCGTTTATGTGCTGCCCTCGCATTCGGAAAACTTTGGCATTGCCCTGCTGGAGGCGATGGCGGCCGGGCTGGCCTGCGTGAGCACTGCGGGTGTGGCACTGGCTGTGGAGGCTGCGAATGAAGAAGCCGTGCTTCTCTCGGAAGGGGCCCCTCAAAAACTGGCCGGAATGTTGAATCGCCTGTTGTCCAATCCTTCCGAGCGCCATGCTTTGGAAGTGGCAGCGGCGCAACTGGCCCAAAGGAAATATTCCTCTGAAGTTATGTCCAAATCACTCGAGAGCTTATATGACGATATCGTCAAAACCAAAACCGAATAGCATGAGCATCGCTTCAGAGTACCGCGATTACGGCTTTCAATCTTCTGAGCCATCGCACATGCACCGCCACTTCATGCCGGCGGTCTTTGCGCTCGCCGGGGAGATCCGGCCAGGAACTCGTGTTCTGGATGTGGGCTGTGGCAATGGCTATACCTGTGGAGAGTTTTTGAAGCGAGGCTGCCAGGTGACAGGCATTGATCTGAGCGTCCAAGGGGTGGAACTGGCACGGAAAACCTATCCCCAAGGGCGCTTTGAAGTGCTGCCAGCGGACGACCATTTGCTCGCCAACCTTCAGGAGGAGCCTTTCGACCTGATCGTCAGCACGGAGGTCGTGGAGCATTTGTATGCACCGCGCTCCTATGCGAGCGGATGTTTCAAAGGGTTGAAACCCGGCGGGCGTTTCATCTGCACCACACCGTATCATGGTTACCTGAAAAACCTGATGCTTTCATTGTTTGGCAAGTGGGACTCCCATGCCAATCCGCTTTGGGATGGTGGGCACATCAAGCTCTGGAGCCGTGTGACATTGACGAGGCTTCTGGAGGAAGCAGGCTTCCAAAACATCCAGTTCAGAGGAGCTGGCAGGCTCCCATTCTTGTGGATGACGATGGTTCTCAGCGGAGACAAGCCGACGACTGCATGAAGGCAGATGACATCACACCCTTGGTTCTGACCTTCAACGAGGAGCCCAACCTGCGGCGCTGTCTGGAGCGTTTGAGCTGGGCCGCACGCGTGGTGGTGTTGGACAGCGGCAGCACGGATGGAACGGCGGCCATTGCCGCCGAGTTTGCCAACGTGGAGTTTCTCACCCGGCCCTTCGATGACCATAGCTGCCAATGGAACCACGGTCTGGACCAAGCAAGAACACCATGGGTGCTGACACTCGATGCGGACTATGTCCTGGGCGTTGGTTTTGAGGATGAACTGACCGCGTTGCCGGAAGATCCTGCCTGTGACGCCTTTTTCGCCTCTTTTCGCTACCTGATTTTCGGCAGGCCGTTGCGCGCCTGCCTCTATCCGCCGCGCGCCGTGCTGTTCCGTCAGGATCGCTGTCGTTATGTTCAAGATGGCCACACCCAACTGCTGCATGTCGAGGGTGCGGCGGAACATCTGGACA
>CAMCWM010000316.1 GCA_945882215.1 Akkermansia muciniphila | reverse complement strand
TGTTTAACAAACTTCGTGAACTGAGAAACAGGGCTGCTCATTTCGAAGAATTCACAATCACCAAAGAAGAAGCACTGGACTATGCGAAGGCTGCAGAATCGCTTGTCCAAAGTATCAGCACTAAATCGAAACCCTAACTAAGGCCTCGGAGTTAGGTTCTCCTCCACATTGGACACACTTTTATCCTCGGCCCACATCCTTGATGGTTTGGCACCCTTTCCATCGCGGACGCTATACTGTCGTCCGCTGGCTGTTTCCGCGTCTGCTGGCGGGGATCTACCTGATCGCTTTCATCTCCTGGGGCGTTCAGTATGACGGGCTGGTGGGCGAGAACGGCATCCTGCCCGCGAAGAACCTCATCGAGAACATCCACGCCTTCGAGGAGCGCGAGCACAAGACGCTGTTCTGGCAGTTCCCGGGCGTGTTCCACTGGCATTACAGCGATGCCTTCGCACACGGCTGCCTGATCGCCTGCGGCATCCTTTGCGTGCTGGTGATGGCCGGGGTGGCGCAGGGACCGCTGCTGGCGCTGCTGTGGTTCGGTTATCTCTCCTTCGCCACCACGGGCGACATCTTCATGGGCTACCAGTGGGATGCGCTGCTGCTGGAGGCCGGATTTCTCGCGCTGTTCGTCGCGCCATGGCGGTTGTGGTCGTTTCGTGGAGTCACCGAGCCACCACGCGGCTCGATCTTCCTTCTGCACTGGCTTCTGTTTCGCCTGATGTTCCTCTCCGGCTATGTCAAGATCGGCGGTGGTGATCTGCCGTGGGAAAACATGACCGCGCTGCTGTACCACTACGAAACGCAGCCGCTGCCGAACGGTTTTTCGTGGCTCGCGCATCACTGGCCGCGCGGGTTCCACGTCGCTAGCTGCTGGATCATGTATGGCATCGAACTCGTGCTACCGTTTGCCATCTTTGCAGGACGTTGGGGCCGCTTGATCGCCGCGCTCGGCTTTGTCTTCCTCATGGTGATGATCTCGGTCACCGGGAACTACAATTTCTTCAACTGCCTCACCGCCGCGCTGGCCCTCTCACTGCTGGATGACCGCTGGTGGCCGACATTCGTGCGCCGCTGGCTGCGCATCGACGCCGATGCCCCGCGCCCCGTCTGGTATCGCTGGACGCAATGGCCCGCGTTCGTCGCGGTCGCGCCCGTGGTGCTGTTCACCCTGCTCGCCGCCGAATCCTTCCTCGCCGGTCGCATTCGCGGCTTCAAACCCGTGCTCCCGTCGGCATGGCACGAGGCGCTCGACGCCCCCATCGCCCGCACGCGCAGCTTCAACGCCTACGGCCTCTTCCAGGACATGACCGAGGAGCGCCCGGAGATCCTTCTGGAAGTCAGCGACGACGGTGCGCTCTTTCTGCCGCTCGATTTTAAATACAAGCCCGGCGATCCGAAGATCGCGCCCCGCTTCATCGCCCCCCATCAGCCCCGGCTCGACTGGCAGATGTGGTTCGCCGCGCTCTATCCCGGCTACGATCCGCAGCGCGATGCCAACCCAAACTCACCCATGCACTGGTTCGGCCAGTTCCTCACTGCCCTGCTCCAGCACAAGCAGCCCGTGTGGGATCTCCTCGAACCACCACCCTTCCCGGTCGAAAAAATCACCCACATCCGTGCCCGGCTCTACCGCTACCACTTCACCCCGCCCGAGGCGCAAAAAGTCTCCGGCGAGTGGTGGGAACGCCAATTCCTGGGCAACTTCAGCGGCACCGTGACGCTCCAAACCTCCCGACGCTGAGACATTCGTCATTTTCCCTCCGCCTTTCCCCTTGCGCCCCGGCGATTCGCGACGACTATCGCCGCCCCTCGCCAGCTTGGCTTGGGGAAATGAAGTTTCGGGGCGTAGCTCAGCCTGGTAGAGCGCTTGCTTTGGGAGCAAGAAGTCGTCAGTTCGAATCTGGCCGCCCCGACCATCTGAAAAACTTTCAGATTTCCCATTTCAGCTTTTCAGTTTTCAGCTTTCCCCCTGCCGTGTCCGCCCTCTACGCCACCGCTCTCAGCACCTTCAAAGAAATGGGCTGGCATTACCGCGAAGTCGCCGCTCAGGAGGTGATCGAGTCCGATTTCGAGGCACATCACACGAAAATCCCGCTGCACATGCAGGTCTTCGGCGAGACGCACATCGCCAGCGTCGTGGCCCTCTCTTCGCTCCAGGTTCCTTCCTCGCACCGCCTTGCCGTCAGCGAGCTGCTCATGCGCACCAACAAGGAGCTCAACCTCGGCAATTTCGAACTCGATTGGGACAGCGGCCAGGTGATGTTCCGCATCAGCAACGTCTTCCCGCCCAACCGGCACGACTCCCGCATCCTCGCCAGCATGGTTCACTCCGCCGTCGCCGAAACGGACCGCCTCACGCCCTACCTCGGCGAAATCGTCCGCACGCCCAAAGGCGAGCTGCTGCTGCTCAAGGTCGCCGATTTAATGAAACGCGAAGATTTGCTCCCGCCCGCGCCCGATGCAGAGTGATCGTGCGTGACACAGGCTGCCAGCCTGTGCTTCCATGCCGCCATCGCCTGTCATCATGCCCGCACGCTACACGCTTCAGAACCATCCGGCCTTTGGCGAACCGCTGTCGAAAGAGGATCTCTACACGCTCGTCGCGCGTGGCTCACTCGCCCGCGGCGAGATGTGCGTCGATGAGGACACCGGCCTCACCCACACCGTGGGCGAACTCGTCAGCGGCATGCGCCGTCCCAGCGCCAGCAGCGGCCAGTCGCGCCTCGACCGCCCCGCGTATCGCGAGATCAGCCCTGATGCCGATGGCTTTGAAGAGGAAGAAATCATCGAGGAAGAAGAAGCGACGGATGATGACGACGATCACCGCTACACGCCCAGCGGCGAGGTCATTCTGCGTCACGCGCATCCTTCCTGGCTCGGCTACACGAAGGCGCTCTTTCTCGTGCTACTGCTGCTCATCGCCGCCGGGTTGCTCTTTGCCATCCAGCTCGAATACGCGGTCATCGCCCTGCTCTGCGCGTCCTCCACGCTCATCGCCATCGGCATCTCACGCTACTCACACGACTACATCGTCACCCGCGAGCGCGTGGAGCTCATCTGGGGCATCATCGGCCGCAGTTCCAAAGAGGCGCGCATCTGCGACATCCGTAGCATCGACGTGTACGAGTCCGGCATCAAAGGACTGCTCGGTCTCGGCACCATCGACTTCTCCACCGCTGCCAACGCCGGCATCGAAGTGCAGTTCAAAGATATGCGCCAAGCCCACGAGGTGAAGGATCTAGTGCGAAAGCTGCAAAAGGGCGTCGATCCCACGGAGGACTGACTCACAATGACAGCCGAGCAAAGCGAGACAGACAGCCAAAGGCTGCCCGCAGGGGGAGCGAAGCGAATCAAATGACTAAATCCGAATGACGAAAGAAGCCCGAATGCCCAAGGACGAACTCTGCGGTGCAGCATCGCTCACCGCGCGCCTTCGTCCTTCTGGCTTCGTCATTCTTTCGTCATTCGTCATTCTGATTTCGTCATTCTCGGCGGCAGCCGAGCTGACTACCGCCCTCGACATCCGCACGCTGCCGTATGAGCGCAGTTTGGAGAAACTGCCCGTCGATCTCACGGCAACCATCGGCTTCGTGGAAAGCGGCAGCACCGTTTTGGTGCAAGACGACACCGCCGGCACGCACCTGCACTTCAAACCGAACCGCACCGACCTCCGTGTCGGAGACCGCGTGCGCATCAAAGGCACCACCACGGCCGGACTCTACCTCCCCGGCGTCGATGTCACCGAACTGCAAATCCTCGGCCACGCAGCGCCGCCCGCCGCCGCTCCGGCGACCTATGACGACCTCGCGACCGGCCGTTTTCATTACCAAAGAGTCCTGGTCGAAGGCCTGGGCCGCACGCTGACGCCGCTGGATGAAAACCGCTCCTTGCTGCGCCTCGCGATGGGCAGCCGCGTGATCGAGGTGCGTGTCGATACTCCGCCTGATTCCGCCCCTGCCGTCATCGACGCCCGCCTCCGCATCACCGCCCTCGCCGCAGGCGGCATCAATGACCGCCGCCAGCTCGTGTTTCCCTACCTGCGTGTCATGGATTGGAGTGATGTGACGGTCTCCCAGGCCGCGCAGCCCCCCGAAACACTGCCGGTCACCTCCGTCGCGGCGCTGCTTCGTTTCGGTGCCGCCGACGAACCCCATCACCGCGCCCGCATTCGCGGCACCGTGCTCGTCGCGTTCGCGGACGGTCGCGTTTTCCTGCGCGATTCGACTCCGCCACCTCCTCCGCGCGAAACACCAAAGGACGAGCCACCCAAGCCGCCGCAGTCGCCCTCCATCGCGATTCGTCTCACCACGCCGGCGCCTCTCACACCTGGCCATCTCGCCGAGATCACCGGCTTTCCCATCATGGCCGGCTTCAGTGCCTCGCTGGCCGATGCGCAGGTGCTTTCCACTGAACCAGCCGAAGCACCCACTGCCTCGATGGTCTCGCTTCGTGAGTTTCAAGACGGCTCCCACGACGCGGATCTCGTACAGCTCACTGCACCGGCCATCCTGAACGATTTCTTCCGCACCAATGACGGTTACGAGCTGCGCCTCACCTCCGGCAGCGCGCCCATCCGCGCCTTCCTGCTGCAATCCACCGCGCCGCAGCTCGCCATCGGCTCGGTTTGCCGTCTCACCGGCATCTGCCTCGTCGAATCGTCCACGGACAGAGGTTTTCGCTCCAGTCCTGACCGCGCCTCGCTGCTGGTGCGTTCCATGGAAGACATCCAGGTGCTCAGCACTGCGCCGTTTTGGAACGCAAAACGTCTCGTCATCGCCATCACCATCCTGGCGGGGCTCATCCTGCTCACGTTGTTTTGGATCACTCAGCAACGCCGCCAAATCACCCGCCTCGAACGCAAAATCGTCCAGCAGGCCACGCTCGAAGAACGCCAGCGCATCGCCCGCGAGTTCCACGACACGCTTGAGCAAGAACTCACCGGTCTCTCCCTCCGCCTCGACGCTGCCACCACGCGCCCGCTCGAAGACAAAGCCCGCAACCTGCTCGAAACCAGCCGCAGCCTCGTCTCCCGCATCCAAAGCGAGGCCCGCAACCTCGTCTCCGACCTCCGCGACACCGAGCATGCCACCACGCTCGCCGAAGCCCTGCAACTCCTCGCAGACCGCGCTCCTGATGGCGTCGCCATCACCCTCGACATCACTCCCATTCCTCTCATCCCACCCCATGTGACCCATCACCTGCGGATGATCGCCCAAGAAGCCATCACCAACGCCCTCAAGCACGCGCAAGCCACCCAGATCACCCTCCATCTCTCAAGCACTCCCAAACTCCTCACCCTTCGCATCACCGACAACGGCCACGGCTTCGATCCCACCGCCGCCACCACCGGCAAACCCGGCCACTTCGGCTGCATGGGCATCCGCGAGCGTTCACGCAAAATTCACGCGGAAGTCGGATGGCAAAGCCAGCCTGAGCATGGCACATCCGTCACTGTGACACTTACTCTTTGATCATGCTCACCCTTCTCCTCATCGACGACCATTTCGTTGTCCGCAGCGGCCTCGTGGCATCGCTCGAACTCGAAGACGACCTCAAAGTCATCGGCGAGTCGGATCGTGGCGAAGACGCGGCAAAGCTCTTTGCCAAAAAGAAACCGGAAGTCGTTCTCATGGATCTCCAGCTCCCCGGCATCAGCGGCATCGAAGCAACTGCCTCACTGATTCGCGAGCATCCCGCCGCCCGCGTACTCATCT
>CAMCWM010000315.1 GCA_945882215.1 Akkermansia muciniphila | reverse complement strand
GCCACGCTTACTGGACGTTCGGCGACGCCTGAGTTGCCTAAGCGCCCCTTTATTCAGGAGCATGGCTACGAGGAGTATTCGCCTGGCTGTGAAGGTGTGATGTGGATGGATACAGATGATTGGATAATAGAAACCAATCCAGAAGTACTGGCTCAAAAAGCTGCGGTGTGGGACAGGGCCTTCTCGGCTTTGTAAGATACACGTTAAAGACTCACGAGGCTAAGAAACTCCCCGTCACGCTCTTCTCATTCGCTGCAATCTGCTTCGGCGTTCCTGTGGCGAGTATGTGGCCGCCTTCGGTGCCGCCGCCGGGGCCGAGGTCGATGATCCAGTCGGCACAGCGGATGACGTCGAGGTGGTGCTCGATGACGATGAGGGTGTTGCCGGCATCGCGCAGGCGCAGCAGGACGCCGAGCAGCGTTTGGATGTCGGCGCTGTGCAGGCCGGTGGTGGGTTCGTCGAGGACGTAGAGAGTGCGGCCGGTGCTGCGTTTGGCGAGTTCGGCGCTGAGCTTGATACGTTGGGCTTCGCCGCCGGAGAGCGAGGCACCACTTTGGCCGAGCTTGATGTAGCCGAGGCCGGTGTCTTCGAGCGTGCGCAGTTTCGGGGCGATGGCGTTGTTGCGGTCAAAGAAGCGCGCGGCTTCGCTGACGGTCATTTCGAGCACGTCGGCGATGTTTTTGCCTTTGAAGGTGACTTCGAGTGTCTCGGCACCATAACGGCGGCCTTTGCAGGATTCGCAGGTGACGTAAACGTCCGCGAGGAAGTGCATGTCGATCTTGATGACGCCGTCACCTTCGCATTTTTCGCAACGACCACCGGGGGTGTTGAAGCTGAAGCGTCCGGCATCGTAACCGCGCATGCGGGCCAGTGGAAGCTGCGCGAACAGCTCGCGGATGGGGCCAAACGCGCCGCTGTAAGTGGCGGGATTCGAGCGCGGACTGCGGCCGATGGGCGACTGGTCGATGACGACGACTTTTTCGAGATGTTCGAGGCCAGTGATGCGCTCGTGTTTGCCAGGGATGTCTTTGGCGTCGTAGAAATGGCGGCGTAGCGCCCGCATGAGGATGTCATCTACCAAGGTCGATTTGCCGCTGCCAGACGGCCCGGTGACGCAGGTGAAGCTGCCGAGTGGGAAAGCGGCAGTGACGTTGCGCAGGTTGTGCTCGGTGGCACCGTGGATCGTGAGGGAGGAGTTAGAAGTTAGAGGTGATGAGTTAGGGGGCAGAGGTAGCAGCGGTGTTCGGTCGCATTTCACTCCTAACCTTTCACTTCTAACTTCTAACCGACTGCCCCCCGTGATGCGCCGGGATCCACTGAGAAATTGCCCCGTGATCGAGTTCGGATTGGCGGCGATTTGAGCGGGCGTGCCTTGGGCGATGAGTTTGCCGCCGTGCGGGCCGGCGGCGGGGCCGAGTTCGATGATGTGATCGGCGGCACGCATCGTGGCCTCGTCGTGTTCGACGACGAGCACGGTGTTGCCGAGATCGCGCAAGCGCAGCAGCGTTTGGATCAAACGTTCGTTGTCGCTGGCATGCAGGCCGATGCTGGGCTCGTCCAAGACGTAAAGCACACCCGCGAGTCCGGCACCGATTTGCGATGCGAGTCGAATGCGTTGCATCTCACCGCCGGACAGCGTGCCGCTTTCGCGATTCAACGCGAGATAACCGAGCCCGACTTGCTCCAGGAACTCGATGCGCTTCACGATCTCGCGCTGCAACTCGCCGACATAGGCTTTCTGCTGCGCGGTGACTTCCAAGTCGCGCATCCAGCTGAGTGCATCGCGGATTTGCAGCGAAGTGAACTCGTGGATGTTGAGGTCCTTTGCCTGCGAACTCAATCTCACCGCAAGGGATTGCGGATTGAGCCGCTTGCCTTCGCACGTCGCACACGCCTGCGGATTCATGAGCCGCGTGAGTGCGGAGCGGAGGGCGTCACTTTCGGCGTTTTGATAGAGACGAGCGATTTCGGGCAGCAGGCCTTCAAACGGCTTCGCGACGCTGCGTGTGTTGTCAGACTTCTTCCAGCCGGTGGCGATGGCGACTTCACCAGTGCCGTGAAACAGGGCGTCTTTGAAGGCCTGTGGCAGAGTTTGGAAGGGAACATCCATCGCGGCACCGAAGTGCTTGGCCAGTGCTTCCACGCTCTGATTGAAAATGACGCGAACCTTTGGGTGTCGCGCCCACCAGGCCTTGATCGCGCCATCGGCGAGCGATTTGGACTCGTCGGGCACCAGCAGCGTGGCATCTGGCGTCGGGATCATGCCGGTGCCTTGGCAGGTGGGGCAGGCTCCAAGGTGTGTGTTGAAGGAGAAATGCTGCGGCGTGAGGCGCTCGATGACGTAACCGGTGCGCGGATTGGCGAACTCGGTGGTGTAGCTGAGGATTTCATCGCTGCCGTCGAGATTCACGAGGAACTGCACCTCGCGCTCGTTCCAGTGCAGCGAGCTTTCAATGGCCTCCATGAGCCGCTGGCGTGAATCCGCACGCAGCACGAGGCGGTCGATGACGATTTGCACCTGTTGCCGTTCTTCGGCGGCCAGTTTGAGCGTGTCCTCCAGCTCCACGATCTCGCCATTGAGCCGAACGCGGACGAAGCCCTGACGTTTGAGCTTTTCAAACAGCGTGCGTGTGTCCTCACCGTTTGCCGGAGGTTGCGGGGAGAGCACCATGACGCGCGTGCCTTCACCCAGCGCCAAAACCTTGTCCGCGATTTCTGGCGGGGTGCTGCGCAGGAGTTTTTCGCCGGTTTGCGGATCATGCGGCTGCCCGGCCACGGCGTAGAGCACGCGGAGGTAGTCGTAGATCTCCGTCACCGTGGCGATGGTGCTGCGAGGATTCGGATTTGAGTGAACCTGCTCGATGGCGACCGCCGGGGAGAGTCCTTCGATGAAATCCACGTCCGGCTTCTGCATCTGGTCGAGAAACTGCCGGGCGTAGGCCGAGAGGCTCTGCACATAGCGTCGCTGGCCCTCGGCGAAGAGCGTGTCGAAGGCCAGGGACGACTTCCCGCTGCCGCTCACGCCAGTGAGCACCACGAGCTTATGCCGTGGGATGTCCACGTCGATATTTTGGAGATTGTGCTGCCGTGCGCCACGCACGCGGATCACGTTTTCTGGCATGCGGCACACAAGCCGCGTGGGGCAGGGGAGATCAAGCCCAAGAAATCCGCCAGCCTGCCCGTTGCTGGAATGGTGCATGAGGGCGGTTGATTTCCCCCGCCTCCCCCCCTACACTCCTCCCCACCATGAAACCGCTCATCGTCATCATCCTTGCCATCGCCGTCGGCTACGTCTCTTACGAGTATGTGTATCCGACCTTCGCCGATGTCATGAAGTTCACCAAGCATGTGCCGAAGGTGGAGCCGAAGAAGGAAATCGTCGTCGCTCCGGCACCGAAGCCTGTCGTCAAAGAAGAGCCGAAAGTGGTGATGGAAGCACCCAAACCCGAGCCGAAGCCCGAGATGGCGCCCGAGCCGAAGCCCGAGATGCCCAAGATTCCCGAGCCACCGCCGGTTGACCCGAATGCCTTTGTGGCCCCCGTGTTCCCGCCGTTGGATCAGATCACCCAGAACTGGGCCGCCGTGCCGAAAGGCTTCTTCACCACCCCAAAGCAGGTGACGATGAAAAAAGACCTCGAACTCAAGATGCAGATGGGCAAGGCCACGGCTGCCACCAGTTTCAAGGCAGGGGCCAAAATTTTCGTCATGGGCCAGGAAGGTCCGAACTTGGTTGTTGGAGCATCAGCAGGTTCGCCCATGCGTGGTCAGGTGGCGATGGATGACACCGATTTCAAAGAAGTCTTTGCCGCCGCTTATGAACAGGTCAAAATCGTACAGACCGAGAACGCCCGCAAAGCACACGAGTACCGTCTTGCCGCTGCAGAACGCGCCAAAAATGCTCCGGCTTCATCTGCCGGTGGTGGTGGCGGCGGTGGCAGCAGCAACGACAAACCCGCCAAGGATGCTGACGGAACCTATCCGCTGCTCCTCGCCAGCATGAAGTCCGGCGAAGTCACGGAGATCAAACCCGACAACGTCAAGTCTTGGGGCGATCCAGCACAGGAAAAAATCGACGGCACCGACTACTGGACCGTGAACGTGAAGTACGAGACCCAGACCATGTTTGGCAAGTTCGAGACCGAGGCCCAGGCCCGCATCAAGAACGGCAAGGTCGAGAAGTGGGTGTACACTGGTTCTGGTGAAGTCGTGCCATAACACGGTGTCAGGAGAGGGGACATCCTGATCCCTTCAGAACCATGCGGGCAGCAATGCCCGCATTTTTTGTCGCTCAGGCACTCATCTTCCTTCCTTGACGCCTCCGCCTGCCGTGGCACGTAAAACCTCCGAATGAAAGTCATACTCCCCACTGATCCTGACTACGCCAGCGCTGCCAGCGCCCTCAACCGCCGTGCCGAGGCGAGTGATGCCGTGCGTGAGGTCGTTTCCAGCGTGATCAAGGCCGTGCGTGAACGGGGAGATGCCGCCGTGCTCGAACTCACCGAGCAATTCGACGGTGCCAAACTCAGCGCATCGCAAATGCGCGTCTCGCAGGCCGAACTTGATGCTGCCTGGGACGCCGCCGATGAAACGCTGCGTTCCGCGCTCGAAGCCTCGCACCGCAATGTGATGGCCTTCGCCAAACGCAGCATGCGCCAGGCCTGGAGCTACCAAAACGAGCAGGGGGCCGAGGTCGGCGAAGTCTTCCACCCTTTTGAGCGTGTTGGCTGCTACGTCCCCGGTGGCACCGCGCCGCTCGTCTCGACCTCGATCATGACCGTCACGTTCGCCGCCGCCGCTGGTGTGCCGGAAATCGTCGTCTGTACGCCTTGTGGACGCGATGGCACTGTCAATCCCGGCTTGCTCGCGGCACTCAAACTCGCCGGAGCCACCGAGGTTTATAAAATCGGCGGTTCGCAGGCCATCGCCGCGCTCGCCTTCGGCACGGAGACGATTCGCCCTGTCACAAAGATCTTTGGCCCCGGCAACAGCTACGTTGTCGAAGCCAAGCGCCAGGCCTTCGGCGTCGTTTCCATCGACCTGCTCCCCGGCCCCAGCGAAGTGCTCATTCTCGCCGATAAATCCGGCAATCCTGCCTTCATCGCCGCCGACATCCTCGCGCAGGCAGAACACGGCAAGGACAGCATGGCCGGGTTCATCACCGATGACGCCAGCTTGCTCGACGCCGTTGTCGAAGAGGTTGATTCGCAGTCCAGAACCCTTAGCCGCCAGGCCCAACTCGCCCCCGTTCTCGAAAAAGGCGTCTTCTGCATGCTCGTGCCTAGTTTGGAGGAAGGCGCACGTCTCGTGAACGATTTTGCGCCCGAGCACCTCACTCTCATCACCACGCGTGAGGATGCCATCCTGCCGCTCATCCGCACCGCAGGCGCGATCTTCCTTGGCAATCATTCGCCGGTGGCCGTGGGCGATTTCCTCGCTGGTCCCAGCCACACCCTGCCCACCGGCGGTTCCGGCAAATCCTTCCCAGGCATCACCGCCGACATGTTCCAGCGCCGCACCAGCATCATCCGTCTCGACCGCGAAAGCTGCGTCAAATCCGAGCCCATCGTCCGCGCCTTCAGCCAGGTCGAAGGCCTCGACGCGCACGGACGTTCCGTTTCCATCCGCTGCTCATGAAATCCATCGTCTTTATCGTCGGACTGCTTCTTGTCTCTTGTGGCAAAGATGAGACAAAACCGCAACCAAAGGCCGCGGCAGCACCCCAACCGGCACCCGAAAAGAAAAT
>CAMCWM010000314.1 GCA_945882215.1 Akkermansia muciniphila | reverse complement strand
TGATGTCAGGACGTTTCATCCACCGTCGTGTGAACCGCACGTTTTCCATCGTCGTCGCCGGCCTGAACTGCCTGTGCTTTCCCTTCGGCACCGTGCTCGGCGTCTTTACCCTCATCGTGCTGAACAAGGAATCTGTGATGCGGCTGTATTCGGAGGCTGCGACGGGAGGCGGGGCGTGAGCGCGCCAAATCCACGATTCTTGACTGCTTGACCTCTTGACCCGCGCACCTTCCCTACCGTAAACCTTGCCCCTACCCAACTCACAACCCCACCATGTACTTCCTCGGCATCGACAGCGGCACGCAGAGCACCAAGGCCATCGTCCTCGACCTCGACAGTGGCAAGATCATCGCCGCCGGGCACAGTTCGTATGATTTGCTCGAAGGACTACCGCCCGGCCATCTCGAACAAGACCCGCAGTCATGGCTTGATGCCGTGGACGCTTCCGTACGCCAGTGCCTCGATCAAATTGGTAACGACAAGGCCAAGATCGCCGGGATCGGTGTCAGCGGGCAGCAGCATGGCCTCGTGGCGCTCGGCGCTGACGACAAACCTGTGCGTCCGGCCAAGCTGTGGTGCGACACCTCAACACAACCGCAGTGCGCTGAGATCGCGCATCATTTTGGCGGCCAGCCCGGTGTGATCGCCGTCGCGGGGAATGCGATGCTGCCGGGGTACACGATTCCGAAGCTCCTGTGGCTGAAGCAGAACGAGCCGGAGAACTTCGCGAAGACAAAGACCATCCTGCTGCCGCACGATTACATCAACTTCTGGCTCAGCGGCGTGAAGCGCATGGAATACGGTGATGCATCCGGCATGGGCATCCTCAACGTGAACACGCGCCAGTGGGCCTACGAGATCTGCGATTACATCGACCCCAGCGTGCGTAGCATGCTGCCGCCGCTCGGCTCCTCGAAAGCCGTTCACGGCACAATCCGCAAGGATCTGGCTGTGCAGTGGGGGCTGAACTTCGATGTGATCATCAGCGCCGGCGGCGGCGACAACATGATGGGCGCGATCGGCACCGGCAACATCAAGCCCGGCGTCGTCACCGCCAGCTTCGGTACCAGTGGCACGCTGTATGGCGTTGCCGCATCACCCGTCGTCGATGGTCAGGGCGAAGTCGCCGCGTTTTGCGACAGCACCGATCAGTGGCTGCCTCTCGTCTGCACGATGAATGTCACCGTCGTCACCGAGCAGGTGCGCGAGATGTTCCGCTGGGATTTGCGGCAGCTCGAAGCCGCCGTGAAATCCGCGCCTGCCGGAGCTGACGGCGTGATGTTCCTGCCCTACCTCAATGGCGAACGCACGCCAAACCTGCCCAATGGCAGCGGTGTCATCCACGGCTTGCGCCCGACGAACATGGCACCCGTGAACATTGCCCGCGCCGCCGTCGAAGGCGCCACGCTTGGCCTGGCCTATGGCTTGAAGCGCTTCCGCGACCTCGGCATGAATCCGACCGAAATCCGTCTCACCGGCGGCGGCAGCAAGAGCGCCGTATGGCGTCAGATCGCCGCCGACTGCTTCAACGCCGAAGTCGTCACCCTCAGCACCAGCGAAGGCGCCGCTCTCGGCGGGGCCATCCAGGCCGCTTATGCTCATGCAAACCAAGGCGGCAGCGAACGTGTCAGCTATGACAAGCTCTGCGCCAAACTTGTCACACTTGATGAGTCCACCCGCTGCAAACCCAACGCAGAGAACGCCACGTTGTATGCGGCACAGCTCGAAAGGCAGATGGAACTGACTGGACGCCTCAATCAGACCGGCTGGCTTTGATCACTCCCTGACCTTTCCTCATGAAACCCACACTTCGCACCCACCCCAACGCCGTCGTCATCGAACTGGAGGGCGACGCCGATCTCGCAACGGTGCCTGAGTTTCAGAAACTCGTGCGCGAGCAGATGAAGGCGAAAGCGAAGCGGTTGATCATCGACTTTGCAAAGGTCACGTTTGTGAACACCCCCGTTTGGGCCGTGGTGGTCGAGTATTTCCAGCATGCCAGCGGCGCGGGCAGCGAGTTTGCCCTCACCGGCATCCAAGGACGCGTGGAGGCCTCGTTCAAGATCGTCCGCCTCGGTGATTTCATCACGCACCTGCCCACGGTCGAGGAGGCGCTGAACGCCACCGACCTGACCAGCAAGCGCTAAGCCTTCCCATCCCCCACGCATGATCGTAGCGCTCCGCCAATACTTCGCGTTGTGCGGCGATTTGCTCTACTGGCTGTTCGCAGCCCCGTTTCGCGGCAAACCATGGCGCATCGGCCACACCTTCGCACAAATCGTCCGCATCGGCGTGCATGCGGTGCCGATGTCGGCGCTCACGGCGCTGACCATCGGTGTCGTGCTGGCAATGCAATCCGCCGCGCAACTCGCGAAGCTCGGCGCCACGGTTTATGTGCCGGGGCTGGTTTCATCCAGCCTCATTCGTGAACTCGCGCCTCTGGTCACGGCGGTGATTGTCATCGGACGCAGCGGGTCTTCCGTCACCGCCGAACTCGGCACCATGAAAGTGTCTGAAGAAATTGAGGCGCTCGAAGTCATGGCCATTCCGCCGATGTCCTGGCTCATCGTGCCGCGTTTTCTTGCCATGGTGATCATGATGCCGTTGCTGACGGTGTTCAGCATTTACGTCGGCCTCGCCGGCGGCTGGTTGATCAGCCACTACTCACTGCACATGTCCACTGCCTTCTACGTGAGCCATGCGCTGCAATACGTCGAGCTGCGTGATGTCGGCATCGGACTGCTCAAGAGCGGCGTGTTTGGCGTGCTGGTCGTCACCATCGCCTGCAGCATCGGTTTGAACGTCTCCGGCGGCGCTGAAGGCGTGGGACTTGCCACCACACGCTCGGTCGTCGTCTCGCTGCTGAGCGTCTTCATTGCCAACGCTGTGCTCACCGCCCTGTTTTTCTTCTGATGCCGTCTTCCACACCAGATTCCACCGTTGGCGAACCGATCATCGAGGTCGATTCGCTGGTGCGGCATTTTGGCACGCAGAAGGTGCTCGATGGTGTGAGCTTCAAAGTGCATGCCGGCGACACCTTCGTCATCATGGGCGGCAGCGGTTGCGGCAAAAGCACGCTGCTGAGGCATCTCATTGGCACCGAGAAGCCCACCTCCGGCAGCATCAAGATTTTCGGCCAGGAGATCACCACCATGCGCGCTGAGGCGCTGCAAAAGCTGCGTGGTCGCTACGGCATGCTGTTTCAATCCGGCGCTCTGCTGCAATCGCTCACCGTCGCGGAAAACGTGGCGCTGCCGTTGATCGAGCACACCCAGCTCGATGCCGGATTGATCGACACGGTGGTCAAAATGAAGCTTGAGCAGGTCGGATTGACTGGTCACGGCCACAAGAAGCCCTCCGAGATCAGCGGCGGCATGAAAAAACGCGCCGCGCTGGCCCGTGCGCTCGCTCTGGACCCGCCGCTTGTTTTCAGCGATGAACCGACCGCCGGACTTGACCCCATCATGACCGCCGTGGTGGATGAACTCACGCAACGCCTCACGCAAAAGATCGGCGCGACCGTTGTTGTCGTCACGCATGACATGAACAGCGTCTTCCGCATCGGCACGCGCATCATCATGCTCGGCACCGGCCCTAATCAGGGCCGGATCATCGCGCAGGGCACCCCCGAGGAGATCAAGGCGCATCCTCATCCCGCCGTGCAGCAGTTCATCAACGGCGATCCCGAAGGCGGAGCCGACGACTCCGGCGAACTGCTGTATCGAGAAACACTGCTTGGCAGCAATGAAACGGGCAGGTATTCACGCAGTGCCATCCTTTCGAAGTCATGAAAAACAAGCACGATGCCACCGTGGCCACCCTGGTCATCCTTTGTTCCCTGGTGCTGCTGGGAGCTTTGGTGTTCTCCATTTCCGGTGATCCCTGGCGCAAGCCGCACCTGCGCTTCTCCGTGGATTTTGAGGATGTGACCGGCCTGCACCGCAACTCGAACGTGCTCTATTCTGGCGACAAGATCGGCATCGTGGAACGCATCGAGCACCTCGTGCCAGCCGATCGCCTCGTTTCACATCGTCCGGTCCGCGTTCACATCGCCATCTTTGAAAAAACGCCCGTTCCTGCGCATGTGAATGTCGTTATCAGCGCCGAATCCATGCTTGGTGAGAAGCACATCGGCCTGGTGCGCGAAGATGATGACGGTGGACTGCTGGCCGATGGCGTGAAACTCACCTCCGACAGCCTTGGCAGCATGCTGGAAATGATGCTGCCCGGCGGCGATGTCATCATCGCCAACATCAAGTCGATCACCGCCGACATCAAAAAGATCACTGATCCGCTCGGCAAAGGCGATGCCTCCAAGAAAATCACCGACTCTCTCGCCAACATCGAATCCTTCACGCAGGAGCTGAAAACCGTCTTTACCGGTGACGGCAAAACACCCGGCTTTGGCCAGAAGCTCAAAACCGTGGCAGACAAGCTCGAAGAGACCGCCACCGGCATTCAGGAACTCGTCAAAGGCCCCAAAGGCGCGGCAGATAAAGGTCTCGCGAATCGTGCTGATGCGATCCTCGCGAACCTCGAAACCTTTTCCAAGGAACTGAATCAAACCATCGCCGGCACAGAGGGAAAGCCAGGACTGCGGACGCGGATCGAGGAGATCACGGACGATCTGCACAGACTCCTCGCTGGCGGAGAAGGCGCCTCCGGTCCTGGGCTGGAGAAGAATCTCGACACCACGATGCGCAAGGTCAACACGCTGGTCGAGGAGATGAACGCCCTCGTCATCTGGGGCGAATACATCACCGGCACGCTCGCCGAAAAGCCCAGCCGCCTGATCTTTGGCAGCAAGGAGAACGAAGTTCCCACCAAGGAGCAGATCATCGAGCACATGCGCCGCACCCAGGCGCCCTACCCCGTGCGTATCAAAGAACTCGAATCCGGCGCGAAGCCTGCTTCCCCAACGGCAGGCAGTCCCATGCCTCCTGAGAGCGCCAGCCCGGAGGAAAAGAAAAAAGGCCTTCTCAATTTCTTCAAACGCCGTGAGTAACCCGCAGCCCATCGCCTCACGCCAGAACGTGCTGATCGACGTGGCGCGTCGTTTGAGCAGCACGCACAATCTTGTCGAACTCGTTGACCACATCCTCAAACAGTCGCGCGAGGTCATGGACTGCGAGGTGTGCTCCATCCTGCTGCCAGACGGCCCCAGCGAGGATCTGCTCATCCGTTCCACGCTCGATCCCATCAATGCCATGGATGTCCGCGTGCCGAAAGGGAAGGGAATCGCTGGTGATGTCTATGCGACGAAGAAAGTCGTCAACATCGAGGACGCGCTCAATGATCCGCGTCATTTCCGCCCGGCTTCGGACAAATCTGACCTTGTCACGCGTGCCATGGTCACGATTCCTCTGTTGGATGGTGACCACTGCCTCGGCGTCATGCAGGCGATCAATCCAAACCACGGCGCTGGCTTCAATGCGCAGGATGTGGAGATGTTTGAGACCTTCGGCAGCCTCATCGCCGTGACGCTGTTGCGGCTCGAATCGCAGAAAAAGGCCATACAGGAGGCGGAAAACCGTCAGCAACTCTCCCTGGCGACGGAAATCCAGAACTCATTCCTTCCAGCGCCCCAGGTTCGCCTCGAAAATATCTCCGTGGAGAGTTTTTATGAGCCTGCGAGCGAGGTCGGCGGTGATTTCTACTTCTGGCATGAGATCGACGACGGTAAAATCCTCCTCGGTGTCGGTGACGTGTGTGGCAAAGGATTAGCAGCCGCGCTCGACATGGCCCG
>CAMCWM010000313.1 GCA_945882215.1 Akkermansia muciniphila | reverse complement strand
CTGGATGTCACGCGCGTCATCGCGCAGCCGCATCGAGTAAAAGTAGAAACTCGCGCCCACGAGCAGCGCCACGGCCGCCGCCGCAGTGAGCGGACGCCAGGAGAGCCAGCGGTTCGGCGGGGCTGTTTTGACCAACTTTGGCCGCACCTTTGACGACAAGCCTGCCTCCACACGCGCATAGGCCAGATAGTCCTGGCGCAACTGCGCATCCACCGCCAGCATAGACTCCAGCCTTCGGGCTTCCTCCAGAGTTGCCTCGCCGCCCAGGTAGCGGCGCACCAATTCCATCTGAGTGTCGCTTGATTTCATGCAAGTTCCTCCTTTTGGTTCAAGGTGAGCTGCACACAGTCCGCCAAGGTCATGCGGATGCGATGCAGTGATTTGTAAAGAGCCATCGGCGTGCGGCCCGCTGAACGCGCCAGCTCATCCATGCGGACGCCCGGCGCATACGCCGTCTCCACCAGTTCGCGCTGGGCTGCGGGTAGTTTTTGCAAACACTCCTCCAGCGCCCGCTCCTCCTGCTCGCTCGACCGCGCCGCCTCCATGGCCTCGGCCTCCAGCAAAGCCATCACCTCATCGCCGAACACATGCCGGTCACGCGCCCTGTCGCGGAGAAACGCGAGAGCCTCGAACTTCGCCACGCCAAAGGCCCACGGACGGAAGTCCGCCGAGTCATCAAACTTCCGCCACAGCACCGCCGCCGTCTGCTGCATGACCTCCCGCGCATCCTCCAACGTGGGCACCAGCGAGCGCACAAATCCACGCAACGCCTCCTCATGCTCCACATAGAGCCTGAGGAAGCGGTCATGTCTGTCGTTCTCCGCAGCGGTCATCACAAGGAACCCTCCACGAAAACGGCCAGTTGCCGAAAAAAGTTTTCAGAGAGTGAAAATGGCCGGGGGATGCTGCGCTCACGAGCGAGGGTGGGCGTTGCTCAAACCCATCGCTTCCCGGCGTCCCTGCAAGCGCCTCGGCAGCCGCTTGGGGGTTGGGGATGTTGTGCCTATGTTTGTTTCATTCCGTGCGTTTTCATGGCTTCGGCAGAGGCACCTGCGCAGTGGTGCGGAGGTAGGCGATGAGGTCGCGGACTTCGTCGTCTTTGAGGGTTTTAAGCAGGCCCTCGGGCATCATGGAGATGGGGGATTTCTCGCGGGAGAGGATCTCGGATTTGGTGACGACGCTGTCCTGACCGACGAGGCGGAGCGTGAGCTGCTGGTTGTCTTCAGCGGCGACCGTGCCGGAGAGGGTGCGGCCATCGCGAGTAGTAACAATGACGAGTTGATAGCTTTCCTGCATGACCTCGCTGGGGTTGATGATCTGCGCGAGGATGTAGTCGAGGTTGGCGCGATTGGAGCCGGTGAGATCGGGGCCGACAATGCCGCCTGCGCCGTAGAGCATGTGGCAGCCCATGCAGGTGCGCTCGAAGATGGCGCGACCCTTACTGGTATTGGCTTTGGCAATCACGGCATCGGTGAGCATGGCTTTATACTTCGCCATCTCAGCCTGTTTATCGCTGGCGAGCTGGGTGATGGGACCCCAGAACTCGACGAACGATGGCCCGAGCACGCGGTAGAGTTGTCGTGCGTCAAAGGCAGTGACATCGGTCTTCGGAATGTTTTTCTTCTTCAACTCAGCGACGAGGGCGCTGGCGGTGCTGCGGCGGGCGGAGAGCGTGATGACGACCTCGGCTTTCTCAGCAGCGGAAAGCTTGGCGTAGCGCTGGATCAAGGTCGGCGCGATCTGCGGAGCATCGAACGAAGCCAGCGCGCGGATGGCATCGCGGCGCACGGCGGGTTCATCGAGCAACGACAACACTACAGGCAGCGCGGCGGCATACGCATCGCGGGCAAAGGCGGTCAGGATTTGTCGGCGACGCTCAATGGGTGCTGCCTTGTCCTTGAGAACGGCAAGTTGTGCGGCGGCGGCTTTGGCATCGCCGAAGAGCTGGCCGATCTGCGCGGTGAAGTCGCTCAATTTTGCATCTTTTGCGGCATCAAGCGCGGCAAAGGCTTCGTCCCAGTTCTTCGGCTTCGTGACCACATTGCGGCCCAGCGATTTGAGTCCATCACGCACGCCTTCGAGAAGCTGGAGACGCAGGGCGAGATCGGTATTGCTCAGCAGGGTGGCAGCCACGGGTTCGAGCTGTTTGGCAGCGATGGCACGGCGGGCGATGTATGGCGCGAGCAGCGGGATCTTGCTGTGCGTGGCAAGCGCCATCGCACGCGAGGCATCGGCTTCGACCATCGGCTCGATGCCAAACCAAATCATCTTCGGCAAGTTGTGATCTGCAGCGTCCTCCGCATGAGCGACGAGGTGCTGCGCGATGGGCCAGCGCTCTGCCACGTTCATGCGCTGTAGCGCTGCCGCGAGGTAAAGCCGCACGATGGGCGAGTTGTCCTTCTCCGCCATCGCGGTGAGCTTGGCCAAAGCTGCCGGACTGTAAGCACGATCTTCGCCAAGCAACTGGATGGCCCAGCCGCGAACATAAGGCTCGGCATGATCGAGCAACGGCAGCAAACGATCCGCAGGGAGATTCTGCGTGATGTGCAGAGCCCAGAGAGCGCGGAGTTGATGTGCGGAGGTCTTGGATTGGGCGAAGAGTTCCCACAGCTTCGCAGGCACTGCGGCATTGAGTTGACCCGCAGCAGCGCGTTGCTGGAGCAGGACTCGAGCACGGCGGCTATACCAGTCATTGCGATGCGTCAACAGACCGACGAGTTCGAGATCGGACTGCGCGGCGAGATTGAGGCCGGACTTGCCTGGCAGCCCCTTCGGCGCGAGGCGGTAGATGCGGCCGGTGTCTTTGTCGTGCGTGGCATTGCCGCAAATCTCGGTGTCATGCCAGTCGAGCACATACGCCGCACCATCGGGTCCGATCTCCATGCTGAAACCCACCCAGGCGTTGTCATTGGCAAAGAGCGGTTCATTGCCATGACGACCGATGAAACCCGAGCCGCTGGGTTTGAGGATGTCGGTGATCACATCATGCTCGTGGAGGTTCGCCATGAGGATGCGGTCGCGGTATTCCTTCGGGAACTCATCCGCGAGATACACGCGAGCGCCGCCATGCGCGGAGCGATGACGATGATCGGCAATGGTCTTGATATCATCGAACACATACGGATTGATGTGGCTTCCACCCTGACGGTGATAGATGCCACCGGGGATCACATGCCAGAGATGCGGGATCACGCAGGCGGTGATGAAGATCTGGCCGTGGTCATCGAAGTCGAGGCCCCACGGATTGCTGAAGCCGTGCGCGACCACTTCAAAGCGATCCTTCGTGGGATGATAGCGCCACACACCACCGTCGATGTATTGGCCATCTTTGACCGGCATCTCGACGGGGAATGGATCGCCCTTGCGCAAGATTTTGCCGCCATCCGCAGGCTTGCCCACCGTCGAGCGTGTGGCGAAACCTTGGCAGCCATAGAGCCAACCATCAGGCCCCCAACTGAAGCTGTTGAATACTTCATGACGATCCTGAATGCCCCAACCGGTAAGTCGCACCTCCAGCGGGCCATCGGCTTTGTCATCGTGATTCTTGTCCGGCACGAATAGCAGATTCGGCGGTGCGCCAAGCCACAGTCCATCAAAGCCCACGGCAATGGCCGAGGGAAACGGAATGCCTTCAAGGAAGACTTGGCGCGTGTCGAACTTCCCATCGCCATTCGTGTCTTCGAGGATCAGGATACGACTGTTGCCATCGGCGGAGAAACCCGCGCTGCGTGTTTCATAATCGCGGTTTTCCGCGACCCAAAGCCGCCCGCGATCATCCCAGCAGAACGCCATCGGCTGTGTGATCATCGGCTCCACCGCAGCGAGCTTCGCCTCGAAACCTTCAGGCACTGTCATCTTCGCCACCGCTTGTTCGCCGGTAAGAAAAGCCGCCTCTTTGCCCGCCGCCTTGGCGATGCCCCACATTACAGCATCCGAACCCTGACCCGTGTAGGCCTTCCACGCATCTGTGACTACCACATCGTTGAGCTTGCCCGTATAGACGAAGAACTGATGCCGCACCGTCTCGGACTTGCCCTTGGCAATCTTCCAATCGCCCGTAATCGCGCGACAAGGCCCCACGCCCATCTGCCCATCCACACGCCAATGCTGCGGGTAACCTGCGTTCTTCGGATGATCAAAAATCGCGATGTGCGCCTGGTCCTCGCGGCCATCCAGCTTCAAGCCAACATCCACCCAGATTGAACGCTGCCCTTCAGCACGCCCGTTGCCCTGACGCACGCTGTTCATCGCGCCGCCTTCCATGCCAGGTTTCCACGGCATGCGCAGAAAGAGTCCGCCGGAGGGCTGCGTGGCCATGGTCAAGTCCACGAGCCCTTCTCCCTTCCATTCAAGCTCCAGGAAGTAGCGGCCATCGTTATCGCGCATCGTCCATACCTGCGTCTCGTTCATCACCGGCTTGCCCTCGGCACCGAGCAGTTGATAAACCGTCGTCCACTTCACCACCTCGCCTTTCGGCACGAGCACCGCGCTCGAAACCTTGCGCCAGAAGCCTGCGCCCGGATTGTGAAAATAGTCGCGACCGTTCACCTGCTTCAGTCCCCAATAGAGCCCGGTCTGATGCTTGTGATGCCCTGGGCTATACTCCGTCAGCAAGCCCTTCCCATCAGGGGCCACAATCGGATGAAGGTAAGGCCGAAAATCCGGCCGCACATTCTGCGTGAGGATTGCCTCCTTGTTATTCTCGCGATAGACCGAGATCGTGTTCGTCGCATCATCCTGACGCAGCGTGAGCACCGTATTATGAGCCGAGGCCACCGTGCAGGCGAGAAGGCAAAGAGTGAAGAAGGAGAAGAGACGGCAGGATTTCATGGGTGCAGTAAAACGCCCTTCCATTTGCAAATACATGGCCTAGATCTGCCAAAAGTTGTTATCATCCTGCCATGTCTCCCAAGTCCATTCAGAGTGCCTTTTTTGCCAGCATGACCGATCCACAGGCATTCCGGCTCATGTTTGATCAGCAGCCCAACGTGTTCTTCTTTGTGAAGGATCGCGAGAGCCGCCTCATCGCTGCCAGCGAGCCGATGTGGACCCGACTTGGCCTCGAAAGTGAAGCCGACGTCATTGGCCGACTCGATGAAGACTTCTATCCCGAGCAAGCCGCGAAGGCTTACCGAGCCGATGATGCGCTCGTCTTCCGCACGGGCAAGCCGTTGATCAATCGCCTGGAAGTCTGGTATGACGAGCAGCGCACGCTGACTTGGTTCCTCACCACCAAGGTCCCGCTGCGAGGCAAGAACGGCAAGATCATCGGCCTCATGGGCCTCACCCGCCGCGATGAAGGCCGCAGCCGTCATCAGCCCAGCAGCGAAGTCACGCTCATCGTCAGCCACATCCAGAAGAACACCAACCGCATCCTCAGCACCGCCGAACTCGCCCGCGAATCCGGCCTCTCCGAGCGCACGCTGTATCGCAAGATTCACCAGGCCCTCGGCGTCACGCCCTATGAACTCATGCTCCGCATCCGCATCGAGTCCGCCGCCGAAGCCCTCATCCAAACCACTGACAAAGTCATCGACATCGCCCAAGCCCACGCCTTCTGCGACCAAAGTGCTTTCACTCAGCACTTCCGCAAACGCATCGGCCTAACGCCGAAGCAGTTTCGGATGCGGCATCAGGGGTAGGCGTTCCCACCCCGATCTAGTTGGATGCGAGGACGTGAAGGGCTTCCAACTTGTCGGATGCGGGCATTTCGTCCCCATGTTCCCATCGGCGGAGTTGTTGATGAATCACGC
>CAMCWM010000312.1 GCA_945882215.1 Akkermansia muciniphila | reverse complement strand
GATTTTCCGCCAAACCATCGTAAAGCTCGATCTTGATCCAGACCGAACGTTTTACATTGATGATCTCACGGCAAACATTGAAACCGCCGCACGGCTGGGTTTTCACACATTTCATTACAGCTTTGCGAAACATGGGCAGTTGCAGGCCGAACTCGACGAATGGCTGGCGGCTCAGGGCATTGGTTGACGGGCGCGAATACCTGTCATAACCAGTACGTGCTGCCGTTCGTATCACCTGTGTGGCATGAAAAGCATGCACCGATTAATTCCATGAAATGCGACGTTTGCGAGAAAGAGGCCACGGTCTTCCTCACTCAGATCATCAACGGTCAGATGACCACGGTAAATCTGTGTGAAGATTGCTCGAAGGCCAAAGGCGTGACCGAGGAGACCGGCTTCGGTCTCGCGGAGGCGTTTCTCAGTCCTTCGCAGCGGGCCGAGGCGGAGACGATGGAGGTCGTATGCGATGCCTGCGGCTTCACCGCCTCGCAGCTCAAAAAAATCGGCCGCATGGGTTGCCCGGAATGCTACACCGCCTTCCGCGAAGGATTGGACGGCCTGCTGCGCAACATGCACAAGGGCACGCGGCATGTCGGCAAACGGCCAAACCGCAAAGGCATCGTCACGCCGCAAATGCTGCCTCGTCAGCGATCATCCATCGTGGCAGAATCTCCCCCGCCCGCACCGCTTCCGCCTTCGCCGCCTGTGGATGTTTCAAAACTTCGTGCTGAGCTGGATCTGGCCGTGAGCGAGGAGCGCTACGAGGACGCTGCGAAGTTGAAAGCAGAGATCGAGAGCCTTCAGCCCAAGGCTTCCTCCAAATGAAGCCTGTCACGAGCCCGTTATTGGCATCTGTGGAGCAATCCTTGCGTGGCATTCAACACGTATCCAAGTTGACACGTCAAACACCTGCCATCCTATGATGCGTTTTGCCACACTGATCAAAAATCCCGCCGACTGGATGAAGGGCGCCGGCCCGCATTCCGAGGTTGTCATGACCTCTCGGGTACGTTTGGCGCGCAATCTGCGCGGCTTTCCGTTTCCCGGCTTCAGCCAGGAGCGTCAGCGCATCGAACTGCTCGAACGTGCAAGATCTGTGGTCGAAGGTCTTCCTGAGATGCAGGACGGTTATAGCGAGGACTACAGCGACCTCAGCAAGATCCGCAAACAGGTGCTGGTGGAGAGGCATCTTGTCAGCCGCGAGCATGCGGCGCGGTCTTCTGGCTGCGCTGTGGTCGTGGATCGCAAGCAGAGCATCTCCATCATGATCAATGAGGAAGATCACTTCCGCATTCAAGGCATCCGCCCCGGTTTGAACCTTGCCAGCGCCTACGAGCTGGTGGATCGCGTGGACACCGAGCTTGAGGGCCTGCTGCCCTACGCGTTCGACACCAAGCTCGGTTACCTCACCGCCTGCCCCACGAATCTCGGCACCGGCATGCGCGCCTCAGTCATGCTGCACCTGCCAGCGCTGGTGCTCACCGACCAGATCAACCCCGTCATCAAGGCCGTCGGCAAGATCGGCCTCGCCGTCCGCGGACTCTATGGCGAAGGCACCGAAGCGCTTGGTAATTTGTTTCGGATCTCCAACCAGCATACGCTGGGCGAGGCGGAGCCCGAAATCATCGCCCAGATCGAAAAGGTCATCGAAGGCGTTGTGCGCTCCGAAGTGACCGCCCGTGCGAAGCTCAAGGAGGACCACCAGACCATGCTCCGCGATCAGGTCGGGCGTGCTTTTGCCATTCTACGCTACGCACACATCCTCACTTCCAAGGAGGCATTGAACCTGCTCTCCATGCTCCGGCTCGGAGCCGATCTCGATCTGGTGGGCAATTGTGACCGCAGCCTGATCGACATGCTGCTTCTGGAGATCCAGCCTGCGCATTTGCAGCTCAGTGCTGCGCGAGAATTGTCCCCCGAAGAGCGTGATAGCATGCGTGCGGAAATAACCCGTGCGCGGTTGCAATCCATCGACGGCCCGGGTAGTTTTCCACCATCTCAATCAACCCCTGGAGGCCCGTCCTCCACCCCCAATGATGAATAATTTCACCCCACGCGCCCAACAGGTTCTGGCCCTCGCACGCAAGGAGGCCGACCGCTTCAATCACAACTACGTCGGCACCGAGCATCTGCTCCTTGGCCTCATCAAACTCGGCCAAGGCGTGGCCGTTAATGTCCTCACCAAGCTTGGCCTTGATCTCGAAACCGTGCGCATGCAGGTCGAGCAGCAGGTCGGCTCCGGCCCTGAGACCAAAATGGTGGGCAACATTCCCTACACCCCGCGTGTGAAGAAGGTGCTCGCCCTCGCCTCCAAAGAGGCCAAGGCGCTTAATCACAGCTACGTCGGCACCGAGCATATCCTGCTCGGCCTGCTGCGTGAGGGTGAAGGTGTCGCCGCCCAAGTCTTGCGCAACCTCGACGTGAACCTCGACAAGGCGCGCAGCGAGATACTCAAGGAGCTCGACCCCAACTTTTCCTCTCAAAACGAGGAAGAAGAAGAGGAGAGCGAACCGGTCACGCCAAGCGGCAACACCCCCGCGAGTGACAAAAAGAAAAACGAGAAGACCCCTGCTCTCAAAGCTTTCGGTCGTGATCTCACTGAACTCGCCATCAAGGGCGAGATGGACCCCGTCATCGGTCGTGCGGATGAAATCGCCCGTGTCATTCAGATTCTCTGCCGCCGCACCAAGAACAACCCGGTGCTTATCGGTGAAGCTGGCGTCGGCAAGACGGCCATCGTTGAAGGACTCGCCCAGGAAATCTCCGCCGGCAATGTGCCTGAAATTTTGCGCGATAAACGCGTCATCACCCTCGACCTCGCTTTGATGGTCGCCGGGACCAAGTATCGCGGCCAGTTTGAGGAACGCATCAAGGCGGTCATGGATGAAATCCGCCGCACCAAGAACGTCATTCTCTTCATCGACGAGCTTCACACCATTGTGGGCGCCGGCGGTGCTGAAGGCGCGATGGATGCGAGCAACATCATCAAACCCGCGCTCAGCCGTGGTGAGTTGCAGTGTGTGGGCGCCACAACGCTGAACGAATATCGCAAATACATCGAGAAGGACTCCGCGCTCGAACGCCGCTTCCAGAGCGTGAAGATCGAGGAGCCCTCCGTCGAAGACGCCATCAAGATTCTCTTCGGCCTGCGTGGCAAATACGAGCTGCACCACAAGGCCAAATACAGCGAAGACGCGCTCAAGTCCGCTGTGAACCTCAGCTCACGCTACCTGCCCGCCCGCTTCCTGCCGGACAAGGCCATCGACATCATGGACGAGGCCGGATCGAAGGCCCGCATCGCCGCCATGACGCGTCCGCCCGAACTCAAGGTCATTGAGGCCGAAATCGAGGAGATTCGTGTCGAGAAAGAAGGCTCCATCAAAGAGCAGGACTTCGAGAAAGCAGCTCACCTGCGTGATCGCGAGAAAAATGCGAAGAAGCGTTTTGATGACGTGCTGGAGCACTGGCGCTCCACCAATCAGGAGCGCATCGTCGATGTCACCGAGGAAGACATCATGTCCGTCGTCTCCAAATGGACCGGCGTCCCGCTTCAGCGCATGGAAACCGCGGAGGCCGAGAAGCTCCTCAAGATGGAAGCCGAATTGAAGGGCAAGGTCATCGGTCAAGACGAGGCCGTCATCGCCATCAGCAAGGCGCTGCGACGTTCCCGCGCCGATTTGAAGGATCCACGTCGTCCGATCGGCTCCTTCCTATTCCTCGGCCCGACCGGTGTCGGCAAGACCTTCCTCGCGAAGAATCTCGCCGAGTTCATGTTCGGCACCGCCGAGGCTTTGATCCAGATCGACATGTCTGAATATATGGAGAAGCACACGGCTAGCCGCTTGATTGGCGCTCCTCCCGGATACGTGGGTTATGAAGAGGGCGGCCAGCTTTCAGAAGCCGTCCGTCGCAGACCGTATTCGGTCATTCTGTTTGATGAAGTTGAAAAAGCGCATCCGGATGTCATGCATCTGCTGCTGCAAATCCTCGAAGAAGGCCAGGTCACCGACAATTTCGGACGCAAGATCGACTTCCGGAACACCATCGTCATCCTCACCTCGAATGTTGGCGCGGAACAGATCAAGCGCCAAACCACTCTCGGCTTCATGGCCATGCAGCAGGACGTGGCTGACAACGCCGGCATCAAAGGCAAGATCACCGAGGCCGCGAAGAAGTTCTTCAAACCGGAGTTCCTCAACCGCCTCGACGACATCGTCATCTTCCGCATGCTCGAGAAGGAGCAGCTCAACGTCATCGTCGATCTCGAGGTCGCGAAGGTCGTCGCCCGCCTCAAAAAGAAGAACATCCACATCACGCTCGACGACAGCGCCCGCGAATTCCTCATGAAAGAGGGCTTCGATCCGCAGTATGGGGCGCGTCCGATGCGCCGTGCCGTGGAAAAGAACATCGAAGACCCACTGGCCGAGCACCTCCTACGTGGCGACATCCGCGATGGCGACAGCGTCAAAGTCTCCCACGATGACGAGCTCAAGCGTCTCAAGTTCGCCGCTGACAAGCGTGAAACCGAGATTACTGCCGAGACTCCTGCGTCTTAACCGGGAACGATCCGCCGGGCACCGCACTCAATGATCCGTGCCCTGATTCTCGTCCTCATGCTCGCCAGTCTCGGCTGGTGGTTGGATCGTGAGCATCATGCGGGCCGGTTTCAGCGTGTGGACGAGTTGTTCCTCGATTTTCTCGTCGCCAATGCCCGCGAGCGTTTTGTCGCGACCGATGAATCTGCGAAGACTGCGGCACCCGTGGTTTTCGTGAAAATGCGGGTGGCGGACAAGGCCGAGTACGCCGGCTGGCCTCCGCGTCCGCTCGACTGGCAGATGGTGCTGAAAGGATTGCAGCCCTTCGATCCTGCGGTGGTAGTCATTCCAGAAACCCTCATGTGGGGCAAACCCTCGCCTGAGTTTGTGAATGAAGCCGCCCAGGCTCTGGTGCCATTTCCCAGCACGGTCCTCGGCGTCGAAGCTCAGGTCGCGGCCAGTCGCGAAACACCCGCTTTCCTCGGTGGTCTTGAAGATTCGCTGCCGAGCTTTCAAAAGGTACAGGGCAATATCGAGCCCGTGCCGCCATTGGGCGCGTTGATCGCCGCGCCCGATGATTTGATGCGCCGGCAGGCCGAGCTCGGCATCGCCGTCAGTCGGAACTCGGACGGTGCCGTTGCGTTGCCTTACATCGTGCAGGAAAGCGGTCATCTGCGGCCCAGCGTGCTTGCACAAGCGCTCGCACGCTTCACGCAGACGCCTTATGCCACGCATCGGCTGCTGCTGGGGCCCGGTGCCGGGGCCTACCTCTCCAGTGGCACGTTCGTGCCTCTCTCTCTTGCCGGTGAACTGGCCGTGGATACGAAACAAATCGTTCGCGAGGTCGATGCGCTCAATCTGATGACCGTGGAACTGGCCGAGGCTCTGTCTCCGCAGGACAAAACCCATCTCTCCGGCGGCAAAGTCATCGTGATCGGCACGGATGATGATGCAACGGGCGGACTGGCACGCTTGCATGCACAAGCGCTGACCCAGGTGCTCGCCATGCCGCGTTTGCAGCTCCTTCCACCCATGGCGCAGTGGATCGTCTGGGCAATGGCGGGTCTGGCCGGAGCATGGCTGGTCTTTTTCGCGCCACGACCCAAAGCCATCCTCGGCGGCGTGCTGCTCATCTTTGCCGCCTTGGTGGTCTGCTTCCTCGCCTTCCAGTCCAGCCTCATCTGGTGCCCGCCCACGATTCCGGCGGCGATGATTGCCGCATCGACGGTGTTTGCC
>CAMCWM010000311.1 GCA_945882215.1 Akkermansia muciniphila | reverse complement strand
CGGCTCCGGTGAGGCGTTTCAAACGGTGCCGAAGATGGTCTTGCCGGTGCTCAGCAGGTCGTTGCAGGCTTCCTTCATGCGGTCGCAGAGGCCTTGCTCGCCTTTCTTGAGGTAGGAGCGGGGGTCGTAGGCTTTCTTGTCGCCGATCTCGCCGTCGATCTTGAGGACGCCGGAGTAGTTCTTCATCATGTGATCGACGATCGGACGGGTGAAGGCGTATTGCGTGTCGGTGTCGATGTTCATCTTGATGACGCCATAGCCGAGGGTCTCGCGGATTTCTTCCAGAGGCGTGCCACTGCCGCCGTGGAAGACGAGGTCCATCTCGGCAGCCGCGCCGTGCTTGGCGGTGACGGCGGCCTGGCCGTCCTTGAGGATGGTGGGCTTGAGTTTGACCGCGCCTGGCTTGTAGCTTCCGTGGACGTTGCCAAAGGTGGCTGCGAACATGAAGCGGCCGATGCCGTTGAGGGTTTCATACACGGTGACCATGTCCTCAGGGGTGGTGTAGAGCTTGTCGTTGGCGACGCCGGAGGTGTCGTGACCGTCTTCCTCACCGCCGACGACACCGGCTTCGATTTCGAGGATGATGTCGAGTTCGGCACACTGCTGGAGCAGCTCTTTGGAGGTCTTCATGTTCTCCTCAAGGGGCAGTTCGGAGCCGTCGAACATGTGGGAGTTGAAGAGGTTCCCTTTGCCAGCGGCGCGACGTGCGGCGGTGGCGGCAAGGAGCGGCTTGAGGAATTTCTCGACGTTCTTCGGGTGGCAGTGGTCGGTGTGGAGGGCGACGAGGACGTTATAACGCTCCGCGAGGATGTGGGTGGCCTCGGCGAGGACGATGGCACCAAGAGCCATGTCTTTGACCGCAGTGCCGGAGGCGAACTCACCGCCGCCGGTGGAGACCTGGATGATGCCGTCGGACCTGGACTCCGCGAAGGCCTTCAGCGCACCGTTGATGGTGGTGATGGAAGTGACATTGATGGCCGGATAGGCGTATCCGCCTTTCTGGGCGGCATCAAGCATGGCACGGTATTGGGCAGGAGTGGCGACGGGCATCTTCTTGTGGGGGGGGGTTTGGGAGTTGAGCGCCCGAAGGGAGCAAGATTCGGGCCGGACGCAACAGTTCGGTGTGCCGGCATGAAACGCCCACGGTGTGTCCGGGCAAAAACTATGTGTGTTTGGCCACGGCATCGGCGGACCGCTCGCAACTTGATCCGGTGATCCATACTTCAATCGGGCATCGCGATCATGTCCTCTCCCTACTTGCCGAAGTGCGCGCAGACGTAGGCCGGGTTTGCCTGCTTGAGCGCCTGTGGAAACGTCAGATGGTCGGCGGGCTCCCACGTGCTCTTGAACTCTGTGCCGTGCTGTCGTGTCGGCGTGCACAGCGGACCGCGCGAGCAGCCGATGGTGAAACGCTGCCCCTCTCGCAAGTCAGTAGCTGTCTCATGGCGGTTGGTGAATGCGGTTGCGTCGCAGGAGCCGCCTGCGGCCTGCCAAAAAGGCGCTGGCAGGTCTCCTCATGCCAGACCCTTCAACGCTCGATCAATGGAGCCGAAATCACCACTTCGTCCGCCGTGTGTTATTTCATCAAACGGTGCCGCCCAATACTCATCAGTGCGTCAGCCGCGCTCGGCTCAGCTTTTACTATTCACCTCTTCCACGCCTTGCTCCACAGCACATACGTCTCGTGCATCGCACGCTGCTCCAGCGGCGTCCATTCCAGCGTGCGTTCGTGCAGGGTCTTGTTCTCACCCAGGCGTGGATCTCGTTGTACCGCGAGATCGTAGTTTTCCAGCGCGCGCTGCGTGTCCCCAGTGCCCCAGTAGCCCAGCACCAGCGAATAGTAGTCATAATGCGCCTCATGCCCGCTGAGCTTCGCCGCCGCCTCAAACTCGCGCACCGCCGCCTCATAATCGCCCAGGTTGAAGTACGCCCAGCCCACGCGATTGCGCATCGGAGCCTTGCCATCCAGCGCCAGCGCCCGTTGGAGGTCGGCGCGCGCCTCCTCCTTCCGGCCCAGCAGCGCCAGCGTGTAGCCCCGGTTGGAGTACGCCTTCGCATCTTCCGAATTCGCCTGGATCTGCTTGTTGAGTATCTCCAGCTTCGGCGTCGTCCGCACTGACGCGGGTTTCGGAGCATCCGCCGCAGCGGCGGACAGTGACACGATGAGGCCCAGACAAAGCCAGGCAAAACGAAGAGCAATCATGGAGAGCGAAGGAGTGAGTCCGATACGGCAGGGAAGAACGAAACGTTGCAAGTGGAGTCGCTTGCGCAACCACCGAAGAAGGGGCTCACCGGTAGCCGGTGTGTTAGTGGTCAGCGCTCAGGTCAAAGAGTCAAGGCAGGGTAAAGCGATCAAGAATCGTGCCTCAGCTTCTCCACCACTCCAAGTCTCCACCTCCCCCTGCCGCATGCCTGCCATGACTGCAAACTGCGGGAGGCCCGGTTTCTGCCACCACTTTTTCCAGGTGGTTCGGTCAGGAACGGGACGATACGGCTGGAGGCAAAGGAGAATGCCATAGGCTTTCCCATCCATCCGCCCGTTCATCTGTGCGATCAGGCGCGGAATCGCTCGCAGCAACAAGGCACATCGTTTTCGCGTGATGCCGGATCGTGTAAGCGGGCAGAATCAGCTCCGTCGTGTAGTTCACGGCGATGGCATTCATTTCCCCGTACGCGGGAATTCAGTAACTGGTAGAGGCTCTCGATGACCTCGCTCTGTTCGGTCTCCTCGCCACCGGCAATGGCCCGCACGAAGGCATCGATCCGTTCACCCGCGTGATGGAGCACACCCGCCAGGGGAACGACGGTCAGTAGAACAAGGAAAGTTCGGATTTTTATGGCGGTTCCTCCCATGAGTGAGCACTGCATCAGTCCTGCTCGGACTCGCACTCCGAAGACCAACGCTGCGACAGAAAAAAGATTCCACAATGAGGTGCGCCCCTGCCGGCCTGCTGACGAGCATCCACCGGCAACAGTAGTCAGTCCTGACAACCAATAAATTGAAAGGCTGAAAAGCTGATAGTCTGATAGTCTGATAGTCTGAAAGCGTGGGAGGGGATGTGGTTTGCATGTGCAGTAGGGCTCGGCAGTCTTTCGGTCCATGAGCAAACACGGTGGCACCTTCTTCGCTGGATTTTTGACCTTTCTCTTCGGCGTGACTCCTCCGGCCACAGCAGAACCGATCCAGGTGAATGTGTGCCTTGTGCGCGAAGATGGCAGCCCGCTGGCTGGTGCGGCGGTGCGCGTCGTGATCGGCAGTGAGAAGTCGGCACGCGCGCCAGGCGCCGGGAAGCGCCTGACCACGGATGCGGAGGGACGACTTCGGTACGAGGTGGAGGCGCCGATCAAGCAGCGCCGCATCCAGTTGGATTCCATTTTCTCCCGTCACAACTCGCAACTGGTGGAGGTGGGCCTGGAACTGGAGTTGCTGGGACGACGGGCACTGTACTGGATTGAGATCGACCTGGTGAAGGCGGGGCCGCTGGCGGGCATGTTTGTGTTCCTGCCCGGGCGCAGCGGGCAGTTTGACCTGCCGCTGACGTATCACGCGAAGCATCATGCATGGAGCCTGCCGGACCAGCCGGACGGGATGCTGCTGACGGGCACCGGCGCGCGCATCCTGGAGCATGACCTCAAGGTGAACCCAGCCGGGGCGTGGACGGTGGCGCTGCGGCTTGAGAAGCAGCAGTACACAGTGCGGTGAGGAGAGGGAGCCTTGCTGTGATCGAAGAAGCGCGCACAAGGGAACTGCCAGGGAAACAATTCCCCCCTCACTTCGGCCGTCTCAGCTCAAACATGTCCTGCGTGCGGCAGTACCAATGCGGGCTCTGCATACGGCCGATGGGATGGTAGTTCTCCGGCTTCACGAGCCAGGTTTCTGGATCGAAGATGTCGTCGCGCACATGGATGCGGAGCACCTCGCCGATGATGAGGCGGTTGTCGCCGATCTCCAGGATGCTGTGGCTGCGGCATTCGAGGCTGGCGGGAGATTCAGCGATGCGCGGCGGTCTGACGACGCTGCTGGCCACGGCGGTGAGCCCGGCATGCAGCAGTTCGTTCTCGCCAGCCGGCAATGATGCGGCGCAGAGATTCATCTTCTCCGCAATCGCCTCATCGACGAGGTTCACGACGAATTCATGCGTCAAGCGGATGTTCCGCGCGGTGTCCTTCGGCACGCCCGGCGAGCGATCACCCGGACACAAACCCACGATGGGCGGGGAATCTCCCAGCACGTTGAAAAAGCTGAACGGGGCCGCATTCACACGCCCTTCCAGATCGACGGTGGTCGTCAACGCAATGGGACGCGGTGTGACGAGTCCGGCGAGGATCATGTAGGCGTCTTCGCGAAGCGGGCCTGTGAGATCGAGTTCCATGGTGATGAAGAAAGCTGAGGGAGGTTCGGATTTAACGCAGAGGGGCAAAGAGGCAGAGGTGGCAGAGATTTTCGATTCAAAACTCTGCGATCTTTGCTCCTCTGCCACTCTGCGGCTAAATTGTGCGTACCAAGACGATTACGAGGAGGTTTCAGCGCGGTAAGCCCGTGCCAGCAAAGTCACAGGCTGCGTGACTTCCTGGCAGGGATGATCGCCGCAGGCGCGCAATCCGTTGGCGAGTTGCAAATGACAGCCTGGATTGCTGGTGGCGACGATGGGCGCGTTTGCCTGCCGCAAGTTGGCGACTTTGCGGTCCAGCAGCTTCTGGCTCTGCTCGGGCTGGGTGATGTTGTAGATGCCGGCGCTGCCGCAGCACCAGTTCGACTCGGGCAGTTCCTTGAACACGAGTCCAGGGATGCTGGCGAGCACCTGACGCGGCTGTGAGACAACTTTCTGGCCGTGGCAGAGGTGGCAGCTCTCGTGATACGTCACTGCGCTCACACCCGCACCGGCAGTCGGCTTGCGGAAGCGGATCTGCACGAGCCATTCGTGGATGTCCTTCACCTTCGAGTCCCAAACCTTGGCTTTGGCGGCGTAAAACGGATCATCGTGCAGCAGATGGCCGTAGGTCTTCAAATGCGAGCCGCAGCCACCGGCGTTGGTGATGATGGCATCGAGTGAATCGAGATCAAAGCTGTCGATCTGCCTCCGCGCCAGTTCACGCGCGAGTTCGAGCTCGCCATTGTGCGCGTGCAAGGAGCCGCAGCAACTCTGCGAGCGCGGTGTGATGACTTCACAGCCATTGGCGAGCAGCACATCGGCTGTGTCGCGATTGATGTTTGAGAACGCGAGATCCTGAATGCAACCCGTGAGCAATCCCACACGACTCCCCTGCCCTGCCGCAGGCGATTCCACGGGCAGGATGATTTCATCCGAAAAATCCGCCGAGATTTGCGGCGTCTGCGGCTCCAACTTCGCCAAGGAACGCGGCATGAGGCCGAAGAAGCGGACTTTGCGCATCAGCTTGTCGAGTCCGGTGCTTTGATACACGCGCAGCACGCGTCCGATCAAGCGCAGCAGCCATGGGCGCATGAAGATGACATTCAGCGTGAGCCAGCGCCAGAAGCCGCGCTGCATGCCATCATTCACCTCCGCCTGCTCCACCTCGGCACGCGCGGTTTCAAACAGTTCGGCATAGTTCACACCGGCCGGGCAGGCCGTCTGGCACGCGAGACAGCCAAGGCAGTAATACATCTCATCCGAGAGCGCCCGGGAGACTTCGAGATCGCCATCCGCCACAGCCCGCAGGAGCGCGATGCGCCCGCGCGGGCTGTTCTTCTCCATTTTTGTCTCCACATAGGTCGGACACGTCGGCAGGCACATGCCGCAGTGCATGCACTGCTG
>CAMCWM010000310.1 GCA_945882215.1 Akkermansia muciniphila | reverse complement strand
CATCGCGCATCTTGCCAACGTCGCTCTGCGCAGCGGCAGCACCGGTCTGAAGTGGGATCCGAAGACCGAGACCATCGCGGACAACGCCGCGGCATCGAAGCTGCTCTCCAAGGAATGGCGCAAGCCGTGGACGCTTTGATTCAGTGTGCGCCGCCCTTCATCCTCCCCTCAAACGCATGTCGAAACCTTTCCTGCCTCTGATCATGCGCGGAGCCTTCCTGGCGGCCATGCTGGTGGCGGGCATGCCTTCGCGTGCTGGAGCGCAGGTGCCGGAGACGATCAAGATCGGTCCGCTCAAACCCATGGAGACGCTGCCCTCGCTCGCTCCTTCCATTCCGGCGGCACCGAAAAAAGAAACCCAGGCGGCTGCTCCCGCAGTCCAGCCCGCGCCACCACCGCTGCCCACGAATGACACGCTTCTCATCACCGGGCCGGTTGCGCAGGCCTATCTCTACGTAGAGCCCTATCAGACGCGGTTTGAGGTGTTGTTTGATGCCGCAACCATGCTGAAGTGGCTGTCACCGGAAGCACCCGTGCCGAAAGCGCTCACTCCCGAGCAGCAAAAGCAATTGTGTGAAATGGCTGTCTTGCGTGCGGCAGACTGGTGTGCCCTGAGCACCGGCGATGAGGTGCTTCCCGTGCCGCAGCCGTTGGTGGCCGTGATCAAAGGCCTTCCAGGAAACACTCTGCCACTCAAGGAGGATGAGGAGGTGGCGCTGAACCAGGCGCTGCTTGGCTTCATGTGGGAGTTTCCCACGCCGCCTGCGCCGCATGAACTGAACGTGACCTGGAAAGGCTGGGTTCAAGGCACCCCGAAACTGCCCGTGCGCGCGTTCTTTGGTGCGTTGAGCGAAACGGGCGAGATCCATTCCACCGTGAAAACATATCGCTGGCGCAACCAGGGCCGGCTGCCACGTCCGGCGCCGCTGGCCGCAGTGCCGCAGTTTGAAGTGCCGCAGCCCACGCGCCTCCCGCTCGGTGGAATTCTTTGGCTGCTCGGCGGCCTGGGTTTCTACTTTTACCTCAAGATCACCGACCACAAGCTTCCTGGTGGCAGCCTGCCTTTTATCGCCGTCTGGCTGCTCGGTGCCGTGCTCATGAGCCAGTTGCTGGTGATTCCAATTCAAAGCGGTCCTGCCAGTCCCGTGGTCACACAGGTCGAGGAGGCGCAGAAGATCGTCTCGCCGCTGCTGCGCAATGTCTATCGTGCCTTCGACCATCATGCCGAGTCAGATGTCTATGACGTGCTCGCTCGCAGCGTCGATGGCGAGCTGCTGCGCAAGCTTTACCTCGAAACGATCCAGGCGCTCACGCTTGAGGGGCGCGAAGGCACCCGCGTCACCATCGCTGAATTCTCCGCCAACGTGGACAAGGTCGGACCCAATCCGAAAGGCGAGGGCTTTGTGGCCGAGTGCAACTGGATGGCCCGTGGCATTGTCGGTCACTGGGGGCATAGCCATCCTCGCGTGAACATTTACAATGCCAGCGTCACCATCACTCCCGCCAACGGCGAGTGGAAGCTCACCGGCCTCGAAGTTCAGGAAGTGCGGCGGTTGTAGCGCTCCATCACTTGCCTAACGCGATCGCAGCGATGATCCCGATGAGCGCGATGATGAAAATCGCGAGCAAAAGGAGCGTGACGATCGACGTCTTGCGCTTCACATGAGGCGTCGCGGCGATGATGTGCTGATATTCGGGCGTCAGCACGAACCCGCCTTTCTTTCCTGCCACACGCAAGAGGATGATCGCGTTGATGAGTGTCCCCATCGGAAAGCCAAGCAGGCCGACGCACGAAAATAGGATGGTGGGAATGCGCGTCCAGCCGCGCAACCGTCGCAAACCGTAACCTGTGAAAGCAAGACCGATTCCGAACACAAACATCACGACTCCCACAAGCAAATCCTCTCCGTTCAGGCCTGGGTTTGCCCTTGTGAATGAGGATGCTGCCGCGATGACGAGGACAAAGGCCCCCAGATAATAGAGGACACCCACTGTTTTGAGAGTTGCCTCGGTGTCGATGTGTTCGCGGCGGACGGTTTCTTCTGTCGAGGCGGCTGGAAGCACATTGGACTGCGGGGCAGCGTAGGGATTGACTGTTTCCATGCGGGGTTTGTCACGTTAGGTCGTCGTGATGTCAATGTCAGAACTGCGGTCTTGCTCCCAACGCCGTTAAAGATCGTCGGGTTGAGCCGTATTCGATCCATGCGCCGTCTCCTTTGCCTCCTAGCCGTCCCCGCCTTCGCCGCCGATCTCCCGCCCGACAAAGGCAACACCATTCCCGAAAGCGGCAAACGTCCCGTCGTCGTCACTGGCAAGTCATCACTCGCTTTGCCGAAGCACGACCTGCCAGATGGCTACACGCTCGAAGTCGCCGCCGCCGCACCGCTCGTCACGCATCCCATCATGGGTTGTCTTGATGACAAGGGCCGCCTTTTCGTCGGCGATGGCGTCGGTGTGAACTGGAACAAGAAGCAGCTTGAGGAGAATCCGCCGAACCGCGTTCTCATGCTCGAAGACACCGACAACGACGGCACCTTCGACAAGAGCACCGTCTTCGCCGACAAGATGACCTTCCCGCAGGGCGCGTGCTGGTTGAACGGCAGCCTCTACGTCGGCTCGCCTCCCGGCATCTGGAAACTCACCGACACCAACAACGACGGCGTCGCTGATCAGCGCGAGATGATCGTCGGCGGCTTCGACTACACCGGCAACGCGGCCGACATCCACGGCCCCTTTTTGCATCCGAACGGCCGTCTCTACTGGTGCCACGGCCGCAAAGGCCACGACGTGAAGCAGAAGGACGGCACGCCCGTCGATGCCTCGCTCGCCTGCGGCATCTGGAGCTGCCAACCCGATGGAAGCGACGTTGCCTGGCACTCGCTTGGTTGCGGTGACAACCCCGTCGAAGTCGATTTCACCCGCAGCGGCGACATCATCGGCGTCCAGAACCTTTACTACTCGCAGCCACGCGGCGACACCATCATCCACTGGCTCTATGGCGGCGTCTATGAGCGCCCCGACCAGCTCAAAGCCATCGCCCATCTGCCACGCACGCTCGAAACCATGCCCGTCATGTACAACTTCGGCCACGTCGCCGTCAGCGGCTGCTGCTTCTGGCGCAGTTATCCAACCAAGAACCAAGAACCAAAAACTCAGAACTTCCTGGTCACCCATTTCAACACCCAGCGACTCGTCCGCATGGAACTCACGCCTGAAGGCAGCACCTACAAGGCCGTCGAGAACGAGTTTCTCAAACTCCACAACCCCGACATCCACCTCACCGATGTCATGGAAGACCCGCGCGACGGCTCCCTCCTCCTCATCGACACCGGCGGCTGGTTCCGCATCGGCTGCCCCAGCAGCCTGATGGCGAAGTCGGATCTGCTTGGTGCCATCTACCGCATCAAGCCCTCGAAACCACAGCCAGCCCCGCTGGCAGTGACGCGTTCATCGAAGTCATCATGGGAGTTGAAAAATGCGGAGGAAGTGGCCGCTCAGCTTGGAAGTGCAGACCCTGGTGCTGTGCGGGCTGCGTTGGAATGGGTCGCAGCTAAACAATCACTCAAGGGCGGCATCAACAACGCTCTCGTAACGCTTCTTGACCGTGAACTCGATCCTTCAAACGAGCATCAGCTCCTCCATGCCTTGCTAAACGTACCGCCGCCATTCATGAGCATTGCGGGAAATGATCTGAATGGTCGGCGAATGTTGCTCGTTGACGCGTCCCGCATGCCTGAATCCCGGGTCTTTGCCAATACTGTTGAGCATGTGCTTCAGCGTTTTGACCCGGTCAAATCACCGGCGCTGGAACCAGCCATACGGCGTTCTCTGGCTGTCATGCCAGACGGGATAAAAATTGCATCGTTTACTTTTGAATCATGGCTCAAGAACAACTCGATTTCTGCTGCGAAGCTGCACTTCATTTCTCAAGTGCTTGCAGAGAAAGTCACGGTGGATGCGACACAGAAAACCATCTCCGAGATGCTTGACCACTCTTCCGCCGAGGTGCGCACGACAGCCTTGGGCATTCTCGCTTCACAAACCACCGGCACCAGCAACGAAGCTTGGCTCCCCGCGCTCGACAAACTACTCGCCGAAGCCCCCACGCCGCTCGTTCTCGACGCCATCAAGAAACTCAAGTCCCCGCACTTCGACACCGCGCTCCAGGCCATCGCGAATGACACGAAGCGGCCGCTTGCCATTCGCCTTAAAGCACTCGACTCCGCCAAGACGGTGAAACTCATCGGCGAAACCTTCGAGATGGTCAAAAACGTCCTCGCCGATGCTGGATCATCCTCCGCCGCGAAGATTCAGGCCGCAGGCATGCTCGCCACCGCGCCGATGACGAAGGAGCAAATGCCGCAAATCGCCCCGCTCTTGGCCACCGTCGGCCCCGTCGAGCTCAAGACGTTGCTGCCACTGCTCAAACGTCACAAGGATGTCGAGATCGCCAAGTCACTCGCTCGCGAGATCGCGAAGAATCCGGCCATCGCCAGCCAGCAGGAGAGTCTGTACCGCACGGCGCTCGCCGATCTGCCGCCGGAGATTTTTGAAACCATCATCCTCCCCGCCTACACCACCGCCGTGGCCGCCACCGAGGCCAAAAAACGCCAGCTCGGCCCGTTGTCAGACAAAGTCATCGCCAGCGGCAACGCATCGAAGGGCGCGCAGCATTTCAAAATCGGCAAAGGAACCTGCATCGCCTGCCACAAGATTGGCGATGTTGGACGCCCCATCGGTCCCGATCTCTCCCACATCGGCGCGATCCGCACCGAGCGCGACCTGCTCGAAAGCATTCTTTTTCCCTCCAACACGCTTGCCCGCGACTACGAGGCCCACGTCATCGAAACCAGCGACGGCCAGCAAACCCTCGGCGTCATCAAATCTCACACGGCGGAAGGTCTGCTCGTCGCGGACATCGCCGGTCAGGAAAAAACCATCGCCCATCAAATGATCACAGGAGACACCACGCTGGCGACCAGCCTCATGCCCATGGGCCTCGATCAAACGATGCCGGAGCCGGAACTGCTCGATCTCGTGGCCTGGCTGCGGAGTTTGAAGTAGCACGGACATTCTTGCCCGTGTCAGCGTTTTTCAAAACGGGTTGGAAAACCCGTTCTACTCCGCCAGCAGGAAGCGTTTCGCCGCCTGGAGATGCTTCTTCTGCTCCTCCGGCAGCTCGGGATACTTCAGCTTCATGCTTTGCATCTCGGCCAGGATCGCTGCGCTGACGATGAGGCGCATGTTTTTCTTGTCATCGGCGGGAACGACATACCACGGGCATTCCTCGGTGGCGGTGGCTTCGATGGCGTCTTCGTAGGCCGCCATGTATTCCTTCCAGTGCGCGCGTTCACGCACATCACCTTCTTCAAACTTCCAGTTCTTGCTCGGCGTGTCGATGCGGGACAGAAAACGCTTTTTCTGCTCCTCCTTCGACACATGCAGAAAGAACTTCACGATGCGAATACCGTTGCGGTGACAGTAGCTTTCCAGATTGCCGATGTCTTTGAGCCGGTCGGCGAAAAGTTTTTTCAAGCTCTTGGTCGTCGCGCCTGGCAGGCGTTGAATCTTGGTCACAATCTCGGGATGAATGCGGCAGACGAGCACCTCCTCGTAGTAGCTGCGGTTGAAGATGCCGATGCGCCCGCGTGGCGGCAGCACGCGGGTGGTGCGCCAGAGGAAGTCATGATCGAGCTCGTCATCCGTGGGCCGTTTGAAGGCATGCACCTCCACGCCCTGCGTGTTCACCCCGCTCATCACATGCTTGATCGTGCTGTCCTTCCCGGCGGCGTCCATCGCCTGAAACACCAGCA
>CAMCWM010000309.1 GCA_945882215.1 Akkermansia muciniphila | reverse complement strand
GAACCTCAACATCTTCCTGCAAACCCTTGAAAGCACCCGGCGCTTTCACGTTTTGCAAAAGCCCACCGTCACCACCCTCAATCACCAGGGCGCCACCATCTACATCGGCCAGCAGATCGCCATCGCCGGGCAGACCTACACCAACGGCGCAGGCGGTGTTGGCGGCCTCGGTTTCACCAGCACCACGCAGTACATTCCCGTGCGCCTGCAGCTCGACATCACGCCGCACATCTACAACGACCGCGAGGTGATGCTCGAATTCAAGCAGCAGAACAACGACGTTTCCGGCTTCACCACCATCAGCGGCAATCGTGTGCCCAACATCTCCGAGCAGGGCATGGTCAACAGTTTGATCGTCCCCGACCGTGCCACCGCCATGCTCGGCGGCCTCATCACCGAACGCGACACCAAGAACAAAAGCGGCCTGCCGTTCCTCGTTCGCATTCCCGTCATCAAGCACCTGTTCGGCAGCACCAACACCAGCAAGGAAAAGCGCGAAATGATGATCTTCGTCCAGCCCCGCATCCTGCCGGATGAAACCTCTCACATGCTCGAACAGGCCAAGTTCGGCGACTACAGCGCCAATTTCGACGAAGCCGCGCAGTTTGCCGGCATGCCAGAAACCATCGTCCCGCGAGCCATGCCCGCCCGTGAAGACAAACCCAACGATCTGCTGCCACCACCGACACCAGCTTTAGAGCCGAAGAAGAGTTTTTTGAGCAAGGTGAAAGGTTTGTTCCAAAAAACGAAGATGGAATGATTCGTTTCTGCTGGCCTGCCTTGTCTGTGTGAATGAAGCCCCGCCCCAAAAGATAAACGATATTCACGAGGATTGGCTCGGCGTGCTGTGACACGAGCAATGTGTGACCGCAGTTCTCACCAACGGCAGTTCATGCAGGCTCACTCGCAAACACTGTGTTCATGCAAGTCGTGTATTCAAAAGGCGGACTGACAATCCCGCTTTCTATTCTTCTTCAAACCGCAACACATACTCGCCCTCTTTTTGGAGGTGAAGGCGGTCGCGGGCGGCGGTTTCGAGATAAGCGTTGTCGTTTTTGACCCACTCCATCCGGCGCAGGAGTTTGTCTCGGTCAGCTTTGAGCGCATCTCGTTGCTCCTTGAGCTGCTCCAGCTTCGTGCGCATGGCTAGCTGCTCATCCATGGGATTGTCACACAGGACATAGACCACGGGAACGACGAGGAGCAGCAGAACGAAGCGGGCGAGTTTGAGAAGGGCGCGCATCCAGATCTCCCAGGACTTCTGGGGTTCAGATGCGCGCACTTCTCGGTAGTTCATCGGGTCTTAGACTTTCATGCGGCCACCAAAGATGGCGTTTTCACCGAGTTCCTGCTCGATGCGCAGGAGCTGGTTGTACTTCGCGATACGGTCGCTGCGGCTCATGGAGCCGGTCTTGATCTGGCCGCAGTTCGTGGCGACGGCGAGGTCAGCAATGGTGTAATCCTCGGTCTCACCAGAGCGATGGCTCATGACGGCGGTGTAACCATGGCGGTGGGCGAGATCGACGGCGTCGAGGGTCTCAGTGAGGGAGCCGATCTGGTTCACTTTGACGAGGATGGAGTTCGCCACGCCCTGGTCGATGCCCTTCTGGAGGAATTCGACGTTGGTGACGAACAGATCGTCGCCGACGAGCTGGGTGTTGGAGCCCATTTCCTTGGTGATGACGCTCCAGCCAGCCCAATCGTTTTCTGCACAGCCGTCTTCGATGGAGATGATGGGGAACTTCTTCTTCAACTCGGCGTAGTAGGCCACGAGTTCGGCGGCAGTGCGCTCAGACTTGTCGGACTTCTTGAAGACATACTTGTTCTTGGCCTTGTCGAAGAACTCGGAGGAGGCAACGTCGAGGGCGATGAAGATGTCTTCACCAAGCTTGTAGCCGGCCTTGTCCACGGCCTGGGCGATGACCTCGAGGGCGTGGTCGGCGCTCTTCAACGTCGGGGCAAAGCCTCCTTCGTCACCGACGGCGGTGCTCAGGCCGAGATCGTGCAGAATTTTCTTCAGCGAGTGGAACACTTCAGCACCGTAACGAAGCGACTCAGAGAAGGTCGGAGCGCCTTTCGGCATGATCATGAACTCCTGGAAGTCGATCGGGGCATCGGAATGAGCGCCGCCGTTGATGATGTTCATCATTGGCACAGGGAGCACCTTGGCGTTCGGGCCGCCGATGTATTTGTAAAAGGGGAGGCCGAGCTGGGCGGCGGCGGCTTTGGCCACGGCGAGGGAAACACCGAGGATGGCGTTCGCGCCGAGCTTGGCCTTGGTCTTCGTACCATCGATTTCGATCATCGCCTTGTCCAAGGAGACTTGGTCGGAGGCGTCGGTGCCGATGAGAGCGTCGGCGAGTTCGTTGTTCACGGCATCGACGGCCTTGAGCACGCCCTTGCCGAGGAAACGTTTTTTGTCGCCGTCACGCAGTTCGAGGGCCTCGTGTTCGCCGGTGCTGGCTCCGCTGGGGACAGCCGCACGGCCAAGAGCGCCGCCTTCAAGCTGCACGTCCACTTCCACAGTGGGGTTTCCGCGTGAGTCGATGATTTCGCGTCCGACGACGGCTACGATGGTGAGTTCGTCCATGAGAATAGATTATTTAAGTTTTGCTAATTAATTGGGATTTTTCAAGAGGGTTTCCAGAAATCTCCGGGGGAGCGGGCTTCATACACGGCTGCGGCTACCGCTCAAACGGTAGTTTCACCCTCGTGCGTCATGTCCGTACTTGGATGGAAAGAAGTGGAGTGAGCGCTGTGGCCAGCCTCACACCCGTTCCAAGTTTGTCCTCACCCTAGGAATCAGCCAAACAGATTCGCGAGCGGCTTGCCTTTGTCAGCGACGGTGAAGGGGCGCTTGCTGGGGCTGTAGAGCACCTGATCGAGCGGAATGCCGAGGGCGTAGGCGATGGTGGCGTTGAAGTCGGGGATCGCCACGGGGTTTTCGACGGCTTTGTTGCCGCTCTCGTCGGTAGCACCATAAACCTGCCCGCCACGGATGCCGCCACCGGCCATGAGGCAGGTGAAGCCGGGTGCGTGGTGGTCGCGGCCGTCATTTTGATTGATTTCAGGCGTGCGGCCGAATTCGGTGGCGAGGACGACCAGCGTCTCCTGCAGCATGCCGCGAGATTCCAGATCCTGAAGCAGGGTGCTGAGGGCGGAGTCTAGTTCGTCACAGAGTTCGGGAACCCGGGTGAAATTGGCGTTGTGGGTGTCCCAACTGCCGAAGGAAACCTCGGCGAAGCGCACGCCATGCTCGACGAGGCGGCGGGCGAGCAAGCATCCTTGGCCGAAACGGTCGTTGCCATATTTGGCGCGCAGAGCGTCAGGTTCGGCGGTGAGGTCGAAGGCTTTCAATTCCTCGCTCTTCATCATTTTGAGAGCATCGTCATACATGTCGGCGTAGGCGCGGACGTTTTTGACGTTGTAGGTTTCTGCAAACTGGCGGTCGAGCTGCTTGGCGGTGTTGAGGCGGCTATGGAAGCGCTCCTCGGTGAACCATTGGTTGGTTTTGACGTTGTTGATGCCGCTTTCGGGATCATTGATCATGAGCGGGGCGAAACGGCTCTCGAAGAAGCCCGCGCCGGGATGGCGGCTGTCATTGCCGATCATGACACTGCCGGGAAGCGTGGGATTGCCGCGATCCTGGAACTTTTGCAGCCACGCGCCCATGCTGGGGTGGCGGATGCTGCTGCGCTGGGTGTAGCTGGTGTGCTGGTAGTAGGCGCCCTGCTCGTGCGCGCCCTGGGTGGAGGTCATGCTGCGGATGACGGCGAGCTTGTCCATCTGCCGGGCGATGAGCGGGATGTTGTTGGAAACGCGGATGCCATCGACATTGGTGTTGATGACCTTCGTGAGGCCCATGATGTCGGTTTTCTCGGGCTTCGGGTCGAAGGTGTCGAGGTGGCTCATGCCTCCGTTCATGTAGAGGTAGATCACATTGCGAGCGGTGGCAGCCTGCTTCAGAGGCGAGGCACCTTGGCCAGGGGCGGCAATGACGCGGGAGCCGAGGTGTGAGGCGGCGCTGACACCAAGAAAAGTTTTGGCCGCTCCAGAGACGAAGGAACGGCGGGTGAGGTCGTGGCTGAGGAGGGACATGGTGATCTAGATTTTTGGGGGGTGGTGCGCGTTTAACGCGGCAACATGGCCGTCTTATCACAAGTTTTCACCCTTCGGGAGAAGGATTCTAGCCTGGTGCCCGGCGGCCGAACTTGCGCTCCAGTTCGGCGGTGGAGATTTGCACCAGCGTGGGGCGGCCGTGCGGACAGCAGTAGGGCATTTCGCATGCAAGCAGGTCTTTGAGCAGCGCCTGCAACTCGGGAATGGAGAGCACGTCGTTGCTTTTGACGGAAGCACGACAGGCCGTGGTGGCGATGGCGTCCTCGCTAAGTCGTAGCGTGGACGTTTTTGCACTCAGGCTGCGAAGCTCTTCAATGACTTGGTCAAGCCACGCTGCCGGGTCATCGGTTTTTAAAAAGGATGGCACGGCTTCGACCTTGAAAATGTTTGGGCCGAAGGGCTCGATCTCGATGCCGAGACGATTGAGGGAGGACTGGTTTTGCTTCAGCAAATCGGCGTCACGTGGCGTGGTTTGCAGGGTGATCGGCATCAGCAGCCGCTGGCACGGAACACCGCCTGATTCGAGGGCGCGTCGGAATTTTTCGAAGTTCACCCGTTCGTGTGCCGCGTGCTGATCCATCAACACAAGCCCCTCCTTGCTTTCCATCAGGACGTAAAGCTTCTGCAACACACCGATGATGCGGAAATCGGCAGCAGAAGGCTGGTTTTCGGGTTCAGCAGTCGCTGCAGGTTTGGGAGCGAAAGTTTTCTCTTCAGGTGCGGCTGCAGGCTTGGCCTGTTGTTGATTCGAGAGGGGAGGGGAGGGAATCGGAGCGGGAGCCGGTTCCAACTCGCGCAAGGGAGCAGAGGAAGGAACCACAGGCATGACGAACTGCTCCTGGTGGCTGACTTCGGGAGTCGGATTGCTTGGCGCTGGTGCGGCTACGGGAGATGACCGGGAAGGCACATGGCCCGTGGGTAGTTTGGCGGCGTTTTCCAGCGTGCGGCTCACGCAGCGCGCGATGGCGTCACGAACTCCGTTGCCATCGTGAAAACGGACTTCCTTTTTCGCTGGATGCACGTTCACATCAAAGGCGTGCGGGTCCATCTGGATGAACAGAAAAGTCACCGGATACTGGCCCTTCATCAAGGCGGTGTGGTAACCTTCACGCAGGCCATAGGAAATGCTGGGGCTCTCAATCGGACGCCCGTTCAGATACGTCGTCTGCATCTGACGATTCGAGCGGCTCATGCCCGGACCGCCGATGTAACCGGACACGGTCACACCGTGCAGCGTGGTTTCCTCGATTTTGAGCAGGCGTGAGGCCAGCTCATCGCCCACCAGCCCCCGGATGCGCTCCAGCATGTCGCGGGTGGCCGGGAGGTGCAAAACGAGCTCACCATTGTGTGTGAGCGTGAATGCAACCTGCGGATTGGCGATGGCGTGCAGCCGCAACTGCTGCTCCACATGCGCAAACTCGGTGTTTTCGGTGCGCAAGAACTTGCGGCGGGCGGGCACGTTGAAAAACAGCGATCTTGCTTCAATGACGGTGCCGGGAGCGCCTCCGTGATCACGCACGGCCATGAGTTTGCCGCCGTTTACCTCGATTTCGGTGCCGACAAGCGCCTCTTTTTCACGTGTCGCGAGCCGGAAACGCGACACGCTGGCAATACTTGGCAGCGCCTCCCCGCGAAAACCGAAGGTGCAGATCGCTCCGAGGTCTTCCTTGGTGCGGATCTTGCTTGTCGCATGCCTCTCCAG
>CAMCWM010000308.1 GCA_945882215.1 Akkermansia muciniphila | reverse complement strand
ATACTTCCATAATTTTAATCATCTGAGCTTCTCCAAAGCAGCTGAGTCCAAGCCAAATCAAGGCTTTGGCGGCCTTTGGCTCCGCTGTTTCCATGGGCCGAAAAAATCGCCATGACTGGCAGGAGACAGCTCAAAAATTCCCGAAAGCGCGTGGAAAATGACTTCAAAGGGCATTCAAACTCACCCCGAAGCCGTCCTTGCGCAGCGCCAAGGAGGCACTAATATCCGCCGCTCTGAGCACCTCCTACCCCGTGGTGTAATGGTAACACAGGAGATTTTGATTCTCTCGTTCAAGGTTCGAATCCTTGCGGGGTAACCACTCAGGAATGCGGCCCGCGGCCGCCCGGTATTTCAGGGTGCCGGAATCACCCAGACGCTCGGTGGCGTCCCGCGCCGGTTGAGGAAAGCCGCACGGGCGGCTTTGAACAGCGGCAGATCATTCTGTGAACGCAGGCTCGCGTCCCCGGAAGAGGTCCAGAGGGCTGGGGCGCTTGGCGACTTGAAGAACCAGAACCCGTTGTAGCCGCTCGCGCCGGGCTGGCTGTCACCTTTCCAAAGCTGAAAGGCGTCAGCGGTGGAGGGATTGGTGGTGGGGCTGAAAAAGGCGGTGTTGGTCATGCTCAAACCGGACGGGGAGGCGTCCAGCGGCCATGGATTGGCAAACAGGCTGTAACCCGGTGTCACCAGCCGGGCGAATGGCGTGGTGCGGACCTGGCCGGTGATGACCAGTGAGCGGGGCACGCTGCTGCCGGTTTTCAACAACACCCCCGTGCCGGGCGGAATGATCGTGGCATCGGCACTGGCCAGCGTGGCATCACCTGAGGCGTTCCATTGATGGTATGAGCCTGCCTTGAGCAGCCAGAACGAGCGGAGGCCGGTGGAAGTGTAAATTAGAACCTGGTCAGCCGTCGAAGGGTTGTTGGTGCCGTTCAAGATGGTTTTATCGAACACCTGGCTGAGCGTGACGTGCTTGTGAATGGCGATGCGCGCACCCGCGATGTCGGCGGGCACTTCGGCGAGAGTGTTGTTGGCGGACTCAGGATCAATAACGAGCGCACGGTCGCCGATATGGTCGAGATCAAAGTGGTGGCCGGCATGAGGACCACTGCGGATTTCCAGATAATACCGCGCGTCAGGATCGACGACGCCCGGCAGATACGAGGCATCGGTGATGAAGACCGCGTTTTGCGCGGACGAATGTGCGTAACCGGCAAAGACCGGCGCATTCACCACATTCACACCGACTGTCTGCGTGGCGCTTTGCACTGTGATGTGCTGCCATGCGACGGCGGCGGTGACTGCTGTGTCGCCCGTGGTCGTGTGCTGCACTTTCAAACGCACCATGCCGCGCGTGAGGCTCTGTCCCACGAGGGCGTCCAAAGCTTCCCAGCGCAGGGTCTCGACACCGTTGTCACTCTCTACCGCCGAAGGGGCGCTGACCAGATGAGTCCATGTTTTCATGTCGGCGCTGCTTTCCAGCGACCAGCTCAAATCGGTGATGCCACGCGGACGTGTGATGCTCGCATTCACATGACCATCACGGGTGTCGAGACGCAGCACTTCGCCAGCATGGATGCCGCTGCCAGCGCTGCCTCCCAGTGCATACTCCAGAAGATCCGGCAGATCATCGCCGTCGGCATTGCTGCTGGCTGTGGTGAGGCTGCCGGAGCCGTTGCTGCGTCCGCTTTCGATCCACTCGGCGAACGTGACGGGATAAGAGGTGCCAGGCAGGCCGGTTTCGTTGATCAGCAGACGATCCACCGGCACCACTTCGAGCGGCTGGCTGGCGCTTTCCCACAGCAGACGCGCCACGGCGTCGCCGCCATTTTCAAAAAACTCCATCTGGATTGTCACTGGCACGCCCGCCTGGAGATCGATCTCGGCGGTGTTCGGTTCTTCGCTGTGATGGGTCCAGTTGTTGATGAGAAGCTGGCCGTTCACCCAGAGGCGCACGCCGTCATCGCTGATCGTGGTGAAGGCATGGCGTTCGCTGTGGCGTGGGATGATGGAGCCATGCCAGCGCACACTGAAATTGTCCGCGGCGAGGCGTGTGTCTGGCGCGGCGTCGTTCCAGCGGAAATCGATCGTGCTGTCGAAGCGGCTGAAGCGAAGCTGGTCGAAGTTGATCCCGGCATAGTAATCGGCCGTGAGGCCGTTCGAGCGCGTGGGAGGCACGCCATGGGCGCTCGTGATGTCGAGATAGTTCAAGGCGGTGGCGTGATCGGAGGCGCTGCCGTTGTCGAGTGTGAGTCGGCCGTCGGCCACGGTCACTCGAAGCGCTTTCACGTCGAACTTGCCAGCGGCGCAGGCAAACGCGCTCCAGACCACGGTGCCTTCCGCGCGCAGCGTGTTCGTGCTCGCGGTGGTGGCGTCACCGATGCTGAGGGTGAGTTCGTATTCGCCATTCGGCACGGCGATCTCCCATTTCGCGCCGGTTCTCATGCGGATGAGCGTGTCCTGGCGTTGATCGTTGATGGTGTTGCGGTCACGGCCCTGCAGCGTGTGGTCGATGTTCCAGCCGTGCTCCAGGCCGTTGCGCGCGGCAAAAACAGCGCCGTTGTCCGCCACGTAACCATTCGGTGTCGGCGCGCCGGCGTTTTGGAAATTGATCTTGGCGGCAAAGGCGGCCGGGCTGGCAAAGGAAATGACCAGGGTGTTGGATGCGCTGCTGCCCTGCGCCGAAGTGTCCTGGGCGGCATCGGCAGGCATGAGCACCGTCACATCACCGGCGTCCGCGGGTTGAACAGTGGCGATCCAGAGCGATCCATCGCCACTCAGGCCGGTGACGTGGCCATTGGTGACGATGAAATCGGTTTCGCTGACATCGGTGACATCCTCGCTGAACTGGGCGTTCACGGTGAAGCTCTCGGAGACGATGCTGGCTGCCGTCGAAAGCAGCACGCTCGGTGCAGGGTCGGCGGGGTTGGCGTAATTCACGTCCAAGGTGTTGGAGGCCTCGCTGTTATTGCCGGCGGCATCGCTCGCGGCACCATCGGGCAGTTGAATCGTGACGTTGCCATCGGTCTGCGGTGTCACGGTCACGCTGTAAGCGCTTCCGTTGCCGCTGAGGGAGGAAACCATGCCGTTCGTGACGATGAAATCGTTCAAGGCGACGCCGGAGACGTTTTCACTGAACGTGGCGGATACTTGGAAGGCGCCGCTGACCTCCGTGGATGCGGTGGCGAGCGTGACGGAGGGTGGAGTGCTGTCCGCAGAGGTGAACGTGAGATTCAACACGTTGGAGGCGAGATTGCCGAGTCCGCTGGCATCGGTCATCACGTTCGCGGGAATCTCGATGCTCACATTCCCGGCCAGCGGGGTCACATTGAAGCTGAAACTCGTTCCAGTGATCGCGAATCCGCTGATCGTGCCACCGGTGATGTTGATGTCGGCGACGGTGAATCCTGTGGCGGCTTCGCTCAAGAAACCCGTGACAGGAAAAAGGGTGTTCACGCTGCTGCTGGCCGTGGCGAGCACAATGTTCAACGGTGCGGGAGCGCTCACCACTGCGTCGTCAATTTGAGAGAGAAAGGACACGACTTGAGAGAGCTGGTCGTCGGTAAGAAGCACCCCCTGATGAGCGCGCACCGCGTCGGCGAGTGTCGCTGCGGAGCCGTCGTGCAAATACGGCGCGGTGTTCCAGAGACCACGCAGCGTGGGAACGTCAAAACCGGTGAGCGCGGCGGCCAGACGCTTGCCGCTGCCCGGTTTGATCGTGCCGACATCACGCAGGACATGGAGGGCGCTGTTGGTGAAGCGCGTGCCGCTGTGGCAGGCGGCGCAGTTCTGCGCGCGGAAGATCTGCCGGCCTGCGACAGCATTCGCGGTGAACGTGCCGTTGCTGTTGCGGTTCGGACTGCTGCCGGTGGTGGTGAGAGATGCCACATAAGCGGCGAGCGCATCGAGATCGGCGCTGATTCCGGTTTTGGTGTCGCCAAGAGGTTGATCGCGTGTGCCCGCGTGGAAGTCAGCATCGCTCATCAGACCGAGACCACCGGCAAAGCCGCGGATCTGGCCTTCGAAATCCTGAATCTCGTCGAAGTTGCCGGTCCAGTGAGCGGGACCATGCGTGCCGTGGCCTTTGAGCGAGATGTTGTTGCGCAATCCTTCACCGAAGCCGGTGAAGTCCCACACGCGGCCGTCCTGCCCGCCTTCGTTGTGGCAGGCGGCGCAACTGACATACTGCTGGAGGGCGAGGCGCTGGTCGCGTGCATCGTGGAAGAACTGCTTCCCCTTCAACACGACCGCTGAAAGCTTTTCGGTGGCGATGCATTTCAACGTGGCGGTGAGCGCGGGCGCGGTTTCCACTCCGTTGAGGATCGCGCTGACATCGTGAACGGTCACCGTGCGGTCCATGAAGTTGTGTACGTAAAGCGTGCGGCCATCCGGCGAGGTGACGACACCCTGCGGCGCGCGCCCGGCGGTGAAGCGCAGCAGTTCGCGTTTGCCCCACGCATCCACCACCGCGACCTCACGGCTGCCTTCGAGCGCGGTGAACAGATACATGCCGGTGCGCTCGTAGGCGGCGGTGCTGGCGATGCCGGCGTCATTGAAATCAATGCGCGCGTCAAAATCCTCGACCTCCGTTGTCAGGTCGATGCGTGAGGCGATGCTGCGCACGCTGCTGTCGTGGGTGAGAGGTTTGCCATCACGCAGCATGCCACGCTTGATGTTGTCCTGTTTCGACGGCACCCACGCGTTGGTGCCATCGGGGCTGAGAACGGCCGGGCCGAGGTAGTTCGGAATGCCGCGTGCGGTGATGGAGCTGTCCTCATCATTGTTGTGTTCGAGAATGATCGTCCTGGCGACGTTCATGCTGACCGTGTCGATCACGATCACCTGGGCGCCGAACTTGGTGGCGCCCTGCTCCGTCATGACCTCGGCCGTTGACTCGCCGGGAAGTCGCGGGGTGATGAAGCGTGTGGCAAAAATCCGCGTGCCATCGGCGCTGACGGAGAGATGCCGCACATCGCTGCCGACAAAAGCGATGGCGAGAGACTTGGTGGGCGCGGCAGGATTGATCTTCAAGACGCGGCCTGTGTCCTGCAAGGAGACGTAGGCATTTGCACCGGCAGGATCGAAGACGATGGCATGGGGGCGTGATCCACGCGGCAAAGGAACCGTCTGGGCGACGACGAGATTCGTGCCGATGATGGAGATGCTGCCACTCTCGCTGTTCACCACCCAGGCGCGGCCATCAGGAGCGATGGCGACACTGCGCGGTCCTTTGCCGGTGGCGATGATGGCGCTGCGTGTGCGTTTCACGGCGTCAAACACCGTCACGTTGTCCTGGTCAGGATTCACCACCCAAAGTCGTGCGTTGGCACCGCTGCGGACCTGGTAGGCGATGCTGCTGGAGACGGTGGGTTGCATTTCCGTCAGCGGAGCATGAACCGCCTGGCGGAAACTGGTGGTGACGAGTGAGCCCGTGTCATCGCGCACGGTGAGCGTGACGAGATACCGTCCGGGGGCTGAGTAGGTCCGGGTGATCGTGGGGCTGCTGCTGAACTCGGTCTCGGGTGAGCCATCGCCGAAGTCCCATTTGAATTCAGGACTGGCGCTGCCGGTGGTGCTGGCGGTGAGGCTGAAAGCCACGCCGGCGGGGACAGGGGCGTTGGTCAGGGACGCGACCTTCAAATCGGAGCGGACGTTCCATTGGAAATGGGTGGAGGCAGGCGCGATGACGAAATCATCGACCGTGACGACCACGTCGAAGAAACCGGTCACGGTGGGCGTGCCGCTGATCAAGCCGGTGCTGGCATCGATCGTGACGCCGTCTGGCAGGCCGGTGGCGGTGAAAACGCGTGAGGAGGAACTGTGGGCGGCTGCGG
>CAMCWM010000307.1 GCA_945882215.1 Akkermansia muciniphila | reverse complement strand
AAAGGTGAAGCTGCGCGGATAGTCACCGTGCGTCCATTCCTCAGTCACATAGGTGAGCGTGCCGTCCTTGCCGATGGCAAAGATGCCGATGCTGTCATGCAGGCGGTTGCCGGCATAAACGAAGCGGCCATCGGCGGAGACGGCGATCTCGGAGCAGAAATTGCTGCCCGCATATCCGGGCGGCAGGCTGGAGATCGTCTGGCGCGAGGCGAGGCGGCCTTTCTCCGCGTCGTAGTCAAAGAGCACGACGGTGGAGCCTTCCTCCTGGATGGAGTAGAACCAGCGGCCGTTTGGATGGAAGGCAAAATGACGCGGGCCATCACCCGCAGGCAGCGAGACAAAGGGTGGATCATTCGGTGTGAGCATGCCTTTCTCCGCATCGAATTTCCAGACGAGGATTTGATCAAGCCCGAGATCGACGTGAATGACAAATCTGCCGGAAGGATCGGCCTCGATCATGTGCGCGTGGGTTTGATCGTGACCGCTGATGGCAAAGCTGCCGGGAGGTGCGTTCGTGGCTTTCGTCGGCCCTACCTGGCCCGCGTCCTTCTTCACATCGGTGGCTTCACCGAGACTGCCGTCCTCCTTGATGGGCAACACCGCCACGGAACCGCCGAAGTAGTTCGCCACGAGCACGAATTTCCCCGATGGATGCACGCTGAGATGCGCCGGGCCTTTGCCGCCGGAGCTGACGCTGTTCAGCAGCTTGAGCGTGCCATTTTTCTCGATGGCGAAGGCGCTGACGGAGCCCGATTCATTGTCGCCGATGCGCTCGGTCTCATTGCCGGAATAAAGACGCGTTTTGTCCGCATTGAAGGCCAGGCAGCTCGGGCTCGTGCCCATTTCATAAAGACCCGCGGGTGTCATCGCGCCAGTGGTACGGTTCACTTCAAACAAGTGAATGCCGCGTCCATTCCCCGGTGGCAAATCCACCTGCGTGGCCTTCATGTTCTTCAAAGGCGACGTGTAGGTGCCCACATAGGCCATGAGTTTTCCTTTGCCCTCAACGGCCTGTGTTTGAAAAAGCGGCACCATGGCGGCACCCGCCGCGAGGGCTGAGGAAATTTTGAGGAACGAACGGCGGGATGAAGTTGGCACGGAGGGCGAGGGCATGGTGATGAAGAGGCTACGTCACCGCTGGCCGGGCTTTTGCAGGGTTCACGACTCAACAAAACGACTTGCTGCGAACTTCAGCCATCCACCAAGGCACCGATGACCTACAGCATGCCAACCATGGTCCGGCTGGATTTATTTCCCGCTGTCGGAAGCAGCCGTGCCGAGCACGGTAAAATCTCTCACGTCCCAGACGACGGGCCGGCCTTTCTGCTGCTTTGCCAGCCAGTTGAGCGCGGCTTGATGCACGATCTCATGGCCGCCTTCAAACAGGGTGACGCGGGTGTTGCCGCTCATTTTACGGAAGAGCGGTGTCCAAGAGCCGAAGCTCGCATCCGGTCCGGCGGCGGACCAGCCAGCGGGAAGCTTTTGCGTTTCATAGCAAGACTGGATATCGGCCTCCGGCAACCGATCACTTGCTGGAACGACGGCATTGAAGGCATGCAGTGCGTGAAGAAACGGAACACTGCCTTTGCGGCCATCGTGGATGCCATGGGCGATGTCGAGCGGCACGGCAGTCGCGCGATTGAGCCAGGTGATGGGAGAGCGTTTCTTCGCCTCGGCATCATCTCGCGCGGGGGCATGGCCGAGCGCGGCTTCGATGTTCTGCGCATAGCGGTCGGACTTGCCGCCCTTTTGATGCTCCGCATGCCATTGCGCGATGTCGCTGATGCCGCACCACGCACTGACGCCGGCCCAGAGCTCGGGGTGACGCCCCGCCATGAGCATGGCCATGTGACCGCCGCCGCTGACACCGATGAGATAGATGCGCGTCTCATCCACGTCGGTCTGCCGCCTCGCCCACGCAACGGCTTCGACGACATCCTGAACGGCACGATCACTGCCAAGCGCGAGGGGGGTCCAGTTAGGGCCACGGAAATCGGGATGCACAAAGGCCCAGCCCTGCGCGATGCACCACTCCGCATACACGCGATCACCACCTGCGGAAGCGTAGTTGCTGCTCCAAGTGTGCAGGCCGACAAGCAGCGGTTTTTTTGCCGGAGACTTCGGCGCATACCACATCGCAGGCTGCACCGCGCCATCGCTGCACGGAATCTCCACCTTGGTGACCTGCTCAGGCCAGCTCTTCGAGGCAGGCGCAGGCGGAGCCTGGGAGTAAAGCGATGATGAAGCAAGGGTGGCAAGCATGATTGCGGCGGCAAAAAAGCGAAACATGGACAAAGAACGTCAAACGCAGGAGAGATTATCAGCCCACGTTTTCCGACCACCCGCTACCCGGTCACCTTCTTCACAAAGCAGGCTTTCAGGCCAATGAGCACGCCGTCCATCTTGCAGGAGATCTCGTGATCGCCGTCCACGAGGCGGATGGGCTTGGACTTCATCCCGATCTTGAGGACTTGGGAAGAGCCCTTGAGTTGCAAATCCTTGATCATCGCCACGATGTCACCATCCGCGAGCACGGCACCGTAGGCATCCTTGACGACACGCTCGGCATCAGGCGCGTCCGGCACGGCTTCCTTGGGCCATTCGTGACCACAGGTCATGCACTCAAAGCGGTCGGCATGGTCCAAAACATCATTCATCTCGCACATCGGGCAGGCTGGGTTGCTCATAGACAACGAGGAGAGAGCACGCCACGCTGAAACACAAGCGCTGCTTATTCCCATGTCCCTCCTCGAACGCCTCTTTTCCATCCCGGCCATCCGCAAAGGCATCTGGCGGCTGTGGTATCCCTTCCTCACGCGGCGGCTGCGGGGCGAGGAGGTGCTGTTTCTCAATTACGCCTTTGAAACCGAGCCGCCGGTCGGTCTGAAGCTGGAATCTGAGGACGAGCCCAACCGTGCCTGCATCCAACTTTACCATCACGTCGCCTCCCAGGTCGATTTGCGTGGCAAAGAGGTGCTCGAAGTGAGCTGTGGCCACGGTGGTGGCGCTTCGTGGCTCACGCGCACGATGCATCCGTCTGGCTATACCGGTCTCGATCTCAATCCCACGGGCATTCATTTTTGCCAACAGCGCCATCATGTGCCCGGCCTCACCTTTATGCAGGGAGATGCGCAGAAGCTCCCCTTCCCCGATCAATCACTCGATGCAGTCATCAATGTCGAGGCCTCGCACTGCTACCCTGATTTCCCCGGCTTCCTCGCCGAAGTCGCGCGCGTGCTGCGCCCAGGCGGTCACTTCTTGTATGCCGATTTTCGTTTTCGCGATCAGTTCGCCGATTGGGAAAGCGCCATGGCCAGCGCACCCCTGCAAATCGTGCAGACACGCAACATCCGTGACGAAGTCCTGCGTGGCATGGATTGCAACGCGGCACGCAGCGAGGCGCTCATCTGCCAGCGCCTGCCCAAGTTCCTGCATTCCCTCGGGCGTGACTTCGCGGGACTGCCCGGATCACGCGTGTATGAGGCGCTGAAGGACGGTGAACTGTCCTACCGCTCGTGGTGCCTGCGCAAAAGCTGAGCCCAGACAGGCCATGAAGTGCTCAGCCTTCCGAGGCATGGGAACGACGGCGTATGACGGGGTTTTCCCGCGGAGCAGCCATGGCAAGAGCACGCTTCTCGGTCTCCCTGCGGTTCATGACGAAGTGGTTGTTTTCTCCATGCTCGGCCCACGGTCCCTCGGGGATATCCTCGAACTCCACGAACTTCCAGTCCGTCATGTCACTGCCATCGAGGCCGAGGAAATCGCGCACAGCGGGCGAGACATCGAGACCGGCGTTGTGATTGGGATTGGGTTTCGGGCGCGCATTGCCAAAAACGTACTCCGAATCATTCGTGGTGAAGGGGCCTGCGTCCTCCCACTGCGCGTAGCAGACGCGGTCGCCTTTACGAATGGCGATCCAGCGGCCCTTGCACACGGACTTCCACTTGCTGGTGAAGGCTTCCTTGAACCAAGGGATGAGTGAGCTGGCCTCTTTCTTGTGGCCATTCTGGGCGATGTCATTGTAGGGCAGCGCCACATAGAAGGGGTTCTGTTTCGGAGTGAACCCGACAGGCAGGAATCCTTTCCTCGCCTTGGGATTGGGGTCGTCGTAACCGCCGTAGTGCTTCGCCCACTTCTGGTCCCAACTGCTCGCATGATTCGGCACGGGATTGTTTTCCGTGGGCTCTTCACCGATCCAAAAGACCGTGGTATTGATGTTGTTCTTCCATGTGTAGCGGTCCGAAGGCTCGGCGCGACGCACCTCCTCCTGTGGCGTGTCTGCGAGCAGGGCTCGGCGCACTTCTTCAGCAGGAGCTGTCTGCGCCGTACGATGTGCGGTCGCATGGTGTCGCTGTTTCGTCTGAGGATTGTCATCAAACGGTGGACTGGTGTCCCCATACCCCTCATCCGCGACGCTGGAGAGCGGGGACTTGGATTTTTTGCATCCTTTGGGGATTTTCGCCTCCTTGGACAAGTTGAGCTTCCCAGAGGGTGCCGCCATGGACACCACGGCGGACAAAATCAGACTGGACCGTTTGAACCACGTACGTTTTTTCATGGCTGGCCTCCAAAGGTGGCGAAGATGGTTGGCGCAAAGCACTCTTCGCGCACCTCCCCGCCACGCCAGGCAGGACGGCACTCGGAAGCATGGATATTGAATGGGGGAACACAACGAAAACTTGCCCCCGGCACATGGCACGACCTATGCGCACAATTAACCGGGGCAGTTCACGCCATCACTTCCATCAGCATCTTCTGAATGTTGTTCTTCCCAGATTTCGGAAACGGACGCGGCATCGGTTGGGCGATACCATTCGCATCAATCGTCCGGCAGCGCAGCTCGTAGCTGCCGGGCGTGATTTTGAGCGGTTTCGCGCTCCAGCGGCACAGCGTGTGCCGCAGCGGCCACTCACGCGGTTTTTTCGTGGCAGGATCAAACTGCACGGGATGCAGCGGCGCTGATTTGAAGCCTGCAATCGCGGCGCCATCAAAGGGCACGATCTGCGCGTCCTGCCACGGAGCCTTGGTGAAGTGCGGATCATTCGCGGGCAGCGGCTCGCGCACATCGCGCAGCCAATACTGCACTTTCTTGAGGCCGGAGATGCCGATCTGGGCATTTCCATGAATCGTGAGCGATTCGCCCGCCTTGAGTTTGTCCGGCAGATCGCCAAACCGGGCGAAGGTCTTGAGCCAGGAGTTGATGTCGTTGTTGCCGTTCGCGTAGGTGTCGTCGGATTGATGCGCGTTGGTGAAACCGATGCGCTGCAGCCACTTTACCGATTTGAAACCGTAAGCCTCCGGCACAATCATGCGCACGGGGCCGCCGCGTTCGCCAGTGAGGAACTCGCCATTGAGCTTGTAGCAAAGAATCACTGGCAGCTCGCCTGGCGGATCTTCAAAGACGCGATTCATCGGCAGGTAGCATTTGAAGATCTGCTTCGGATCCTCGTTGTGATGGCCGTGATACCAGACGTGGCGCAGATTTTCGACCGGACCACAATGCCACAGCACATCACGCAACGGCACGCCTTCCCAGAGTCCATGACCGAGCGGATCGGCGAGGTTGTTGCAAGTGATGACCTTCAAATAACTCACCGCCTTCGTCTTCGCGATCTCCATCAGTTTGTCGAACGTGAGCGCGGTGCCATTGCTGCGCAGCATGGGCCGCTCGATCTTCGCGTTGCTGGCCGGATCGGCGACGATCTCAAGCTGCCACGTCTCGCGCACCATGCCGATCTCGCGCTGTTTCTCGATGGGGAGCTTGTAGGGCAGCGGATTGCCTCGCTCCACATTGTAAAAATCACCCGAAGGCGTGATGCAGCACCCGCCCTCCTCGCACACGG
>CAMCWM010000306.1 GCA_945882215.1 Akkermansia muciniphila | reverse complement strand
CACGCCAGGCCGCACGGCGCTGCCACACACTCGCCCCCGTCAGTGACGACTGCACCAGCGGGGCGGCATCCGCCTTGGCCGCGGTGCCCAGCAGCACCAGTGCCAGCGTGCGCGCATCTTCCCTGGCCTGTGGCTGTGCCAGGGTCTCCGTGCTCCAGCTTTGGATGGCATTGCGGGTGCTGGTTTGTTCCGTGGCGTTCGCCAATGAGTAGCCGTAAACGTTCACCGCCCGCAGATTGCCTTCAGGACGATTCACCTCATCCAGCAGCAGACGCACGCGATCTGAGGAACTCTTTCGCAGCATGGCATACACCGCATCGCCACGCACCTCAGGCGATTCATCCTGGAGAAGGCTGCGCAATAGCGCCAGACCGGCCTTCATCGCAGTCAGCTTGGAGTCCATCTGCAAAAAACCTGCCAGTCGCGCGCGCTGATGCGGCTCCAGCTTTGTCAGCAGACGATGGATCTCCTCGATGGCACGCCGCTGGCCGCCGAACGCCAGTTGCGTGGCGGCGTGGAATGCCAGCTCAGGATTTTCGCGCTGTGTCATCATGCCGACAAGCAGGTCGTGAAACTCCTTCTCCATCGGTTGCCATGAGCGCTCGCCCGGCTTCGCCTGCGGCTGTGCGACTGGTGGTGCATCAAGTGTGACGCCAAATGCGGCATACACGGCCTCCTGCGCCTCATTGCGTGGTGGCGGCTCTCGCAGAATGCGCTCAAAGAGGTCGGCAGGCTCACCCGTGCTCGTTGCACCACGGTCCTCAGCCTCCTCGACCAACGATTCGCGGAAATCGAACGGACCCGGCTGCATGCTTTCCAGAATCGCGATCTTGCCGTCCGCATCCGCGCGCTGCAATGCCTCGAGAACCCGGCGCTTGTCCTCCGCCTCCAGCAGCAGCCCGGCAAGGTACTGCACCGCCATGGCGCTGACATCTGGGTCGCGATGGGAAGCCAGCGAGCGCACGATGTTCAGCGCCTGCATCGCCGTCTCCTTTTCTTTTTGGGCATGGCTGTTGGTGTTCGACTCAATGAGCCGGCTCCATTCGATGTGCTCTCCGTCATGACCCGCCTGCTTGCCAAAAGCACGCAGCACGCTCAGCAACGCCTCGCCGGACTTGTCCGGCAGCGCCTTCACGAGGTCAGGTGGCAACAGGCGGCCCATGCGCACGATGGCATCCGTCCCCGGCCCCAGCAGCGTGTCATCCGCCAGCGCCATCTTAGTGATCAGCGGCACGGCGCCTTCCAGTTGCATGTCGGCGGCGGCTTTCATCGCCGCATAGCGCACAAACTCGTCCTTGTCCTTGAACGCGGCCAGCACGGTCTCCTCCGCATTCTTGAGTTTCAGTTTTCCCACATACTCCAGCGCCGCCACCCGCACTCGCCAGCGCGGATCGGCGATGCAAGTCATCACCCCTTCCCTGCCAGCGTTCGATTTGCCGTCGGAGAGCGCGTTGAGCGCTGCGACGACAAGATCCTCATTCTTCGCGGTCATGAAACCGGCGATCAGCTTCGATCCCCGGTCTGAATTCGTGCTCACCCGGCGCAGCACGGCATGGATCACGTTCTCATCTGTCTCTGTCTTCAAGCGCTCCTGCACAAGATCGTAAACAGCCTCTCCACCCGCCAGAATAATCGCATCCATCGCCGCTTCGCGGATCAAGGCATCCGCATCCGGCAGGAATTCGGCCAGAATGGGCACCACCTTCTCACGACAGCGCGGCAGCGGCTGCATGGCGGCCAGTTTTTGATCCCGCGTGCCATACACCAGATCACGTGCCAGCCTTGCCGCATCCTTGGGCAGCGCCTCGCGCAACACCAGGCGGTATTGCGTCTGCTTGATGCGCCCGCGCACGCCTTCAGCGAGCTGCGGCGTGTCGTGCATGTATTGCTCCAAAAAAGCCACCGCCTTCATGCCCGCCTGCGCCAGGGATTCGACGGCGCGCTCCTGCTTGCTCACGTCATTGCCTGCAATATCGACGAGATAGCCGCGCATCTTCGCCTCATCGATTTCGGCGGATGTTCCAACTGCCGTTTCGGATGCTTTGCCACCCTCCTGCTGTGCCGCCCAAACCTGCCACTCCTGCAAAGCAATGCGGCTGGCATCACCGCCCGGTTCCCAAGGATCAAAGCTCGAATCCTTCCGAGTACGCTCTTCCAGCATTTCCAGCGCTCCCATGCGCACGGCAAACTGCGGATGAGTCAGCAGTCCTACCGTCATCACGGCAGGAAACGGTTTCGCTTCCGCCGCAAATCCGCGCAGGCTTGGATGCAGACCACAGGCCTCGCAAATGACCGCCCATTGCTCCACCGTCGGTTTCACACCGTCCTCACGCAAGGCATCGAGCGTGGCCGCGGCGGCCCGCAGTTTCGGATTCAGCTCGCTCGCATCAATCCGCTGCCGTTCCGGCCCGGCATCGAGCACAGGACCGTTCTGAGCCTGCAAAAGCAGACCCGGCAGCAGAATGAGCACCAGGATCTCAATGCAGCAGCGCATAGGCGACGATGTTCACATTCACTTCGAGGGAATTGCCGATCTCGTTGCCACCGCAGCAGCAGCAACCGCTCGTGTTCGCGGTGTTGTTGAGCCCCTGGCCGGAGTACACCACCACGAGCCGCCCGTTGTGCTCGACGCCTTCGAGCTTCGCCTCACCGCTCGACTTCGAGAGCTTCATCTTGTCGAGCTGGAACACCGTGCGGAACAGTGGATGCGTGCTGGCGATGCCTTTCATCGGCTGTTCCGCCATCACCTTCTTCATTTCGCGGCGGAAGGCATTGTCCCAGTCCTTGTTCGAGCATCCCGCGCTCGCCAGCAGGAAGCCGCCGTTGCACAAATACTTCTTCAAATTCTCCCGTTCACGCTGGCTCAGCGTGAAATCGCCCTCACCGGTCATCACCACAAAGGGAAACGCGAACAAATCGTCCGTTCCCATCTTCACAAACTTGAAGCGACGCTCGGTGGCGATGCTGGTTTTCTGCTGAACGGTGCTGAGAAACTCGTCACTGAAGCAGCGCGAGGTCTTCGTGCCCGCGTAAATCAACATGCCGCACTGGATGGCGCCTTCTTTGGCGACTGATCCCGCGGACAGGACGCATAGGATGGATAAGACGAGTACTTTCATGGCTTTGTCTCCTTCGTGGTTTCAATGACTGATTCTTCTCCATAAAACTTCCGCACGGCATCCCGATACCTCTCCGGCACGTCGCGCAGCGAAATCTGGCGTTTGGCAGAAGAGCGTGTGGCCTCGGTCCCGATGGTGTTGGCCGTTTCCGGCGTGACCATCGGTTTGCCCTGGCCGCTCTTGCCACGGGAGGCGGTTTTTCCGCGCAAATCACTGTCACCTCCGAACGCCATGCGGTCCGGGCCGTAAACCGGCGCGTTCATGAGCGGATCGCCCTCCGTGCTGAAACCATCACCGGCATCGCCCTCACCGCCGCCGTTGCCTGGAGCCATTCCCTCGCCGGGTTTTTGGCCAGCACCGCGTCGTTTGCACATGCCCGCAAGCATCTGCGCCAGTGTTTCGCCCAAGCCGTTCTTCGTCATGAACCGGATGCCGCCGTTCTTGCAGCTCTGGCAGAGTTTGTTGTCACTGTTCATCAGCGTGTCCATGCCCACCAGCGCAAGCTGCGAGTTCACAAAGGTGTTCGGCGTGTTGTCCTTCTTCGCCTGCTGCATCGCCGTCTCCATGCTGCGCTGGATGCCCGCGTTGTCAGCGGCATTGGCAAAATCGAGCGCCTCCTTCTTCAAGTCGGCCTCGCTGGCCGGCAGTGCTTCCGCCGCGGCACGCAGTTCCGGCAGCCAGGCTTTCCAGCGGTCCAGCACCGCCTGCTGCTGACGTGAGAGGCTGTCGAGTTTCGCCGCATTGCGCATGTCGCCCAGCATCACTTCGCGCGCCAGTTCCTCCAGTTGCTTGGTGAGCCGCTGCTGCTGCGCATGCATCGCTTTGAACTCCGCCGCCATTTCGAGCACGCGCCCGATCTCGGCCAGATGCTTGCCTTTCTCCTGAATTTCCTTCGTGCGCTTCGCCGCCTCGCCCAGTTCCTGCTTCATCTTCTCGATCTCATCCTTCGAGCCGCTGGCGAGCCGTTTTTGCATGTCCTCCATCATCTGCGCGATCTTCTGCGCCTCCGCAGACACCTGCTTCTCAGCGTCGAATGCCTGGAAATCCTTCGCCAGTGCCTCTGCGAGTACTTTGGCCTGCTCCATCGCTTTTTGCGCTGCCGCACGATCTTCCGCGCTCAAAGACTCGCGCACATTTTCCACAGCCTCATTCAAGGCACTGAAGCGCGCCTGAAATTCCTTCAGTGTCGTCCGCGCGCGCATCAACTCCGCGTATTCCTCCGTGCTGATCACCTGAATCCTTCCCACGCTCGAACTCGCGATGCCCATCAACGATGGATTGTGATCATGCGCCTCGGCATACAGCTCCAGCGTCTGCCCTGGCTCCACGCCCAGCGTCTTCATCTGCAGCTTCTCATCGAACGCATACGCCTGGTCCGCCGCGTCTTCCGTCAGACGACGGCCACGATCACGGAAGCCGCTCAGTTTCCGCACCAGATCGACGCGTGCGAGTCCCAGATCATCTTCGACATCGACCTTCAGCGGCACTTCGCTCTCCGGCGTGGCCAAAGTCACACCCGCAGGTGATTCGAGCGACACAACCGGCGGATTGTCAGGCAGCAGCTTCTGCTCCAGCTCCACTGGCGAAGCCGAACCGGCTCCCGTGATGTCTGTGAGATCCAGGCGCACCAGACAGGGCCATTTCACCTTCCATCGCAGCGTCACTTCCTTCCCGCCACTCGCTCGCGCCACCACGGTTTCAGGTTTTTCGCGGCTCAAACTGCGTGGTGGCGTCAAAGTGGCCTCACCACCGCTCAACGGGCGGTTGCTTGTGATGCGTGCCTCGATTTCCGAACCGGCCAGGGCCACAAGGTCGGAGGTGCCGAGCGCAAACTCACGCATGGGCCGGTTGGAATACGCGGGCGGAATGATTTTCAGCATCACGGCCTCCACACGCGGCTGGCGCATCACATCCACCGTCACCCAACGGCTGCGCGCCTTTCCTGCGGCAAAGGCGATCTGCACGGGCTGTGTCACGCGCTGCAAGCGCTGGCCGAAACGTCCGCCGCCCATTGCAAACGCGCCAGACTCCGCTGTCGGCGTTGTTTCATCCTCACGCGTGAGCAGCACCACGCCCTCAGGCACCGCTCCGCCACTGATGCGCACTTCAAGCTCCGCATCCGAGCCATACACGACTTTCGGAATTGCGGGCGTCACTTCGAATTTCAACGGGCTGTAAGGCGGGATGTCCGCATGCGGATGCAACAGTCGCGCCGTGATCGTGCTGACCGCGTCGTAATGCGCCACACACAATCCCACCAACAGCACGATGACGCTGGCACTGATCCAGATGGAGCGTCGAATCGCCTTCCAAGGCATGTTGGCTGGAAACTTCAGCGCTGAAATCGCCCGCGTGGCTTCCCACAGCGCCTTGTCCGTCAAAAAGCCGCGCAACGGTGATGCCTCCGCCTGCTGCTGCGAGATCTCCAACGCGGTGGTCACCGGACGACGCTGCGTGAGCGTCAGATCCGCACAGGCGGCGGCTTCTTTGCGTCCAAGCCGCAACAAGGGCAGCAGCGTTCCCACCGCGATCAACACCAGAACGCAGCACCACCCTGCGAACACCACCGGACGCGCCGCGTCCGAAAACGGCGCCACAAAATCAAACAGGCCCAGAGTCATCAACACCAGCCATCCAAGCGCCAGCGTCATCAGCACAGCCACCAGCAACAAACCCATGCGCCACCGGGCGGCGAAGCGGGATAGGGCTGAGAAGAAAGCGTTCATGGCAGGCGGGGTTAAAGGTTAAAACTCGAAATGGGCAGTGATTCGACATTTCCAGC
>CAMCWM010000305.1 GCA_945882215.1 Akkermansia muciniphila | reverse complement strand
TCCATGAATCAGATGATCAGGCGGCTTTGACGATGGCATCTAGTTCACTGAGCACCGACTGCAAGCCATCGCGTCCGAAAAGGCTCTCCGCACGCACGCGCCCGCCGAGGAAGGTGAAGGGCGGCTTGGTGAACAGCGTGGGATCAAGCGACAGATACTTGCCCTCAGTGAGGGCGGAGAGGACGACATTGCGCAGCAGTTCCAGCAGGCGGGCTTGCTCGGGTTTGTCAGCGTTCGAGTGCTGGGCCAGCCAGGCATTGAAGGCACGCTCGACACGCTCTTCCCGCGTGGGCAGCTTGATGAGGCCGAGGGCGGCGCGGATGAAGTCGGTGAGGCTGCCGGTGGGCTGGTCGAAAGCTTTTCTCAAAGCGGCTTCGTCGAAGTAGAACTGCGGGCTGTTCAGCGTGCGGCGGAGATCTTCCCACTCTTCTTCACTGAGGGATTCACCCGCGAGCACCTTCTCCACGGCGGGGTGCGTCCTTTGCAGGACGACGATGCGCTCGCGGAAGTGGTCCTGATATTCACGGCGGTCAATGGCGAGACCTTCGGGGCCGACGATGATCATCTCACGACGACGGAACTCATCGCTCAGTTCGCCTTCCTTGATGTTGATGAACTCACGCGGCGGAGGCGGCGGGGGAGGAGGAGGTGGCGGATCGACGATGTCGCCACCGCCGTCACCACCACCTTCGCCGGGACGCTGGCCCACGGGACGCGGGCGGTGGTATTGCTGGCCGGGGTCGTTGAAGCGGGCGTGGTTGTTGACGAAGTCGTAGATGAGGAAGCTGGTCTTCCCGATGCGCGGGCAGAGGCGGCTGCCGCGCCCACGCATCTGCGCATACTTCAGCGCGGAGCCGGTGGGCCGCAGCATGACGAGGTTTTCCACCTCCTTGTGATTGTAGCCAGTGTCCAGCATGTCCACGGAGATGGCGATGACGGGCAGCGGATCGAACTTGAAGGCGTCAATGACGGGCTTCGGGTTATTGTTGTTCGCGTAGCAGGTGATCTTTTGCGCGAAGGACTCCCGCACTTCGCCCGGCGAGCGATTTGTCTGTTGGGCGATGCGCAGGCAAGCCGCAGCGGGCAGGAGTTTATTAAACAAGCGGGTGAGGATGTCCGCCTGTCGCTCCCCGACGGCGAAGACGATGGTTTTGCGCGGATGCGTCTGCGGACGCTCCTCCTCGACGCGGTAGTATTCCTCAATGATGAGCTTCAAGCGGTCCTCGGACTCGATGAACTTGCCCCAGTCGGAGAAGCCATAGTCCTCGTCCTCCCACTCGACACCGTCGAAGGTGAGGCGTGTCTCAGCGAGGTAGATGCGGTAGTCGGCGAGGAACTTGTCGGCGATGCCTTCCTGGATGGTGTAGGCGTAGGTGGGGCGGCCCTCCTCAGCGGCGCTGTCCCAGCACTCAAAGAACATGTAGGTGCTGCGCACGAGCTGGCGCTCATGGTGGCTGATCCAGCGCAGCTCGCCCGGATTCGGCGTGGCGGTGAGGCCGATGTGGATGGCGTCGAAGTGGCCGAGCGTGGCACGGTGGCTGTTGTAAATGCTGCGGTGGCACTCGTCGGTGATGACGAGATCAAAGTAAGCATGACCGAAGCCGCCCTCACCAAGCTGACCGGCGATGGTATCGAGCGTGCCGACCACGACCTGCCCCTCCAGGCTCTTTTTGCCGCCAAAGAGGAGCGTGATGGGATAATCCCGCAGGTAGTCCGTGAAGTCGTCATACGCCTGCCGCGCCAGCTCGATGCGATCTGCGAGAAACAGCACGCGGGAGATGATGCCCGCCTGAAACCAGCGCTTGATGAGCAGGGCGATGGTCATGGTCTTGCCCGTGCCGGTGGCCATCTCAAACAACATGCGCCGTATGCCGGAGATAAGAGCCTCATCGGCCTTTTCGAGACATTTGATCTGATAAGGCCGGGTCTCGCAGTCGTCCCCCTGCGAGCGAAAACGCCGTGGAATCGGAATAGCCTTCAGCGAGGTCTCCACAGTTCCTGCGCGATGCTGGCGGAGATTGGCCCGCCGCTCCATGTCCGCTGGTGACGGAAAGCCGACGACCGGACGTGCATCGCCCGTCTCGTATTCCCAGAAGTAATGCTCGCGGCCATTGCTGAGGATGACGAACGGCGCACCGAGCTTGACGGCATAGGCCTTGGCCTGCGCCTTGGCACCGTAGGGGTCCGTGGAGAAGCGCTTCGCCTCCAGCACACACAACGGGTGGGTGCGCTGGCTTTTGAGCAGGTAGTCAGCGCGGCCATCGGCAGTAGCTTCCTCCGTGGAAACCCGCGCCGGATTCTCAACGTCCCACCCGGCCTCCCGCAGGAGGCGGTCGATCACGATGCGGGCTGAGGCTTCGGAAGGCATGGGGCGGTATGAACATCCAAGCGGAGAACGGTTTGGATAGCAAGGGCTTCAAGATTTGGTGGGACGGACACTTTCTTTCTCGAAACCACCTCAGCTTGAGCCTTATCATAACTGCCACTGGTGCTGGGATGGTGCTTATTCGTTTGCAGTATTTTCCGCTTCCCATTGGCCTCGCGATTTGCTGTAATGCGCAGTCCCAACCCGTTTTTCTCGATGAAAAAGACGCGACGCCGGACGGCCTGCGAAGGCACGGGGACGGGCATTCGTTTGGAGCTGCGGGAGGGCAGTGGGCCGTGGGATGGCTGTGTGGATCACGAGCAGGGCAACAGTGCGGTGCGGCAGTTTATGAAGTGGTATCGGCAGCGGCTGGGGCTGTCCCTGCATCAGGTGGAGGCGCTGACGGGGATCGACCGCGCCTACCTGCGGCGGCTGGAGCGGCGGCGCATTCATCTCTCCCTGGCGGTGCTGTGGCGCTGGGCCAACGGCCTGCACGTGAATGTGGACTGGGTGCTGAAAATGGCCCGGCGGAAGGCGCAGGAACGGGCGGCGCTGAAGACGGCGAATCGAGGCGGGGCAGGGGGGAGTCCAGCGGCCCCCTGTTGGAATCCAACGGAGGGTGCAGAATCTCCCCATGCCAACCACGACCGCCATGCCAAGCCAAAACCGTCTGCCCAGCCCGCAGCCGATGTTGCCGCGCCGGGAAAGGCGGGTGGCGGGGCTTCAGAAAACTCTTTTCCAGCGGGAAGGGAAGGTGCTCTGGGCTTGGAAAACTCTTTTCCCGAGGATCTCCTCTTTGCCGACCTGCCAGAAAAGAGTTTTCCAGCCCCCGGTCACTCGGGTCTGGGCCTGGAAAACTTTTTTCCAAGGGGTGGGGACTTTCCCTGGGGCGCAAAAAACTCTTTTCCGGCCCCTGTCCTCATGGCCTTGGTCTCGTAAAAGAGTTTTCCGAGGGGTGGGGATTCTCTCCCGGTGCTGGAAAAGAGTTTTCCGGCGTGGGGTCACTTGGGGCACCCTTCAAAAAAGAGTTTTCCAGGGTCGCCGGACCTTCCTTTCCCTCCAGAAAACTCTTTTTTCCAGAATGGGCAGGCGGATTTGCCTGCGCAAGACGCTGATTTTCAAGGGGATGGCGGTGGAGGGCAAGGCTCCCGCCTTGCCGACGACGGCAACGCCGGAGCGTTGCCCTCCGGTCTCCCCGGCACCTCCTCTCCTCGTCTCACGGTCCTCACACCATCACGCTCATGCCTAACTGGGACGAGGGCACCTGGGACAGCGGGTCTTGGGACAGTCCTTCAATTTCACCTTTTCTCCCGCAATCCAAACGACGCACCCACCCACGCATTATGGCCGCCAACCCAACACCCGACGACGATGACATCCTCAAAGCCCTGGCCGAGGACCTGGCCGATGGCTGTGACCTCCATGAGGTCGCCATTGGCATCAAACAAAACACCGAGGCCGTGATCCGCGCGGCCATCACCTCCTTTGACGCCATGAGGTTGGCCCGAGGGCAGGCGGAGACGCTGGTGGGGACGAAAACGGCCGCTCATCAGGCGGCGGACGAGGCCGGGGCCACCGTGTTGAAAAACTGCCGCCTGCGGCTGGTGAAGCTGTTTGGCAGCCAGTTCAACTCCCAGTGGCAGACGGCGGGCTGGCCGAATGGCACCACGGCCATCCCAACGACGCAGGATGCCCGCTTCAGCCTGCTGAGCAGTTTGAAGGCCTACTTCACCGCCACGCCCGCCTCTGAAAGCGCGGACATGGAGGCCACCGCCGCCATCTGCGACGCGGCGCACGCGGCCATCAGCAATGCGCGTGCCCTGCTCAACAACGCGGAGACGGCGCTCGCCGGAGCGAAGGACAATGAGAAGGCGGCGGTGCGCACGCTGCGCAAGCGCGTGCGCGGCCTCATCGACGAACTGGACACGCTGCTGGCCGACGACGACGCACGCTACACGGACTTCGGCCTCAACGTGCCAGCCCATCCCGTGGCACCGGAGATCATCACCACGCTCACCCTCACCGCCACAGGCGGTGGCAAGATCCACGCCGAGTGGTCCTACTCCACCCGCATGGCAGGCACCCGCCTGCAAAAGAAGGTGGCGGGCGTGGACGCCGATTTTGTCTCCGCCGGCACCGCCGATGGTCTGGAAAAGACGTTGCCCGGCTTCACCGCTGGTCAGACCGTCGAGATTCGCGCCATCGCCTACAACGACGGCGGCGACGCGCCGCCCAGCCCTGTGGCGAGTGTGGTGGTGACGTGAAAGTAGTCCGGTTGCGCTGCAACCGGAATCCTCCATCTCAAGCCTCCAGTTGCGGCGCAACTGGCCTACTTTATGCCCTTCGATCCCAACCTCCCTGTCGCGAACTCGCCGAACTCCTCGGCGCAGATGCGCGGGCAACTGAACGGCCTCAAAGACCTCATCGATGCGATTCCGGCGGGGCCGCAGGGGCCGCCTGGACCCCAAGGGCCTGCCGGTGATCCCGGCGGGCCGCCCGGTCCGCAAGGGCCACCGGGGATGAACGGAGCCGACGGTGCTCCCGGGCCGCAAGGACCGGCAGGCAACGATGGCGCGCCGGGCAGCAGCGGCAGTGACGGCGCTCCAGGGCCGCAAGGCCCCCAAGGTGAGCCAGGGCCGCAGGGAAACGAAGGCCTGCCCGGCACCCAAGGCCCGCCGGGCGAGGTGACGCTGGCCCAGCTCGACAGCGCGATCACGGGCGTGCTGAACGCCTCCAGCAACATCAGCAACAGCGTGAGCCAATTGGGCCAGGTCGCTGCCATGGACTACAGCTCCAATCAGATGCAGGACGTGCTCAACAAACTTGATGAGCTGATCCTGGCGCTGAGGAGATAGGAGGGCAAAGCTGAAAAGCTGAAAACGGAAAGCAGAAAGCAGAGCCGAGCGCGGCGGCTAAGCGCGAGACAGACAATGCGCAGCATTGGGCGTAGCCCGACACGCGTGTGAGGCACGAGGGAGTCAAATGCTGATCTGTTTTCCCATTTCCACTTTCCCATTTGCCATCGCCCTCCGGCGCTGGCCGTCGCGGTGTGAATCCATTGCTTTCTTGCTAGTGATTTTCTCCGGCCTGCGTTTGTTTGCATCCCCCCAATGTCCGAAGCCAGGCCAAGTGCATTTTTTCGTTTCTTTGCGTTCATCCTCGTCACCGGAGGGGTGGTTGCTGGCGGGTGGATGTTTCTGAAGCAGCGTGATCAAGCTTCCACCGTCAAACCTGCGGCTGCCATCAAAGGCGCGGCCCCGGTTTTGACCGCCAAGGTGGCCAAGGAGAACTACGCGCTCGATCTTGATGCCATCGGCACCGTGCGGTCCTTTGAGTCCATCGACATCAGCTCCAACGTGACCGAGTCGGTGACACAGTTGTCCTTCAACGACGGGGACTTCGTCAAAAAGGGCACGTTGCTGGCCCTGCTGAGCGATTCCGAGGAGCAGGCGATGCTCGCCTCTGCCAAGGCGACGCTGGCCGAGGAAGAGCGTGAGATCGAGCGTCTCAAAAACCTCGTCAAAGACGGCGCGGCCCCCGAGGCACGGCTG
>CAMCWM010000304.1 GCA_945882215.1 Akkermansia muciniphila | reverse complement strand
CCGCCCGGGCGGCGGCGAGCATGGAGCCGGTGCGCACACGCGTCTTGTCATACCTGACGGAAACAGGCTGGTCCTGGGCGACCGCAGCCTCCGCCTCGGTGATGGCTCCGGTCTCCGCCATGCGCTTGAGTGTGAGGTCGCGCTTTTGACGGGCCAGTTTCGGCTGGGTGATGGGCGAGAAGGCGACGGGGGCCTTGATGATGCCGGCCAGCGTGGCGGACTCGATGAGCGTGATGTCGCTCACGTCTTTGCCAAAGTAACAGCGCGCCGCAGCCCCCACGCCGCTGCAGCCGTGGCCGAGGTAGATGCGGTTCAAGTAGTCGGTGAGGATTTGATCCTTCGTGCGTTCGCGTTCGATGCGCATGGAAAGAAAAATTTCCGTCAGCTTACGCTCATAGGTCCGCCCCTGAAGGCCGAAGGCATTGCGCGCGAGCTGCTGGGTGATGGTGCTGCCCCCCTGCCGGATGCCCTGCGAGGTAAAATTCGCCACGGCGGCACGGGTGAGTCCGATGATGTCGTAGCCGGGGTGGGAATAAAAACGCGCGTCCTCCGTGGCGATGACGGCCTGGATCAGATGCGGCGGCACGTTCTGAAGCGTGACCGGCTCGCGCTCGATGTCGCTGGCGCTGCCGATAAGCTCGCCCCTGACATCCACGATGAGAGTCTCATTCTGACCACGCGTGAGTGCCTCCATGTCGTAAGTGGCGGCAATGCCGGCATAGTGCTGCCAGACGATGCCCAGGGCAATCAAGCCGACGAGAAACACGATGGCGCTCGCACCACTCAGGCGGCGCAGCCAGGTGGGAAGCCGCCGCCAGCGTTCGCGAAGCTTGTGGAGAAAGGGTTTCATGGTTGGTCAGCGAAAGAGGCGTGAGAAAAAGCCCCCACGCTCCGGTGGAGGCGGTGGCGGTGCGCCGAGCATGTAGGCAGGCGTCAAAGGCGCGGTGAGTGGATCTGTTTCTTCGATGACTGTAGCCTTCTCATAACTCACACCATGGACGGCAGGCCGCTCCTGGATGTCGCGCAGGACCTTCGCGATGATCGGTGCTGCCGTGCCGCCGCCAGACAGACCACCCTGGCCGGCATTGCCCTCAATGGTGACGGTGAAGGCCAGCGGCGGATTGGTGCCCACATAGCCGGAGAACCACACGACATTGGCCTTCTCCCCGCGCAACACCCATTGAGCAGTGCCGGTTTTGCCATGCACGGGCACGTTTTTCAAGCGTGCCGCCTTGCCAGTGCCGTTGACGTGATTCACCACGCCAAACATCGCGTGCCGCACGGTCTCGAGATCCACATCGCTCACGGGAATGAGAGCTTCACGCGCCGGGCTGGTCACATCGCCGACCTGACCGGCCTGAGATTGCGTCTGCATCACGAGTCGCGGCCGCGGACGGCAGGCGCCATTGGCAAGGGTGGCCATCGCCATCGCCATTTGCAGCGGAGAGGCTTCCGTGACGCCCTGGCCGATGGACAGGTTCGCGAGATCGTGATTCGACGGCGCGCGCCGTGGCAGCGAGCCTGCGGAGGCTTTCAGAGGCAGCACGGGTGCCTGACCGAGGCCGAATTCATGCGCCATGTAGAGAATCGGCATGTCCCGCGTCACCATGGCGGACTGATAGAAGTAGGTGTTGCAGGAGCGAATGATGGCGGCGCGCGCATTGAACCAGCCGCTGTCATCCTTGGACCAGTTGTCGAACTCGCGCCCGTCGATCATGAGCGTGGGGCCGCATTGAAATTCACGAAAGGCATCTACCGTTGCGGCGCGTAGTCCGGCCATGACGACGATGGGCTTGAAGACCGAGCCTGGAGGATAACTGCCCTGCACGGCACGATCGAAGAGCGGACCATCGATATTCTGCGTCAGAGCGGCGAAGTCACTGCTGGAAATGCCACGCGCAAAAGCATTGGGATCAAAGCGTGGATTGCTCGCCATCGCGCGGATGTCGCCAGTGAACGCGTCCACAATGACGATGGCTCCGCGCTTGCCGGACTGGTTCAGCGCGCTCTCGGCGGTTCGCTGCGTGTCGAGATTCAATGTGGTGACGACATCACGCCCGCCCTCGGGCGCGACGAAGACCTGCTCATAAGCAACGCTGCCCGCATCGGACATCATGACGCACAGCGTGCCATCGGTGCCGGTGAGCTGCTTGTTAAAGGCTGCCTCAAGCCCCGCTGCCCCGCCCGTGCGCTGCCAGAGCGGCTCGTTACGCAAGATAGGACCGGCGGGCGGAGCTCCCTCCGATGAGACATAGCCGAGAAGATGCGCCGCCATGTCTCCCTGCGGATAATGCCGCGCATACTCCGTGCGCACATTGGCATGCGGGTGTTTTTTTGCGTCAATGACCGCCTCCTGGGGCAGCGCGTCACTCACCGTCACGGGCAGTTCGCGGCGGTCTTCAAAATGACGTTTCAACTGATCTGCGGTCGGCATGCGGGCCACAGGCACATCCTGGCTGAGTTCGGCAAGGGTCTTCTCCAGCCAGGCGGTGTACGTCTCCAGCGTGCTCCGCTGCGCGGCCGGCACGGTCAGTTGCAAGCGGCGCACCGTGGTGTTTTGCGCCAGCGGGCGGCCCTTGCTGTCCAGGATTTGCCCGCGTGGAGCTGGGATGGAAAAATAGAAGGGCTTCACATCCGCGCGCGTGCCGGTGCCTGGCACAAACGCCGCGACCGGCGACTCCTGCGCGTGTGAAAGTGAAGCCGCCACAGTCGTGCAAACAACAACCAACGCGAATGGAAGCAGGCGAAACGATTGCCAGGGGTGAAGGGCTGTGTTTATGCGGTTGAAGTCAGCAACTGCGACCATGCCTCATCCATAAACCTCTCTCAGCGCATCACAAGCCCCGCCGCCTGCAAACAAAAGCGGGATGGCCTTTCGACCATCCCGCGATTTGAACTTAGATCAGCGGCTGTGATTAGGCGGCATCTTTCGGTTTGTCAGGAGCAGGAGCCTTGGGCGCATCACCTTCGCTCGGCGGACGGCGGAAACCGCCTTCTCCACCGGGTGCGCCACCAGGGGCACCGTCAGGACGACGGAAACCGCCGCCTTGACCGGGCTGTCCAGGCTGGCCGGGTTGACCGCCACGACTGCGCATCATCTCACGCATCTTCTCGGTGGCCTTGATGTACTCATCTTCGGAGACGCTGCCATTGGCATCGGCATCCATGCGTTTGAACATTTCCTTGGGGTCGCCAAACATGCCGCCGCCGCGCTGACCGCCTTCGCCGCCAGGGCCACCGGGGCGCATGCCCTCAGGACGCGGGCCGCCTTCTGGCGAGCCTTCAGGACGAGGACCGCCTTCAGGGCGTCCGCCTTCACCGCCAGGGGGACGACGGAAGCCGCCTTCGCCACCAGGGGAGCCGCCTTCAGGACGGCGCATGCCCTGTCCTTGAGCACCCGCACGCGCCATTTGCGCAATCTTGCCGATCTCATCTTGATCGACGAAGCCGTCGCTGTTGGCGTCCATTTTGGCAAAACGATCCGAGCTCTCCTTCTTGCCCATCTCGGAGAATTCGTCCTTGCTGATCTTGCCATCCGCATTCGCGTCGGCGCGTTTGATGAATTCAGCGAGACGACCTGCTGCGTCGCCGCCTTGCGGGCCGCCGGGAGCACCGGGAGGTCTGCCGGGTTGGCCGCCTTCAGGAGGCGGTCCTTTGCGTTCGCCTTCCTGGGCGCTGGCGAAGCAGGTCAGGCACAGGATGCCGATGCCATAGATGAATGATTTTTTGAGTTTCATGTCGTGAGTGCGTTTGGTTATTGGAAGCACGACGGCTCAAACAGGCGCCCCAAGGCTTGGTTGCGGACGGTGTGAAAATATTTCACACCAGTTCCGCCAGCAGCGCCTGATTCAAGCGCACACCAGCCTCGAAATTCGCGATGGGGAAGTTCTCGTTCGGCGCATGCGCCTGGCAGTCCGGCAACGCGAGCCCGAGCAGCAGCGTGTCGGCTTTCAGCACGTCTTTGAAGGCCTGCACGATGGGAATGCTGCCTCCTTCGCGGATGAGCGCGATCTTGTCGCCAAAGACCTTTTTCAGCGCACGCTGCGCCGCTGTGCCGAGCGTGGAATACGGGTCCATCAGATACGGCATGCCAGTGTGACCGGGGATGATCTCAAGACGCACGCCCTTCGGCAAATGTGCCCGCAAATGTGCTTCAGCACGCTTCAGCACAAGATCAGGATCTTGATCCGGCACGAGGCGGAAGGACAGCTTCACAAATGCCTCGCGACCGATCACCGTCTTCGAGCCTTCGCCTTGATAACCGCCGCCGATGCCGTTCACTTCGGCGGTGGGCCGCGCCCAGCGGCGTTCGCGTTCAGTGTAGCCCGGTTCGCCGAAAAGCGCGGGCGATCCGGTGAGTTCGAGCATCTCGGCATCACCATCGCCCAACTCGGCCCAGGCCTTGCGCTCCCAATCCGCGATGTCACGCACACCGTCGTAGAAGCCGTCAATCTTCACGCGTCCTTCCGCATCATGCAGCGTGGCGGTCAAACGTGCCACGGCTGTGACCGGATTCGCGATGGCACCGCCGAAGATGCCGCTGTGCAGATCAATCGCCGGGCCATGCACCTTCGCTTCCATGCAGGCGATGCCACGCAGGCCATAGGTGAAGGTCCCGACGCCTGGAGCGACCATTCCAGTGTCTGAAATCGCTACCACATCGCACTTCAACTCGTCGCGATGCTGTTCGAGGAACGGCTTCAAGTTCGGGCTGCCGATTTCCTCCTCGCCTTCAAACAGCAGCGTCAAATTCACCGGCAGATCGGCGTGCTTTGCCAGCGTTTCGGCCAGGCCCTGCATATGCGCCATGAGCTGGCCTTTGTTGTCCGTCGCGCCACGGCAGAAGATGCGGCCGTCGCGGATCGTGGGCTCAAACGCAGGAGATTTCCATTCACCCAACGGCTCCGCCGGCTGCACGTCGTAATGCGCATACAGCAGCACCGTGCGACGACCGGCGACGTGTTTATTTTTTGCCAGCAGCACCGGATGACCGGGCGTCTCATGCAACTCGCCCGTCAATCCCATCTCCCGCACCTTGCTCAAGAGCCATTCGGCGCACGCACGCACATCGGCATTGCGTGTTGAGTCGGTGGAAACGGAAGGAAAGCGCAGGCAGGTGAGGAGATGGTCGAGTCCGGGAGGGTTCATGGCAGTGGAAATGTCGAATGACGAATTAGCGAATGACGAATGAATGTCGAAACACAAATGACGAAAGCGCCGCTTTCCGGCCATTCGTCATTTCAACACCTTGACTTCAATTTCATCCACGCTGCCCTTGCCGCCGTAGAGATTGAGCAGGACGCCGGCCTTCTCGCCCTCGGTCAGTTCGGTCTTGTATTCCAACACCTCGCGGTCGTTGACGGACACGGTGATTTTGTCGCCCTTCGACTCAAAACTCACGCGCAGCCATTCTTCCGGCGGAATTTTCGTGTTCACCGCCTTCAGCGAGTCTTGATTTTTGACATCGCGTATCGCCACCGCGCCGGTCTTGGCCACCACGATGTGGAGCTTGCGCTCACCTCCCGGACGATCTCCCGGACCATAAAAGCCGAAGGCGATCCAGTTGCAGGCCCAGGGTCGCACGAGCAGTTGGATCGAGGCATCTTGCACCGGCGTGTCGAAAGCACGCCAGATCACCGCTCCCTGAGCACCGCCTTGGTCGAGTTCCAAGGCACCGTCCTTGATGGGGAACTTCGCCCCGTCCGCGCTTTTGTTAAATTCCCACTTTTCATCCAACTTGTCGGACTTGAACTCGTCTGCAAACAGCACCTCGCCCTTCGTGCGCATGGCTTTCGGCTTCTTGTCCGCCGCATGCAGCACGGTGGCGAGAGCGAGGCAGAGGATGATGGCCGCTTTCAAGGGCATTTAGCGTGAGAGATCAATGTTTCACCTCACCCTCCGGCCCGTGCGTCGGCGGGCGGAAGAACAGTGCCAGCAGC
>CAMCWM010000303.1 GCA_945882215.1 Akkermansia muciniphila | reverse complement strand
CTCAAACTTCCCCTTCGCCGTGTAAGTGGCCACCGGCACCTTGTTGTCGTGACCGAGGCAGAAGTCTTCTTTGGGCTGCGAGCGGATGAGGCTGGGGCTGGGGGCGGTGATGGGCTCGTTTTGATCGAGCTGGAGGGTGAGCTGGCCTTTTTTGCCGAGGGTGGCGGTGATGCGGTGGGGTTGGTTGTCGGCGGGGTAGTCGGTCTGGGCGGTGGTGAGGGTTTTGCCGTGGCGGATGGCCCACATCAGTGTGCCGCCGCTAAGATGGAGCGCGTAGCCGGTGCTGGCACCGCCGTGGGCGATGAGGATGGCATCGCGCTGCGCGGTGGTGAGCTCGCACGTGAGGGTGAAGGGCGTGTCGGCGATGTGCGGGGCGTCTTCGGCGTCGAGTTTGTCGCCGGGCTGGAGCTTTGAGAGGTCGGTGGGCTTGCCTTTGGCCTTGGGAGCGCGGCGTTCCTTGGGTTTGTCGCTCGTGGGATAGAGCGTGACCGGATTGGCGACTTCGCCCGCGAGACGGCGGGCTTTGGGTTCTTTGCCGCCGAGTTCGGCGTTCATCTTGTCGGCGAGCACGGTGAGCTTGGCGACGATGTCGGGATGCTTGTCGGCGAGGTTGGTTTGCTCGCCGATCTCGGTATCGAGATTGTAGAGGCGCGGGTTCTTGCTGGCATCATTGGCAGCGCCTTTGCCCATGGTTTCGGGCTGGGTGGCGATGGCGAGTTTCCACGGGCCCTGGCGCACGGCCTGGAGGTTGTAACTGGCGAAGTAGTAGTGCGCCTCGCGTTGTGACTCGGTCGTTTTGCCAAAGAGCAGTGGAGAGAGGTCGCGACCATCGATGACGGGCTCGGCGGGCACTTTGCCTCCGGCGATGCTGACGCAGGTGGGCAGGAGGTCGATGGTGCCAGCGATGGCATCGCACACGCTGCCGGGTGCGATCTTGCCGGGCCAGCGGGCGATGGTGGGCACGCGCACGCCACCTTCCCAGGTGCTGCCTTTGCCACCGCGAAGCGGGAGGGCGCTGCCACCGTCCGCGCCTTTGATGAGCCAGGGGCCGTTGTCGCTGGTGAAGACGACGAGCGTGTTTTCATCGAGCTTCAGTTCACGCAGCGTTTCGAGCACGCGGCCAACGCTCCAGTCCACCTCCTCCACCCAGTCGCCGAAGCGTCCGTTCTGTGATTTACCGCGAAACTTTTCGCCAGGCCAGATGGGCGTGTGGACGGCGGTGTGCGGGAAGTAGAGGAAGAAAGGCTTGTCCTTGCTGGCACGGATGAAACCAACTGCCTCCTCCGTGTAGCGCTCGACGATGCGGCTCTGGGCTTCGTCGGTGAGGAGTTCGGCGACTTTGTCATCACGCAGCAGCGGCACGACTTTCGCGCCTGTGTCCTTCGCGGTCTTCTGCATGTCGTTGGAGTATGGAATGCCGAAGTAGTGATCGAAGCCCTGCTTTGTGGGCAGGAACTCCGGCTGGTCGCCGAGGTGCCATTTGCCGACGCACTGCGTGGCGTAGCCCTGCGTCTTCAAATGTTCCGCGATGGTCGTTTCGGCGGGGTTCAGGCCGTTTGAGTGCCCCGGAAAATAAACACCCGGCACGGAGATGCGCGCGCCGTAGCATCCGGTCATCAGTTGTGCCCGCGACACGCTGCAAACAGGCGCTGCGTAGAATGACGTGAGCTTCATGCCCTCACGGGCCATTTTGTCGAGGTTCGGCGTCTTTTGCTTCGTCGCGCCGAAGGGGCCGATGTCCGCGTAGCCGAGGTCGTCGATGAAGATGATGACGACGTTGGGCCGCTGCTCCGCAGCGAATGACGAAACCAGAATGAGGAATGACGAAACAAGGGCGAGGAGAAGATGCTTCATGGTGGCAGGGAGGGCTGAAAACGCCGGGAATGCGCCAATGTGTCATCCAAACCCGGCAAGGAATGGCATCGCTCCTGCTCAGGGGAGTGATCCGACCATGACCCCCGCCCCGCTCGACACGACCATTCCCACGCTGGGTCCCTGCCAGTTTCATTCGCCGCTGCACCGCATCGGTGCGGTGGAGGCTCCGTTCAAATGCGAAACGGACCGCATCCTCTACCACAGCCATCTGCTTGAAGACGGACGCGATGTCTCGACGCCCAGTTTCGAGGAGGCCGGTGCGCGGGAGATGCTCTACTTTGACCCGGCGAAGACGACGGTCGGCATCGTGACCTGCGGTGGCTTGTCACCCGGTTTGAATGACATCGTCCGCGGCATCGTGAACCAGTGTACCCACCAATACGGCATCAGCCGCATCTATGGCTTCCGCTATGGCTACGAAGGGCTCGTGCAGCGCTACGGACACACGCCTTTGGTCCTGCGGCCCGGCTCGGTCGAACAGGCGCACAACTTTGGTGGCACGCTGCTCGGCAGCTCACGCGGCCAGCAGGACATCGGTGAAATGGTGGATACGCTGGAAGAAATGAAGGTGGACATCCTCTTCGTCATCGGCGGTGACGGCACGCTGCGGGGCGCTTCGGAGATCGTGAAGGAGATCGAACGACGTGGATTGAAAAAGTCGGTCGTCGGCATCCCAAAGACCATCGACAACGACATCATGTTTCTCGACAAGAGCTTCGGTTTCGAGACCGCCTTTGCCGCCGCCGTGCAGGCGGTGAAATGCGCCTACGTCGAGGCCACCGGCGCGGTGAACGGCGTGGGCCTGGTCAAGCTCATGGGCCGTGATTCCGGCTTCATCTCCTGTTATGCGGCGCTAGCGGGTAGCAATGTGGATTTCGTGCTCATTCCCGAGGTGCCGTTTGAGTTAGAGGGAGAGGGTGGACTGCTCGAAAGCCTGCGCTATCGGCTGAACAAACGCGGCAGCGCCGTTGTCGTGGTGGCTGAAGGCGCAGGTCAACACCTCATGCAAACCAGCGGTGCCACCGACGCCAGCGGCAATCAGCGCTATGGCGACATCGGCCTGTTCTTGAAGGACCGCATCAACACGTTCTTCAAGGAGCGCCGCACCGAGGTGAACCTCAAATACATCGACCCCAGCTACATCGTGCGCAGCGTGCCCGCGAATGCAGCGGACAACGTGTATTGCTCACGTCTCGCCCAAGGTGCGGTCCATGCCGCCGTGTCAGGCAGGACCAACATGCTCGTCGGGCGTTGGCACGGATCGTTCGTGCATCTGCCGCTGGAACTCGTCATCCACGGCCGCCGCAAGGTCGATCCCACGCAGGAACTGTGGCACAGCGTGCTCGCCTGCACGGGGCAGCCGCCGGTGTTGCGATGACAATTATTTCAACGGCGGCAGCTTCGCGCTGTAATGCACGGCACGGTGACGGTTGTCGTCGAAGGCGAAGTGGAGCCACTGGCCGTCTTTGCTGACGAAGCCGTCGGGGTAGTTCATGCGGCCTTTCGGACCATCGACGGACTCCTGCTGGAGCACGCGCTGGTAGGGCCAGGTCTTCATGCCATCGAAGCTGATCCACAGCGCCATGGGGCTGCGGTGCTTGCTGTTGGGATTGTGCAGGATGGCGACGCGATCTCCGCCCAGATTGTAGAGCGTGGTCTTGCTGCCGGGATTGGGGATCTCCGTGACGCTGGCAAACTCGGGCCAAGTTTTGCCGCCATCTTTGCTCTCGGCTTTGTAAAGCAGGCCGCCGAGGCCGTCGGCTCGGATGACCATGGTGATGCGGCCATCGGGGTGCTCGAAAAGGTCGTTCTCCGCCCAGCCAAAGTAGCGGCTGTTCGGCGTGAGGCGGATGTTGCCGTGCTCGCTCCAGGTTTTGCCGCCATCGCTGCTGATGAGAACGCCGTTGCGAGGGTTGGTGAACTCACGCTCCAACGGCGGCAGCTTCTGCTGATCATCCGGCCCGATGTAGTGCTGGAACGGAAGCATGATGCGTCCGTCTTTGCAGACGATGTGTTTGCGGATGAAGGTGCGCTCCTTGAGACGACCGGGCACTTCCATCGGTTTGCTCCAGGTCTTGAAGGAGTCGTCGCTGGTGAGATACCATGAGCGCCAGTCATTCGCCCAGTGCTTTGAATGCGTGGAGAAAAAAAACGTGCTGCGCTGGCCGAGAATCATCAGCTCCGTCGGCCCCTGGCCGATGGTCTTGCCCTCGCGCGGGAAACCGACATCGAAGGGTGCTAGCGGCGTCCACGTTTTGCCCTGATCCGTGCTGCGCGTGACGCCCGTGTAGTTCAGCGGCGAAGGTTCGGTGTCGCCACCGGCCAGAATGAAAAGTATCCACGATCCATCGGGCAGTTCGCGCAGAGTGGTGTCACAGACCATCTTGTTCGGCGTGATGCCATCATAGGGGATGCTCTTGAAGTCCTGCTTCGCGTCCTCGGCGGCTTGCGCGACCCATTTCGGATCAGGCGTGATGTCTTTCGGCAGCTTCGGAGCGAGCGCCTTGTTCACGACTGTTTTCTTCGGAATCCAGACGGGAGCGGCGTTGGTGGCGCGTGGTTTGGCATGATCCAGCGGAGTCGGTGGAGCCGGTTTGCGCGGAGCAAAGTCTTCCTCGGTGAACTTCGTGTGCAGGATCTCGGCGTCCGTGTGGCGACTCCAATCATAGAGGATGTGGATGTCACCATTCGGCGCTTGGAAGCCATCGGGATAGGAAACGGAGGCGCGGTCATCAATGAGCAGCCCCTTGCCCCAGGTCTTGCCATCATCATCCGACAAGAACGCCTTCAGATTCGTGCGATTCGGCAGGCGCACATTGATCGGCCCGTTCTTCACAAGAAGCAGCTTACCCGAGGCAAGGCGACGGATGAAAAAGCGCGCGCTCGGATTCTGAATCGCACTCGGCTGCGGCTCGCTCCAGGTCATGCCTTTGTCCGTGGACGTGCTCTCGCTGATGCCATCCTTCGTTCGGGCGAGCATCCACAGGCTGCCATCCTTGCGTTCGACGATCATATGCTCATCGAAGTCCGTGCGCGGGAATACCACGCCGCCACGCCGTGTCCACGTATTGCCCTGATCCGTGCTGGCAAAGACATTCGCCATGCGGATCACATCGAGATCCTTGTGCGCCTCTTTGTCCACTCCGGGACCGTGCATGCGGTCGCGTGTCCAGAGCGACACCGGCAGCAGCCAGTCGCCGTTCGAGAGCACGGTGGGTTTGTTCAGTGTGCAACCATCGGCGAAACGCACTGGCGCGGTCCATTTCGGCTCGGCGGCGTCGGGATCATCACAGCGGATGAACCAGTCTCCGCAGCGACCGTCGAAGTAACCGATGCTTTGATCGAAGAAGCACCACAGGCGGCCCAGGGGATCGGTCCACAGGTTGCCGACGAGCGCGCGGCGTTCGTAACGCACACCGTTCAGCTCTCCATCCTGCGGATCGATCACGGCACACGGCTTCGACCATGATTTGCCATCGTCATCACTCGTGGCGAGCATGAAAAACCCGTTGGGCGAATCGCCATTGCCGACCCACGCGGCCCACAGGCGGCCTTTCGGCGTGCGATCGAGGCCGATGATCATGTTGCCGGGGCGCTTCTCCGCGTCGTATTCGGGTCCGGGCGCGGTATTGATGACCGGCGGCTCAAGCGCGAGGTCGAGCAGTGCCTTGTCCTGAGCGAAGGCGCCGCTGGCGGCAAGGAAGGCGGCGATGATGGAGAATCTCATGGTGTGGGGCAATCAAACGTGGCCGTGGGCAGGTTTTGCCACAATGAGCGGCGGATCATCGTGTTATGATAACACGGGGTGCCGCCATGAGGGTTGATCTGCGGCGCATCAGGGCCTAGCATCAGCAGCATGACCCGGCGGCGTCAATGCCGCGGGTGAATCTTTGAAATTTCCGCCGCCTCGCGCGGCCTTTTAACTTCCTGCGGTGTTCGTCTTCGAGCTTTGTGGCCCGGCCCGATTCATCAACTGCGGGGGCTACGCGCTGAAGTGACATGTCATGCCTTCACTGGAAGACAGAGCTTCATCACGCGGGTTCCCACCTGGTCTCATGGGATACGTGAGCCCTTTGTATTCGGACGGCAC
>CAMCWM010000302.1 GCA_945882215.1 Akkermansia muciniphila | reverse complement strand
AGGAAAAGAACAAGAACGTCTCTTTCCCGGCGACGAAAAGCGAGGGATCGAAGTCGGCCCTGCCCGCGATGTCCTGCAAGACAGTCGCCTCGCCCCAAGTGCGGCCTTGATCCGATGAAAACGCCTGCACGATGCGCTGCGACTCCGCGCCCTCCGATGGTGACGAGAACCACGCGGCCATCAGTCGGCCATCCGGCAGCAGCGCGAGGCTCGGCCCGAGATTGTAGCCCGAATGGTTCGCTGGGTCCTTCGGATCGGTGCTGGTGTGTTTGAAGATGACCGTGCGGTCGGTGATCTGAATGTCGTCATTTTCAACGGCGCGGAGAGGGGCTAGCGATGCGAGCAGCAGCGTGATGAGAAGTGTGCGGGTGTGTTTCATGCGTGTATCGGGTGATCGTTGTTGGCACTCCACTTTGCGCATCCCAGTTTCAGGCTTATTGATGAGCCGAGAGCCGTCGAAATATCGCAAAAAGACGAACAGCAGAAACGGGTCACTTCTCTTTGGCATAGCTTTGGAATCTCACCTCCAGGGCCTCTGGTTTCGGCTGGCCTTTGGCGAAGTAGAAGCGGTAGCGCAGCGTGAGGCTGTCGCCTTTCTTGATGGTGTAGTCGCCAGCGCCTGCGGGTTTGTTGGGTTCGAAATCGTGCAGGCCAAAGGGATTCACGGCGAAGAGTCCGTAGTCGCGGGCGTGCCAGGTGGTCGGCGAGCGGAAATTGCTGGGATGACTGAAGATGACGACGCCGACGGCATTGCCTTTCGGGTCGGGGCCGTAGTAGCAGACCCAGTTCGCGTGCTTGCCCCAGATATCGAGATCGCGGACGCCGTTGCTGTTGAATGCGTGCCCGGTTGAGGGACCTGTTTTCACGCCGCTCTTACTGCTGTTCATGCTGAGCGATGGGCAGAGGCGCAGGGCCATGGTGCCTTCTTTGGTGTCACCGATCAAGACATCGCCTTCACTGGCCTTCAGCGTGATGTCGAAATCGAGTGTCTTCTCGCCCTCTGGCAGCGCGGTGATGGTGATACGGCGCTCGTCGGTCATCACGGCTTTGTTGTCCGGTCCAATCCAGTGCGTCGAGGCGGTGAAGTGCCCTTGATTGCCAGCCGCCTGCACATCTGAGAAGCCGGAGTGCGCTTGCTTGCCGAATACCTGATACTCCGCCCAGAAGTTGATTTCATTGATCCGCGAGTGTCCAAACCACAGCGAGCGATGATGCGGATGATCCACAAACATCGCCTCGCCCGGCACATCCTTTTTCATCGGAAACTCCCGCGACACATTCACCCCAGCCGCACCGATGAGCGGATACATGTAGGGCCGCGCCACCTCCTTGGTGATGTATTCCGTGAAGACTTGCCCATCGATCTCGACGCTCATGCCAGCGTCACTGGGTTTCAGTGAAACGGTCTGTGCATGGGCGAGCAGAGGGAGTGCGACGAGGGTGGTGAGCAGGGTTACGATGGGCTTCATTTTTGGAATCGGACGCGTGCTATATAAATCGCGCATGGCAGCTCCACATGGCGGTTCGGAGGTGGATTGCCGTCTTTATCCTCATGCGAGGAGTAGTAGCTGACCCAGAGCTCATCGTTGTGCCACACCATGCCTGCATAACCCGTATCGCTGCCGCCACTGGGGAGTTTCAGCGCGATGTCGTAGTGCTCACGGTCCATGCTGGCGATCACGGTGGAAAAAGGCTGCCGATAGCTGCGGCCTGCCGAGATGAGCGAGTCATCTGGCAGCACGATGAAGTTCGGTCCGCCAAAGCGGTGCTCCGTTTCATGCCAGCGCCATTCGCGATACGGCGGCTTGCTGCTGCCGATCCAGCCAAAGTAGTTGCCGCGTTCGCGCCGCACCATCGCGATCATTTCACCATCCGGGCGAATGCGCACGGTGGCTTCGTTGGGACGTCCAGGCACGTCGAGATGCGTTACCAGTTCCCAATTCAAGCCATCTGTGCTGGTCACGAGCTTGACCTTCCACGGATAAGGACCGGGCGGCACGGGGCCGTTCGTTTCCGCCGCCTCCGCCACCTTGGGATCGGGGTGTTGCGCACGCAGGTAAGGATAGCTGATACCGTAAGCTCTGCCTTCGTGCCAATCGACTCGCCAGAGCCATTGGCCCTCTTCGAGAACTTTAGCCGGCTTTGTCCAGGTGAGACCATCGGTGGAGAACATCACTCGGGGTTGCTTCGTCTTGAGCAGCGCGGGCTTGGTCTCCTGGTCCCAGACCGAACCTCCCGCGATGATCATCAATTGCCCATCCGGCTTGATGGAGAACTTCGGATCACGCAAATCCACACCTTTCTCATCGATCAGTGCCGCCGAAGTCCACTCGACGCCATCGGGCGAATGCAGCACGCGCACCTTGCCGTCATCGCCAGCATGCGCGATGCCCTCGCGGAAGCAGCAGAACCACTGGTCCCGAAAGCGAGTGAGATCGGTGAAGGAGTTGTTCTTGGCCCGGTCCCAAATGCGCTTCGATTCGACTAAAACGGGCTTTCGATCCTGCGCAGAAACGGAGGGCGCGAGGCAGAGAAGCGCCGCCAGCGGAGCCAGCAACAGGGTGCTGATGATTGTGACCGTGTGCGTCATGAGTCGCGTATGAGTTCAGCCGCCATGGCGATTACCGCAGCCAATCCAATGTGATGCGGCGGATGCGGAGGCGATTGAGGGCGCCGACTTTGCTGTCGCCAGCGCAGTAGCCGATGAGCATGGCGTCGCCAATGAAATGGATGGCGGTGTAGTGGTAGAGGCCGTCGGGGTCGCTTTCGATGAGCTTGCGCTGCGGCCAGGTTTTGCCGCCGTCGGTGGAAAGGGCGGCGACGAAGGGATTGCGCTTCTTCGGCGGGAACGGGAACATGCCGGAGTGGTCGTTGTAGATGGCCAGGAGGTCGCTGCTGCCGGGCAGGCGCTTGATGCTGGCTGGACCGTTCGGCGATTTCAGCTCGGTGGGTTCGGGCGGCGTGAAGGTCTTGCCTGCATCAGTGGAGCGGAAGCCGTATTGAGCGCCCTGATCGGTACGGCACCACGAGAAGATCGAGCCATCGGCGAGTTCGACGACGCCGGGCTCCTGCAAGCCGCTACCACTGCGAACGGGCATGGCCCACCAGCTCGAGGATTCGGTCCAGGTGGCACCTTCGTCATCGGAGTAGAGCCAGGTGGCGATGGCGCGGGCGTCCCACGATTTGCTGGTGTGCGGATCGGTGCCGCGGGAGCGATGAAAGGCGAGCGGGACGATGAGGCGGCCTTTGGCGGTCTGGATGACGCGGTCGTTGTTCAAAACGAAGTAACCGGGGGCCTGCTGGATGAGTTTGGGCTCGGTCCAGGTCTCGCCGTCGTCGGTGGAGAGGCGCATGTGCGGGCGGCAATCGATCCAACTGTTTTTGATGCAGTAAAACATGGCGAGCTTGCCGCTGGCGAGGCGCAGGAGCGAGACGCTCATCACGTTGTTGCCTGCGGTGTTCTCCACGACGGTGACGGGTGCGCTCCAGGTGCGGCCTTGGTCATCGGAATGGATTTTGACGAGGCGTGCGGGGCTCTCATCGCCATTGCCGCCGTAGAACTGCGAGTAGATGAAGATGACGCGGCCGGAGGCCAGCGTGGCGAAGGAGCCTTCGGAGTTGCGCGGATGCTCTTTGGAAGGCTCGACGTTGAGCGTGACAAGGCTTTCGGCAGAGGCGGCCGACAACGTGAGAGTGATGAGAAGAATGGAAAGGATGGATTGCATGAGCATGATTGATTACCACTCGCCTTCGCGGCTGAACTTGGCTTTCACGTTGGCGCTGAATTGCGTGATGGAGGCTTCGAGGTTGGCGAGGAGTTCCTCCGTGCTGCGGCCAGCGCTGTCGCGGGCGGCGGGGATGACGGTGGTGCATTCGTTGCTGTCCATGAAGCGAGCGGCTTCGAGCAGCCTCGGCTGGTCCTCGGGTGGGATGATCATGAAGCCGTGCTTGTCGGCATGAATGAGATCACCCGGATGCACGGTGCGGCCAAAGACCTCGACTTCGCAGTTCCAGCGCACGGGATGCACATGCGCATGGCCGACGCAGAGGCGGCGTGCGAGCGCCTTGAAACCGGCGTTGGTCATTTCATCGAGATCGCGAATCGCGCCGTCGGTGATGGTGCCGACGCAGCCGAGGGCGCGAAACATGTTCGCGCTGACCTCGCCCCAGGCGGAGCCGAGGACGCGTGGTTTGTCGAGATCCTGGACGACGATGATCTTCGGGCCGGGAATGCTGGCGATATAACGGCGATACTCCTCCCCTGCCCCCGGATTGGTTTTTCGATGCGATGCGTTGCCGGGCTCGATCACCAGCGTGACCGCGTAGCCGACCATTGGCCCCATCTGCGGCATGAAATCGCGGGTTTCCTCGATGTTGAAGGCGTCCGCGCCGGGATTGTGCTTCGTGATCTGCTCCCAGCCGTTGTAGATCGTCGGTGTGTTCCAGCGTTTGAGCTGGAGGAGATCGCTGTGCGACAGGATGCGCGCGTTTTGAGACATGAGGAAAGAGGTAATTGAAACGATTTGCCACAAGATCATGCTTCTGGTTCGTTCAGCACACCAGATGAAAAAAAGTCTCTCCACCGCACCCCGGCTGCCACAGCGTGTCTCATTGGTGACCCAGACGGCGCAGAGCCTGCGGGAATCGATGCAGGCGGGGCACTGGCATGGACATCTGCCGGGAGAGCGCGAGCTGTGCGCTCGTTTGCAGGTGAGCCGTCACACATTGCGCGCCGCGCTGCATGAGCTGCAGCGTGATGGCAGCCTGGAGGTGACGGACAGGCAGCGGCGGCGCATCAAGCTCGCCCCCCAAGTGAAAAAAACGGCTCATAGCCAGGTGATTGCCGCCATCTCCCCACGCCCGCTGCTGGAGATGTCCCCCTCGTCCGTGGTGATGGTGGATGAGCTGCGCGATCAGTTTTCCCGCATCGGCTTCAGTTTCGAGATCCATGTGAGCACGGCGTGCTTTTCCTCCAAACCCGCCCGTGCGCTGGAGGCGCTCACCACACGCTCGCCTGCGGCGGCCTGGCTGTTGTTTGGCTCGCTGGAACCGGTGCAGAGCTGGTTCACGCGCCGTCAGCTCCCTTGTCTGGTGGTGGGATCATGCGCCACGGGGGTCAGCCTGCCCTCGGTGGATGCCGACTACCGGGCCACCTGCCGCCACGCGGGCGGGATGCTCAGTGGCAAAGGCCACCGCAGCATCGCCCTCATCCGGCCTGAGGGAGATTACGGTGGCGACGTTCAGAGCGAGCAGGGACTGCGAGAGGCCCTGACCCTGAGCGGAAGCCATGCGCCGTCTTTGCAGGTGATCCGCCATGACGGCACGGCGGCCCACCTCTGCGCGCTGCTGGACAAGGCGCTGCGCTCCCCCCATCCGCCCACCGCCCTCGTCGTCGCCCGCGCCATGCACGTGCTCACTGTCATGATGTTCCTCATGCAGCGCGGCAAACGCATCCCCCAGGACATGGCCGTGGTGTCACGCGATGACGAGGCCTTTCTCCAGCACACCGTTCCCGCCGTCACCCGCTATGCGGCGAGTCCTTCGCAATTCGCACGCAGCGTGTGCATGGCGGCTCGAAAACTCGCCGAAGACGGCACCTTGCCGCCCAAGGCGATCCGGTTGATGCCGAAACTCATCCGTGGCGAGACAGTGTGAGGGGGCGGGCAAGCGCGCGAAGCAAAATCCTACTCCTCCTACTCCTACTCTTACTCGATGTCTGGGCTGAAGGCACCCTCTGCCGCGCGTCTCGCGCCGCAGATTGGAAAGGTAGGGCGGATGCTCCGTCATCCGCCGAGTGATCTGCATCGCGGACGAGGACGAGTAGGAGTAGGAGTAGGAGTAGGATTCCCAAATGCAGTCCACACTCCCTTCACCACGCCGTCCAGCCGCCATCGACGGCGAGATTCTGGCCGGTGATGAAGGATGAGGCATCGCTGAGCAGGAAGGTCACAGAGCCCGCAATCTCGTCCGCCTGACCCACGCGGCGCAGCGGCACTTTTTGGGCAAGACGCTCGATG
>CAMCWM010000301.1 GCA_945882215.1 Akkermansia muciniphila | reverse complement strand
GCCATCGACTGCATGGTCACGGCCGGGCAGCGGGGCGGAAAAATCTCCAACGATCTGCAACCTATTTCCGCAGACGCGTCAGGACACCGGCATGAGCACCTGCTCCGCCTGCCATGCTCCTTCATCCTTCGTCATGCTGAATTCGTCATTCCACTCCCATGCCCACGCCACTGACCTGGGATAGCCCCGCCGGACTCACCTATGACATGCCAGGCCTCACCTGGGATGCCGCAACGCCTGATCCGCCCGCGCCGAAACCGAAGAAGAAGCCCTTCCGCCGATCCCCCAAGCCAACCCATACACCCACACCACCAACCCACATCATGAGCACGTTCCAATACAATCCAGCGCCGAAATCCAGCGGCGGTTTCACCACCCGCGCCGCCTTGGGCGACGCGGTCACGCAGGAATTCATCACTGGCGAAGTTGCCACCGCCACCGGGCTCACGCCCGTGCAGGTGGAGGCGGCGGTGCAGACCTTTTTCCAAAAGCTGCTGGCCTGCTCCTCCGGCTGCGGCTGGAGCAACAACCTCTACGACATCGTGCGCTTCCGCCCCACCAGCGGCGGCAGCAGCCCGCAGCCGGACGGCTTTCACAACGCGGATGACATCAACGCGGATGTGGCCCTGTCCTTCACCAAGGAGGCCATCGAGAACTGGCGCTCAGGGCTCACGCTCGAAAGCCTGGGCGAAGTCGGCAAGGTGACGCCAATCATCGACACCATCCTCAATCAGGACACCGGTACCGCCGACACCTACACCGCTGGCAGCCTCATCCAGATTCGCGGGGACAATTTGAAGCTCAACAAGGCCGACCTCACCCAAGGCGTGTTCTTCAAAGCCGGAGCCGCCGCCGAGGTGCGTGCCACCGTGTATGGCGACATCGAGCCGACCACGCTCACGGTGCTGGTGCCCGCCAGTCTGAGCGGCCCGCTGACCGTCCGCGTGGCCGTTTTCATCAATGGCAGCGTGCGCAGCTACACCTACACGAACCTCATCGCGCCATGATCTCCCGGCACTGGCGGGAGGGCGAAAATGCCGGCCCGAAGGCTGAAACGGGGCCAAATCGACCCTTTTGGCCCTCACCGGCAGCCAAATCGCGCCGTGCCCAGCCAGTGCGCCCCTCGCACCCCCTGGGTACCGCGCTCCCACCCCGCCAGTACGCACCTGCCACCCGCCGGGTACGAGCCTCCCACCCAGCCAGTGGCCAGCTCGTACCCAGCCAGTGGCGAGCAACCACCCAGCCGGTGCCTGTCTGCCACCCAGCGGGTACGACTCCGCCACCCGCTGGGTCACGCTCACCCACCCAGCCAGTGCGGGCGCGCCAGTGGCTGGGTGCCGACCAATCACCCGGCCAGTGCCAGCCTCCCACCCAGCGGGTACGTCCCAGCCACCCGGCGAGTCATGCGCGGTCACCGGCAGGGTGACGCGCCACCACCCAGCCGGTCCTCACTCATTCGGCATTCTTCCATTCGTCATTCGACATTCACCGCCATGCCCTTCGACCCCGCCCAACCCGCCAACCACTCCGCGCTTTCGTCCCAAGTGATGCGCGCGCAACTGAACGGCCTCAAGGATTTGATCGACGCGATCCAGACGATCAACGCTGCGCAGGTGGATGCAGTGAACACCGTGAATCCCGGTGATCCGGCGGTGGTGAGTCTGAGTGTCATCGGCCAGACGCTGCACTTCAGCTTTGATCTGCCCCGTGGCAATGACGGTGACTCCGGCGCACCGATCACCAGCTTCCTCATCGACGGCGTGAGCACGCTCAATCCTGGTGAACCGGCATCGGTGAGCACCACTTTCGACGGCACCAGCGTTCGTTTCAATTTCGGCATTCCGCGTGGCGATGACGGCGCTGCGGGGCCGCCGTTTGCCAGCGCGGTGGTCGATGGCGTGACCACGCTGGACCCCAATGAACCGGCGACGGTGGAGACCACCTTTGACGGCACCAATGTTCATTTTGCATTCAGCATCCCAAGGGGCAGTGACGGTGGCCCCGGCCCGCAAGGCGAACCGGGCGAGGTGACAAGTGTGCAGCTCACCACCGCGATTGATGGAACGAGCAACAACAGCAACGCTGTGGCCACGCTGGGGCTGGCGGTGAGTGATCCACCGACGCAGAGCGAGGTGCAGCAGATCGCGGACAAGATGGATGAGCTGATCCTGGCGCTGAGGAGGTAAAAGGAGATCACGAAAAAGGCGGCCTCGCGAGAGGCCGCCTTTGAATTGAACAGGCTGGCAGCCTGTATCACGGTTTAGACCTTCCAGTCGCCGCGGTAGTCGCGGGTGAGCCATTTAGCGTCGCCGCCGCTTGTGTATTCGTGTTTCTCGGGGTTCCACTTCATGGTGCCGCCGTGGTAGTAGGCCTGGTTCATGAGGTGGCAGGAGATGACGGTGCTGGCGCCGATGGCGACGTCGCAGATGGGTTTGTTGCGGCTCTTGATGCAGTCCAGCCAGTCCTGGTGATGGTTGGGGGAGTTGTAGAGCTTCACCTTGGCATCGGCGAGGAAGGTGCGCTCGGCCATGATGACCTCGCGGTCGAGGCTGGTGCCCTGGGTTTCCTTGCCGAGGAATTCGTGAACGACCTTGCCGCCCAAAACGAGCTTGAACTTGCCGCGATTGACGTGGACCTCGCCGGATTCGCCGTAGAAGGAGACGCCGAAGCCGCCGTTCACATGCGTGAGCGGAATGCCGCTGGCATAGATGAGCTTCGCGCCTTGGGTGGCTTCATCGTGCTTCTCAGGCGCGATGATTTCGACCGGGCCTTTTTCATCCTCGCCAAGGCCCCATTGGGCGATGTCGATGTGGTGGGCACCCCAGTCGGTGACCATGCCGCCGCCGTATTCACGCGTGTTGCGCCAGGCGGGGAAATGATTGTGAACGCCACGCGGGCTGAGCACGCTGCTGTATGGAGCGAGCGGAGCCGGACCGCACCACATGTCCCAGTCGAGGCCGGGTTCCATGGGTTCTTCCTTGTTGGCGTTCGGTTTGGCAGGAGAACCGAACTGGGTCTCGACACGCTGGATCTTGCCGATGACGCCGTTGCGCACGAGCTCGCAGGCGACGCGGAATTCCTTGCTGGAGCGCTGCTGGGAGCCGGTCTGGAGGATCTGCTTGCTGCCACGAACGGCGTCAGTGAGCGTGATCGCCTCGTGGATATTGTGCGTGAGCGGTTTTTCGCAGTACACGTCCTTGCCGGCGTTGATGGCTGCGATGGAGATGATGGTGTGCCAGTGGTCGGGCGTGGCGATGACGACGGCGTCGATGTCCTTGCGGGCGAGGAGCTGGCGGAAGTCGCCGTAAGCTTCGCAGCCCTTGAAGGTGGTGTCCTGGTCCTTGCTGTAGCGCTCGGTGACGGTCTTCTTGGCGTTTTCGCGGCGGTTGGTGTCCACATCGCAGACGGCGACGACCTGGACCTCTTTGCGACCGAGGAAGTTGTTGAGGTGGCCGCTGTTCATCTTGCCGTTGCCGATGAAGCCGAGCGTGAGGCGCTCGCTGGGGGCGGTGTCAGCGCTCCAGACGCGTGAGGGGAGGATGAACGGGGCGGCGACGCCAGCGGCGGCGGCCCGGATGAAATGACGACGTGAGGATGCGTGTTGCATGGGTTGAGTTGGGTGGGGTTTGAGGGTGGAGCATTACTGGCGGTTTGCCAAGTCTCTTGCACTCAGTCTAGGCGTGGGTATCCGACAGGGATGGAGTTTTCAAAACAGCATCTCGGGCAGTTGATCATCGTTTCCGGCCCCTCGGGCACCGGCAAGACGACGCTGGCGCGGAAGGTGTGTGATCGCGGCGAGGCGGTGTTTTCGGTCTCCTGCACCACGCGCGCACCGAGGCCGGGCGAGGTCGATGGAAAGGACTACTTTTTCCTGACGGAGGAGGATTTTCTGGCGCGGGTGGAGCGTGGCGAGCTGTTTGAACATGCGCGCGTGCATGGCCGACTCTACGGCACGCTGAAACGCTACGTTTTTGAAAATCTGGAGCGCGGCGTGGATGTGATCATGGACATCGACGTGCAAGGCGCGGCACAGGTGCGCGCGTGCGAGGATGAGCTGGTGAAGCGCTGCCTGCTGGAGATCTTTGTGATGCCACCGAGCCTCGAAGAACTGCGCAACCGCCTCTCCGGCCGCGCCACGGAGGACGCGGCGGCGTTTGAGCTGCGAATGCAGAACGCGGCGGCGGAGATGGAGCACTGGCGCAAGTATGGCTATGTGCTGGTGAGCGGCGCACGTGAGGATGATGCGCGGCGCTTTGATGCGATCCTCGAAGCGGGCAGGATGCGGACGAGTTTGCGCTGATCACGAGTGCAAGCCGGCGTCTTTGAGCGCGGGGAATTGTGCACGCCAGTCGTGGACGATCTTGGGATCGATTTGGGCGCTGATGACGCGTTCCTGCTCGGCGGCGTCGGCGATGATGATGCCGTGGGGATCGACGACGAGGCTGCGGCCGGTGTAAGTGAACTGGGGATCGGTGCCGCAACGGTTGACGCCGATGACGTAGGCGAGGTTTTCGATGGCACGGGCCTGGAGCAGCGTGATCCAGTGCTGGATGCGTTTCACCGGCCAGGCGGCGATGTAGATGAGCACTTCGGCTCCAGCACGCACGGCGTTGCGGGCGAGTTCGGGGAAGCGCAGGTCGTAGCAGATGAGCGGGGCGATTTTCAGGCCCTGCCATTCAAAAACACTGACACTGGTGCCTGCGATGTGGGCTTTGTCTTCGCCCCCCATGCTGAAGGGGTGGTTTTTGGTGTAGCGGGCGAGGATGCTGCCATCAGGAGCGATGGCGATGGATTGGTTCAGGCCACGACCTTCGTTGGTTTGAGTGACGACTCCGCCGATCACACAGCTTTGGTATTCGGCGGCGATTTCGCGCAGGAACAGCTCGGTGGGACCGCCTTCGGGCTCGGCGGTGACGGGGAGGTTCATGCTGAAGCCCGTGGAGAACATCTCCGGCAGGATGATGAGTGACCCGGGCTGCGGATTCGCATCCGCGATGAGTTTCCGCGTTTTAGCGTGGTTGGCGGGGCGGTCTTCCCAGGCGGAGTCGATTTGAATGAGGTGTGCTTTCATAGGCGTTCGGGTTTGGCACCGGGTCGTAGGCGGTCGGAGGTTGCGGGATCGCTGTTGCGGGCGCGGACGGTGATGAAGCCGCTGGCGGAGAGGATGGTGAGGCCGCAGAGAATGGCGAAGGTGTCGAACGACATGACTTTGACCATCGCAAAGGCGAGCGAGGGGGCGACGAGACCGCGCATGCCGGTGAGGAAGGTGTGGACGCTCATGTATTCGGCCACGGCATGCTTGGGGGCGAGTTTGGTGACCCACAGCGCCCAGGTGACGTTGCCACCGGCGTTGGCCATGCCCCAGAGCGCCATGCCGAAGGTCCACCAGCCGATGCCGTGGCCGAGGTAGAAGCACAGGACGCCGGCGGCGAAGAAGACGTTCAGCACCGCACGCACGGTGAACAGGTGGAAGCGGTCGTACACGAGCCCCCAAGGATAGGAGAAGATCAAACGGGCGACGACGGGGACGACGCCGGTGATCCAGGCGACCTCGAACTCGGGCAAGTTGATGCCATGACGTGGATTGGCGAGGTATTCGACGAACAGGCTGGCGGCGGCGAGATTGCCAATGCCCATCATCATCCAGGAGATGAGCAGCGTGCGGAAGTCACGATCCTCACGCACCCAGCGCAGGGAGCTCCAAAGATTGGTGCTGGAGTTTTCCGGTGCCTCCCAAGGCGTGATGGGCAGGCCATAGGTCCAAAAGCCGGAGATGAAGCAACTGGCGGCAAAGCCCCAGAGCAGCCAGGTGTAATAGTGAAGATCCCAGCCGAGAAGTTTGCCGCCGACAAAGCCGAAACACATGGCGGCGGCGGCACGGGTGACGCCGGTGACGGCGAAGAGCTTGCCACGCGTTGCCGCAGGGTAGTTGATGCGGTAGATCTGCGTCATCAACGGGATCTGCATCGAGAGGCAGAAAAGCCCGAGGCTGAGCCCGGTGATGTAGAGCAGCGGATCGTGCGGAAAGGTGGCCGAGACGGTCATG
>CAMCWM010000300.1 GCA_945882215.1 Akkermansia muciniphila | reverse complement strand
GAGCCATAGGCTAGCGTAAGTGACCTTGGCGGCCGGTGTGCGCCTGGAAAAGCGATTTCCACATTCACGACACTCAAAATCATAGGGTGTTGATTCGCGATGCACCCATGCGAGTGGAAGAGCGAGAATCATAAAGCAGTCGGAAGGATAGAGAGCATACCGCTTACCATGGGAGATGATCTCTTCACTTTGGCACTTGGGGCATGCGATTGGGTGAGACGATGCTTGTTTCATTGCTGTTTCGAACTCTGAGGATCAATGCGCCTGGAGCCAGTTCAAGCCCGTCCCCGCTTCAACTTCGACCGGCACGCCTTCGAGCGGTAGAGCGTTCTTCATCGAATCGAGAATGATCGCACGCGCTTGATCGATTTCGCTCTCAGGCATCTCGAAGAGGAGTTCGTCGTGGACTTGGAGGAGCATGCGGGTTTGGAGGCCGGCTTGTTTCAAGGCGGTGGCGACGTGGATCATGGCGAGCTTGATCATATCGGCGGCGGTGCCTTGGATGGGGGTGTTCATGGCGACGCGTTCGGCGGCTCCGCGAATGGTGGCGTTGCCGCTGGTGATGTCGCGGATGGTGCGGCGGCGGCCGGTGAGGGTTTCGACGTAGCCGCGGGTTTTGGCGTCTTCGACGATCTGTTCCATGAAGCGTTTCACGCCGGGGAACTGCTTGAAGTAGTTGTCGATGATGGTGGCGGCCTCGCCGCGTGGGATGCCGAGGCGCTGGCTCAGGCCGAAGGCGGAGATGCCGTAGATGATGCCGAAGTTGACCATCTTGGCGGTGCGCCGCATTTCGGGCAGCACGCCGTCGAGTTCGACGCCATAGACGCGGGCGGCGGTGGCCTGATGAATGTCGAGACCTTGGGCGAAGGCTTCGATCATGGCTTTATCACCGCTCAGGGCGGCCATGACGCGGAGTTCGATCTGTGAGTAGTCGGCGCTCATCAAGACCCAGCCGTCGAAGCCGGGCACGAAGGCCTTGCGGATCTCGCGACCGAGGTCGGAGCGGATGGGGATGTTTTGCAGGTTGGGATCGCTCGATGCCATGCGGCCGGTGGCGGCCATGAGCTGATGGAAGGTGGTGTGAACGCGGCCGGTGACCTTGGAAACGGCATGCGGCAGGGCTTCGACGTAGGTGTTGTTGAGCTTGGTGACCTCGCGGTAGTCGAGGATGTCCTGAATGATGGGATGCAGGCCGGTGAGCGACTGCAAGACCTGCTCGTTGGTCTGATACTGGCCGGTGGCGGTCTTCTTCGGCTTCTCGATGAGCTTGAGTCGGTCAAACAGCACTTCACCGAGCTGTTTCGGGCTGTTGAGGTTGAAGGGGCCGCCTGCGTTTTCCTGGATGCGTTTTTGCAGCTCGGCGGCTTTCTTGTCGAGTTCGACGCCGTATTCGCGCAGCGCCTGCACGTCGATCTTCACGCCGAAGTTCTCCATGCTGGTGAGCACGGGCAGCAACGGTGACTCGATGGTATCAAACACGCGCGTCTGGCCGTGCGGAGCCATTTCTGGGCGCAGTTTGGCAGCGAGCTGCCAGGTGACATCGGCGTCTTCGGCGGCGTAGTCGGCGACTTTGCGGGCGTCTTCTGCCGCGACATCGGCCATGGTCGATTGGCTGAACAAATCGTCCTTCTCGACGCCGATGAGCGCGGTGATGGGCACGGGCGTGTAATGCAGGTAGGTCTCGGACAAGAAGTCCATGCCGTGGCGCTGCTCGGGCTCGATCAAGGCATGTGCGAGCATGGTGTCGAAATACGGGCCGGCGACCTCGACGCCATGCGCGAGGAGCACGCTGAGGTCGAATTTGAGGTTGTGGCCGATCTTCTCGATGCCGTCGCGTGTGAGCACGTCGCGGAATTCTTCGAGCACGGCCTTCGCGGCGGCTTTGTCGCGCGGGAAATGCGCGAACCAGCCTTCGTGGGCTTTCCATGAAAAGGCGATGCCGACGATGTTTGTGTCGCGTGGATCGAGTCCGGTGGTTTCGAGGTCGAAGCAGAAGGATTTCTGCTGGGCGAGTTGTGCGAGGAGGTTTTGGCGTTCCTCGGCGGTTTGGACGAGGTGATAGACGTGCGGCGTGTCGGCGATGGTGGTGAGTTTCGCGGCGACAGGAGCCTCGACTTCCGCAGCAGCGAAAAGATCGCTCGGCGCGGCTTCGGCAGCGGTTTTGCGGCCACGTCCGGCTTTGAAGTCATCGCCATAGAGCCGACGACCGAGGGCGTTGAACTCGAACTCGGTGAGGAATGCTTTCAGCGCCTCGTCGTTGTGCGGTTTGAGGATGAGATCGGCGACCTGCGCGTCGTAAGGCGCGTCCACGAAGATGGTGGCGAGCTGTTTGGAGAGCAGGGCGTCGTCCTTGCTGGCTTCGAGTTTTTCCTTCTGCTTGCCTTTGAGCTGGTCGGTGTTGGCGAGGAGGTTTTCGACGCTGCCGAACTGCTGGATGAGCGCGGTGGCGGTTTTTTCGCCGAAGCCTTTCACGCCGGGGATGTTATCGACGGCATCGCCCATGAGCGCGAGGATGTCGATGACCTGCTCGGGGCGCTCGATACCCCAGCGCTCGCAGACTTCCTTCACGCCGAGAATTTCCGTGTCGGCGCCCTGGCGGCCCGGTTTGTAGATTTTGACGTGCTCGGAGACGAGCTGGCCGAAATCCTTGTCCGGTGTGACCATAAAGGTTTCGATGCCTTCTTTCTCCGCGCGTTTGGCCAGGATGCCGATGATGTCGTCGGCCTCGTAGCCGTCGCGCACGAGGATGGGCACGTTCATGGCCTCCATGAGGCGTTTGATCTGCGGGATGGCCATGCTGATGTCTTCGGGCATCTCCTCGCGCTGCGCTTTGTAAGCGGGGAACATCTCATGACGCGGCGTGGGTGCGCTGGTGTCCAAAGCGACCGCGAGATGCGTGGGCTGCTGATTTTTGAGGATGTCGAGCAGCGTGTTGGCGAAGCCGTAGAGCGCGGAGGTGTTCAGCCCATCGCTGGTGCGGATGGGGGCTTTGATGAAGGCAAAGTGCGCGCGGTAAAGCAGCGCCATGCCGTCGAGGAGGAAGAGGCGTTGGGACATTCGCCGCCAGACTAGGCGGGCAGGGGACAGGCGCAAATGATGCTACTGCGGACCAGATTGGGTCTCGCGTTGTTTTTTCTCCTCGATTTCGAGCTCCTTCTCATGGTCGCGGGCCTTGGTAAGCGCGGCGGCAAGCAAACCGGTGGGAATGGCGACGATGCCGAGGCCGACAATCAGCACGAGCGAGGTGAAAACGCGCCCTCCGGCGGTGATGGGATAGGCATCGCCATAACCGACGGTGGTCAGCGTGACGACAGCCCACCACAGGCTATGGAAGACCGAGGCAAACACCTGCGGCTGCGCCTCGTGCTCGAACTGATAGATGCCCACCCCAGCGAGGTAGAGCACGATGAGAGCCGCGGCACCGAAGAGAACGAGTTCCTCACGGGCATAACGGAAGGCCTGCTGGAAACGACGGATTGCAGCGGAGTAGCGAGCCAGCTTGAAGATGCGGAAGATGCGCATGAGCCGGATGGCACGCATGCTGCGCAGGTCGAAGGCAAGACCGAGATAGAAAGGGACGATGGAGATCAGGTCGATCACGCCCATGAATGAGCGGACATAGCCCAGGGGCGGGCGTGAGAGCGCCACACGGGTGACAAGTTCGATGGTGAAGACCGCGACACTGAACGTTTCAAACCAAGCGAAGGCACGCTGCATGCCGGGACTGAGATCGGGGAGCGTCTCAAAGGCGAAGGCGATGAGATTGAGCAGGATGAGAAGCTGAAGAAAGACTTCGAGCCTGCCGAACTGAGCATGACCGCGTTTGTCGTGGGTGATCATGGTGGCAGTTTGAGCGCGAAGAACGCATCTTCAAGCGCCTTGAAGAATCCGCGCGCGATCGACGATGGCACGACCGGCCTCAGTCTCGTCATTGACGACATGCGTGGCTCCGAGCCGTTTGAGACGCTCGACATCGGAGCTGAAACGCGCACGCGCGAGCACGGCGATGTCCGGGCGCAGCTCACGGATGACGGCAAGAGCTTGCGCGTTGACGGTCGCGTCCGGGAAGGTGAGTGCGACGAGCCGTGCGTGCTTGAGGCGTGTCAGCTCCCACGTTTCCTGATGCGAGGCATCGGCAAAGAGCACGGGCTGGCCCTGGCGCTGAAGCTGGCGCACGGTTTCGGCATTCAATTCGACCACGAGCGTCGGCACACCGGCGTCGAGCAAGGCCTTGTTGAGTTTTTCGCCGACTGGACCGTGTCCGCAGATGATGGCGTGATCCGTGAGTCCCGCGACACGCTGGCGCAGAGTGCCTGCGTCGGATTTGACCGGCTTCCCACGGCCCCAGCCGCGCTTCACGAACCAGTCACCGAGTGGCAGGCCGAGTTTGAGCAGGGCAGGGAGGAGGCCCATCGAGAAGGCGCTGGCGACGAGCAAGGTCTGCTGTGTCTCGATGCTCCAAAGATTCGCAGCCCCGGCCTGCTGGAGCAGCACGAGTGAAAACTCCCCCGCACTGCACAGGCCGATGCCTGCCATGAGCGATTGGCGACGCGCCAGGCCGAGGTAACGGGCGATGAACGTGATGACACCTGCCTTGATGAGCATCAGGACGGCGGTGAGAGCGCAGATGGGCAGCCAGAGTTGCGCGGCTGCTTTCAGGTCGATCATCAGACCCACGGAAACGAAGAACAGGGTGAGGAAGAGATCCTTCAAGGGCATCACATCCGCGAGGATGCGGTGTTTGAAGATGGATTCGCTGACTGCCAAACCGGCCACGAAAGCACCGAGGGCCAGGCCGAGACCGAGCAAGCCGCCGATGAAGGCGAGGCCGACACAACTGCCGATGACCGTGAGGGTGAACAGTTCGCGGCTGCGTGTGCGCGACACTGCATTGAGCACCCATGGGATGATCCAGCGTGCCGCCACACCGGCCAAAACCACAAACAAACCGCCGCGCAGAGCGAGCGAGCCAAGGCGTGGCATGAGCGCCGTTTCCACGCCTGGCTGCGTCAGCAACAAGGGCAGGAACAGAAAGAAGACGATGATGAACAGGTCTTGAAAAATCGCCACGGCTAACGCCATGCGCGCACCGGGACTGGCTTCGAGGCCCATGTCCTGAAAACTTTTCAAACTGACCGCCGTGGAACTCATGGCGAGCGCCACGGAGACAATCACCGCCGCCTGCCACGGCAGATGCATCGCGATGGAGGCTGATGCGGCGACGAGCATGCAAAGCCCCATCTGCCAGCCACCGCCGACGAAGGCCAGGCGGCGCAGGAAGCGCAGCTCTCCCAGAGAAAACTCCAGCCCGAGCGTGAACATGAGCAGCACCACGCCGAACTCAGCCATCTGCGAGACACGCTCATGCGATTCACCGCCACCGAGGAGGTCGAGCACCCCTGAATTTGCGATGACGACGCCACAGATGAAGTAACCGGCCAGCATGGACTGCTGGAGCCGCAGGAGGAGCAGGGAAACCAGCACCACGCCCGCCAGCATCAGCGCCAGCAGGGCGAACAGGGGAGGGATGCCCTCAGCCGCAGCCAGATGGAGCGCACCGGTCATGCCAGACGATTTTCTTCACCGCTGAATTGCAGATGATACAGCTTTTGATAGAGCGGATTGCGGCCGAGCAGCTCCGTGTGTGTGCCACGGTCAAGGATATGTCCCTGATCCATGACGACAATCTGATCCGCTTCCAGGATGGTTGAAAGCCGATGAGCGATCGCGACGACGGTCCTGCCCTCGGAGAGCAGATGAATGGCTTCCTGGATGATTTTTTCGCTCTCGGTGTCGAGCGCGGAGGTGGCCTCGTCGAGCAGCAGGATCGGCGCGTCGCGCAAAATGGCGCGGGCGATGGAAATCCGCTGCTTTTGACCGCCGGAGAGGTTGCAGCCGCCTTCGCCGACGATGGCGTCGTAGCCAGCCTGGATTTGCTCGATGAACTCATGCGCGTGCGCTTTTTTGGCTGCGGCGATGATTTCGGCCTCAGTGGCGTCGAGACGGCCATAACGAATGTTTTCGCGGATGGTGTCGTGAAAGAGAAAGGTGTCCTGGCTGA
>CAMCWM010000299.1 GCA_945882215.1 Akkermansia muciniphila | reverse complement strand
AGACGGGCTTTGACGCTGCCGTCCCAGACGTCGGAACCGACTTTGACGCGGATGCCGCCGAGAAGGTCGGGATTGACACTAAACTCAAGGCTGAGCGTGCGGTTGTATTTCTTCGAGAGGCTGGCTTGCAGTTCGGACTGCGTGGCAGGTGTCAACGCGGTGGCGCTTTCGACGAGCGCGCGCTGGCGGTCCACTTCGTTCGAAACGAGACGCGAGAAGGCGTCGAGGATGCCGATATAGCCGCGTGGCTTGCTCTTGGCGACCGTGTTGACCACCGTGCGCACGCGAGACTCATCGAGTTTTCCTCCTGCGATGCAGGCGCGGAAAAGCTGGCGAGAGGTGCGGCGGGCTTCCTTGGTGATCTTCATGGTGGCGACGCGGCGAGAAAATTAAGCGGAGACCTGGGCGGCGGTTTCCTGATTGATGCGGGTCTGGTCTTCGGTGTTGAGCACCTTGCCGGTGACGCGGCTGGTGGCGTCTGAAACCATGCGGCCGAACTCGCGCTTGAGCTGGGACATGAGCTGCTCCTGTTCGAGCTGGGCGGCCTCACGGGCCTTGGCGATGATCGTGTTTGCGCTGGCGACCGCATCCTGCTGACGGCGCTCCTGGAGAGCCTTCGCGGCGTCATCAGCTTCCTTCACGAGACGGGCTGCATCAGCCTCCGCCTTGTCGATGATGGCCTGGGAGTTCTGCTTGGCCTCGGCGGCGTCACGGGCGATTTTTTCGAGCTTGGCCTCGCCATCGGCGATGCGCTGACGGCGCTGCTCCCGCATGCCAAGGATCGGACCGAAGGCGTATTTTTTCAAAATGGCATACACCGCGATGAAGATGATGACCTGGGCAAAAAATTTGGCCCAAGCGAGGCCGAAGTCGCCTGCGATCTGATAAGCAATTCCTTTGATCTGGTCCATAACGGTGTGAGAAAGAGAGAGAAGATTTAACTGCGGCGGGCTGCCATCAGCCCGCCGCGAAATTCAGGGCTTACTTGCCAAGAATGAAGGACAGAATGCCGAGGCCTTCAGCAAGGGCCATGGCGATAATGCCGAGGGTCAGGATGTTGCCGAAAGCGCCGGGATTGCGGCCGACGGCTTCCACGGCCTTGGAGCCGATCAGGCCCACGCCAAGAGCGGCGCCACCAGCGCCAAGGCCGGTTGCGATGCTGCCGGAGATGCCGGCAGGAGCGACGTGAGCGGCGCCTTCAGCAGCCATCGAGATGAGTTCAAGTGTCATAGTGTTAGTTGAGTTTGGTTTGTTGTGTCACCAGCGTCCACACGTTGCGCATGGTCCCGCAGGCAAATTCGAGATTAGTGATGCGCCTCCTCATGACCGTGATCGTCATGAGTCGTGGAGAGCTGGATGTAAACAGCGCATAGCAGCGTGAACACGATGGCCTGGAGCAGGCCGACCAGCAGTTCCATGAAGTAGAAGGGGAAGGGGGCGAGAATGCTGCCGATGAAGCCGCCCATGTCACCCATGGTGTGCAGCACGTTTTCGCCGGCCAGCACGTTGCCGAACAGACGGAAGGAGAGCGTCACCGGGCGGAAGATGATGGAGAAGATTTCGATCACGCCGACAAACAGGAACACGGCGGCAACCACAGCGCCCATCAGACCCTTCAGGCCGCCTTTGGGACCGAAGGTATGCACCAAGAAGCCCCAGAAACCCACTTCACGGATCGTGATATAAAACCAGACGAGGAACATCGAGATCGACAGACCGAAGGTCATGTTCAGGTCAGCCGTTGGCGGGCGGAGCAGTGGGTCATGCACTTCCTTGACGCTCAGGAAGCCGGTGCCTTCGCCCCAACCGATGGTGCCGACGCCGGGAAGGAGTCCGAACCAGTTGGAGACTAGAATATAGATGAAGATCGTGCCGAGCAGCGGGAAGGTGCGTGGGGCAAGCTTCTTGCCGACGATGCCTTCCACCTGGCCATAAAGAAACTCGACGATGAACTCGAAGAAGTTCTGCGCCTTGTGCGGCACCAGCGTCATGTTTTTCGTCGCCTTGCGCGAGAACCAGAGGACGATGGACAGCACGACCAGCGCCACGAGCACCGAGTTGGTCAGGAAGCCGAGCGTGCTGCTGGCCTTGAAGAACTCCGACGCATAGCTGTGCACGTTGGCGAGCAGCGGCGAAAAGGAGGCTTGTTGGGTGAGCAAAGACGACATGGCGCGTGGGTTGTGCCGGAATGGCGGGCGCTTTTTCTAGCCACATGAGAGAGGGGAGGCAAGCCCTATTTGTGAAAAATTTCACAAAGTCGCCAAGGCCTTGATTTTGCGGACATGCAGAGTCGTTCACCCATGCTCGACACACTGGCTCGACATCTCCTCCGCCACGTGCGAGTTTCGCCGCGATGCCGACCGCCTACCGCTTCATTTTTCTCGCTCTCGCGCTGTCTTTTTCTGCCAGCGCCGCCACGAAGTCGAAATCGCGCTCTGTCTCTGCCTACGGCAAGCCGAACGTGCTCTTCATCATCGCCGATGATCTGCGCGACTACATCGGCTGGATGGGCGGGCATCCGCAGGCAGTGACGCCGAACATGGATCGTCTCGCGAAACTGGGCATGCGCTTCACCAATGCGCATTGCAATTACGCGTTGTGCAATCCCTCGCGCACCAGCTTGCTCACCGGCATGCTGCCATCGTCGAGCGGCGTGTTTGGCAACGAGCAGGACTGGCGGCGCAGCGTGCAGATCGTGGGCAAGCCGACGCTGCCGGAGCATTTCAAGGCGCAGGGCTTTACGACTGCTGCAGCGGGCAAAATCTTCCACGCGAATCATGGCGGACAGGAAGGCCGTCTCTCTGGCTGGCATGGAGGTCGTCGTGGCTTTGAGCAGGATGCCGCGTGGGATCAGCGCTTTCCAATTGCGGGTGTGCAAATTCCCGATCTTCCCGTTCACACCGGACAGAACTTCAATGGCCTCGACATCTGGCACTGGGACTGGGGTGGCATTCAAGTCGAGGACGACAAGACGGATGATGGCCAGGTCGTGAGCTTTGCCGCCGATTTCCTCGCGCAGAAGCAGAAGAAGCCGTTCTTTCTCGCCCTCGGTTTGTATCGCCCGCATTCGCCGTGGTATGTGCCGCAGAAATACTTCGACGCGTTGCCGCTCGACTCGATCAAGCTGCCGGAGGTGAAGGCGGATGATCTCGATGACGTGCCTGCTGTCGCGAAGTCACATCTCAAAGATAGCCACCACGCCAGGATCGTCGAAAAGAATCTCTGGAAGGACGCGGTGCGTGCCTATCTCGCCAATGTGGCCTTTTGCGACGCCATGCTCGGCCGCATTCTCGAGGCAGTCGAGAAAGGTCCAAACGCGAAGAACACCATCATCGTCTTCACCTCCGACCATGGCTGGTATCTCGGCGAGAAACAGATGTGGCATAAAGGCAAGCTGTGGGAGGCCACCACACGAGTCCCGCTCACCATTTATGCTCCCGAGGTGACCAAGCCGGACAGCGTGTCTTCACAGCCCGTCTCGCTCGTCGATTTGTATCCCACGCTCTGCGATCTCGTGAAACTGCCCAAGCCCGAACACCTCGATGGCCTCAGTTTGAAACCGCTGCTGCTCGATCCGGCATCGAAACGTGACACGCCTGCCATCACCTGCATGGGCGGCGGCAAAAACGCTGGTTACGCCGCCCGTGACGAGCGCTGGCGCTACATCCGGTATGCTGATGGCAGTGAGGAGCTCTACGATCATCAAAACGATCCCAACGAATGGACGAACCTCGCCGCGAAGCCTGAACACGCGTCGGTGAAGACCACGCTGGCCGCGTTTTTCCCGCATGAGTTCAAGAGCGCTGTGCGCCCGGCTTCAGAGATTGTTGGCACCGCCAGTCCGTCCGGCTCCGTGGATCTCAAGCTTAACATCGGCGATGAACTCAGCGCCGCCGAAGCGCCCAAACTACAGGGCAGGGGTGTCTTTATAGACGCTGCCTTTGAGTTCGATCCCGCTGTCGATCAGGACAGCACGCTTCTCTCGCAAGGTGACACACAGTCCGGCTACGCGCTGCATCTGGTCGCGTCGAAGCCGACACTGACGGTGTTTGTGAATGGCAAGGAAACGATCATCAGCGGCGCTGCTCTCGACAAAGGTCGCGTCAACATCCGCGCCCAAATCGACACGGGCGGTGTCATCACGATCGCCGTTCCGGGGCACAGCGAGGTGCTCGGCGTGGCTCCTTTCGACCAGGGATTTCCACAGGAACCCAAATCTGGCGTCGCAGCCGGGCAGAGTTTCGGCATTTTGAAGAACGCGCAACATCCCAACAGTACTCCCTTTGACGGGCAGGTTCATCGTCTGAACCTCACCCTTCTCCCGCCACACCAAACCACCGCACCCAATCGCGATTTGAAAACCGCGAACTGACAATCATCCTCATCATGCGCGCACGCATCATCAAAGACTTCCGTTTCGAGGCCGCCCAGACATTGCCCAACCTCCCTGGCGATCACAAATGCACCAAGATGCACGGCCACTCCTTCAAAGTGGAGATCGCCGTTGAAGGTGAGGTTAATCCGCAGATCGGCTGGGTCTATGACCACGCTGAAATCTCGAAAGCGATGAAGCCGATCATGGACCTCCTCGATCACTCCTATTTGAACGAAATCGAAGGCTTGGAGAACCCCACCATCGAATACATGGCCGCCTGGCTCTGGAAAAAACTCGCCCCGCAACTCCCCGGCCTCTGCGAAATCGTGATTCACGAAACTCCGAACGCTCGCTGCATCTTCCGCGGCGAATTCTGACCTTTTGTCATGCCTCTTATCACCAATCGCAAAACGCAGCCGCAGTATGATGTCATCGTCGTCGGTTCCGGCGCGGGTGGCGGCATGGCGGCGATGATTCTGGCCCTGAATGGCGTGAAGGTCCTCATGATTGAGGCCGGTCGTAATTATGAGCCGGTGAAGGAGACGCCGATGTTCAACACACCGGAGATGGCGCCACTTCGTGGTGCGCCCACGCCGGATCGCCCCTTCGGCTTCTATGATTCGAACATTGGCGGCTGGCAGGTCGCGGGAGAGCCTTACACCAACAAGCAGGGCACTGAAGGCGCCTTCTGGTGGTGGCGTGCGCGCATGCTCGGGGGTCGCACCAATCACTGGGGCCGCATCGCGCTGCGCTTTGGCGAGTTCGACTTCAAACCGAAGTCGCGCGACGGTCTCGGTGTCGATTGGCCGATGAATTATGCGGACATCGCCCCATGGTATGATCGCGTGGAGCAGTTGATTGGCGTCTATGGCGAGAACGACGGCATTGCGAACGCGCCGAATTCATCTCCCGGCGTGCTGATGCCGCCGCCGAAGCCGCGTGTGGGCGAACTCCTCGCGAAGAAGGCGGGCAGGAAGCACGGCGTGCCCGTCGTTGCCGCGCATCGTGCTGTTTTGAGCCAGCCGCTCGATTGGAAGAACCTGCCGAAGACGCTGTTCCCGAACAATCCGAAGGCGCAGGAGATCTTGGGCAAGGACATGATGTCCCGCATGGCGTGTTTCTGGGCCACACATTGCGTGCGCGGCTGTAGCATTCGTGCGAACTTCCAAAGCACGACCGTCCTGCTGCCTCCCGCGCTCGCCACAGGCAATCTCGACATCATCACGGACGCGATGGTGCGTGAAGTCATTGTCGATGGCAGCGGCAAGGCCACTGGCGTGCATTACATCGACAAAATCACGCGGCGCGATGCCATCGCCAAAGCACGCGTTGTCATCCTCGCCGCCAGCACCTGCGAAACCTCGCGCATCCTGCTGAACTCGAAATCGCGCGATTCGGCAGGAATGGCCAATTCCTCCGGCCAGGTCGGCAAGAATCTCATGGACAGCGTTGGCACTCGCCTTGGAGCGCACATTCCCGCCATGGAAGATCTGCCGCCCATGAATGAGGACGGCGCGGGTGGATTGCACGTCTATTCGCCTTGGTGGCTGGTAAACGATCACGCGAAGCTCGGCTTCGCCCGTGGTTATCACATCGAGATGGGCGGTGGACGCCAGATGCCAGAGATGAAGAACTTCAGCATCCTCGATTCGACCTCACCCGGCGTGTATGGCCGCAAATTGAAGGAAGAAGCCCGCCGCTACTACGGCGCGACCTTTGGTTTCGCTGGACGTGGCGAAATGCTGCCGAACAA
>CAMCWM010000298.1 GCA_945882215.1 Akkermansia muciniphila | reverse complement strand
CACCGGCGCGCTGTAAACACGTGACGAGGCGATGGGATAAGGATTGCCGGAGATAACCTCGGTACCAATGATGCTGGAGACAGTGACCGCCACGTTGAGCATGACCTTGTCCGATTGCATGCGCTTGGGCAGGATATTCAACACGGTGCCGATGGGCAGGTAAGCCACCTGGGTGGTGGTGGTGGCGCCAACAGCACCAGCACTGGCCGTCGAGCTGGCATCAAGCACCGGCTGGTTCACGACGCTACGGATGGCGACTTCGCGATTGCTCATGGTGACCATGCGCGGGTAAGAGGTGGTGTTGGTTTCCTCATCGCGCAAGATGGCACGCAGTTTCACATTCAAATCCTGCGCGCTAAGAATGCTCAGGGCGGGCCAGCCGAGTGTTCCGCCCACGTTGTTCAAATTCACGCCACTCAGCAGCGGCGCCAGGTCTGTGCGAAAGCCCCCTGTAGTCGGAACAGAGTTGTATTCCACCTTGAGCGTCTGCTCACCAGTGGTGGCGTCGGTTTCCATCTCGGTTTTGTCCACTTGACGGAAATTGCCATTTTCCAAAGTGCCGGACCAGTCAATGCCGAACTCGCGTTTCGGATCGCGCGAGGTTTCGATGAACTTCACCTCAATGGCTATGAGAGACTGCGGCTTGTCAGCCGCTTCAAGATAACCTTCCACCCACATGTGCTGGAGACGTGTGGCGACGATGTAGAGGGTGTTGGAGTCGGATTTCCAGATCACCTTGGGTTTGCGCACGGCGCTCAGCTCATTGGAATTCATGGCACGCGCGGCATTTTCATCCTCACTGCCGCCTAGAGCACCCACAACACTGCCCTGACCAGCTTCGAGTTCTTCGGGTGACAGACCAAGCAAAGCACGGATGTCATTGATGACTTCGCTGCGGCGCACGGCAAAAGTCTGACTCGATCCCTGTAGATCGAGGCCACCAGACGCACCACCACCTCCTCCACCGCCACCCCGGCTTGCGCCGCCGCCGCCACTGCTGGAAGCAGCGGCAGAACTCATACCACCGCCGGAACTGATGCGCTCGACGCGTTCCAGTGAATTGTGTCTGATCTCATAGGATTTGCCTATGAGTTCGCGGTCATCGGCCGGACGGATGTACCAGATGCCATTGTCAGGGATGATGGCCAATCCATTGGCCTTGCAGAGAGTTTCCAGAACTTGGAACGGACTGGACCTGATTGAAAACGTGATCAGTCGGCTGCCATCGGCACTATCATCAGGCAGGGAGAAGAATGAGATCCCCGCATCGGTGGCAAGGAAACGCAACACATCGCTGAGCATGGCTTTGGAAAAATCATACTGCTGTGGCGCAGCCGAGCGCAGTCTGGAAGCCTCCGCCTCATACTCTGGCGAGAGGAGATGCATATTACTCTGATTGAACTGCGCATGCAGCGCGGTTCCCGACAGATTCGTCAGGACGAAGCAGAAAATGATCTGGAACTGTGCTAAAGAGCGCATATTATTGTAATTATAACATTAATGGAAAAACAAATCAAATAGCATTTAACACTGCTCCGTCCTGATCATTTGTTTATGGAAAATCTCATGTTTGATGAAATATCCGTCAAGATTTTCGTTGAAAATTATTTGTTTTCCATATTTTCCATATCTTTGCCTTGAATTTAGGTCTATTTGAATATTTACTATGCCTGTTATGCTTCCGGGCAAATCTACGCTTAGCCATTCAGCATCACGCAGGCCCTACTGTCGTGTCGGCTACTCGTTGCTCGAACTGATCATCACCATCGCCATCATTGGAGTGGTTGTTACCTTGGGTGTCTCTCTAATAACGGATGATTCGGGGTCGGCCCGTGTTGCCAAGCTCGAATCCGATGTTTCAACACTCAATCAAATGGTCGCCCTGTACGTGGCAGATGGCGGGAGCGTGGCCGGTCTCACCAGCCCCCAGGCGGTGCTCGACAAAATGAAGCGCATCCGTCCCCAGTCGGAGTGGCAGCGTCATGTGGGCGCCGTCTCGGGCAGACTGCTGGATGTGCGGTTGCGCGCCAGGATGACTTCAAGGCCGGACAATGACAACAATCCGCGAGTGGTTTGGAACCGAACCAAGAATCGTTTCGAGCTGAGCAAAACCAATGGAACCGCCGTTTCGGAATTCTATCTCGACGAATCGCTCGTCGGGACGGACTTCGGCACCGAAAAGCGGACCCAGTCCTCTCTCACCTTCAATGCGAGCACCAAAGGCTGGGTTTGGGGAGCTTCTGTTACGGATCCAGCAGCCAATTATCTCAATCCGCAACCCTTTGGCACCCCCACCCCCGCCAATGGATTCGACCCCAATGAATCCGCTCCCACGTCAGACGATCCGCCCGCAGATGAGGGAGATGGCAGCGGCGGTGGCTCAGGAGGCGGCGGTGACGGCACTTCCACGCCTCCCACAGTGACGAAGCTCCCCAGACCCGTCATTACACCAGCGGGCGGCACCTTTGCCTTCGCCAGTTTTCCCAGTTCGGCCACCATCAGCGCCAACGGAGCGCTGCCGGAAGTTTCCAAGCTGATGTATCGCATCAACTCAGGTGGCTGGATCGAATACACGGGTTCTTCCATCCCACTCACCCCGGCGATGAACCTCCAGGCGAGGAATGAAACGACTCGACCCGCCGAATACTCCACGAGCTCCACGAACTCCCAAACTTATTACCGGCTTACCAGTGGTTTTAGCGGAACCGGCGAAGGCAACTGGGGCAACGCCATCGGCGGCACCAACCTCGTCACCACCATTCAAAACGGCACCGAAACCTCCACCTTCAAGCACGGCAACACCAAGCTTGACCTTGGCAACGGTGAATACCTCGACGCCGGCGTCGAAAACGTGCTCAGTTTCACACGTGAGGCATTCGACACCATCACGCCGAACACCTGGTTCAAGTTTGGCGAGGTGATGATGCTCAACGGCACCACATTCTACAACAGCGAGGCCACCGGTATCACTCTTTCCGTGAACCTCACCATGACGGAGCCGTCATTGAATTTTACCACGCACATCGACCTGGGCCTCACCAGCACCGAAAACACCAGCGATCGCCTTGCAAGCGCAGATGTCGTGGAGCTGAAAAATCCCACCACGGATGTCCGCGTCACCATCGACGGCGTCGAATACCGCCTGGAACTTTCCTGGGTCACTCTCGATCCAGGCGCCGGCGTCGTGCAGGGCAACAAATTCCTCATTTTCGAAGGTGCCACCGCGAAGGCGGAACTGCGCGCCCGATTCACCAGCAACCGCTAACACCATGGAAGACATTCACGAACGCAGTCAGCTCGGATACCGGATGCTTCATCTGTCGAAAGACTCCGGGGTCAGCGACTTTTACGTCACCCCGTGGGAAGCGCTCACCTACAAGCGCAACGGCAAGCTGTTCTACGATTCATTCATCTACCAGCCGGAGCGCCCGCTGGAGTTCACCGCTGGCTGCATCGACTACGCCCTCCAGCTCGGCCCGCGGCGTTATCGTGTGAACCGCATGGTCACACGTGGGCGTCCGCGCTGGGTGCTGCGTCTGCTGCCGGAGAGCATTCCGGACATCAGCAAGCTCATGGTGCCGCCACCGGCCATCAAAGCCTTCCTCGAAGCCAAGAACGGCCTGTTTCTCGTCTGTGGTGCCACGGGCTCTGGTAAATCCACCACGATTGCCTCCATGATTCTCGAACGCGCCAAACGCCGCCAGGAGCATGTGCTCACCTTCGAAGATCCCATCGAATTCGTCTATCCCTCCGGCATTCCTTCTCTTGTTTCACAGCGCGAGATCGGCACCGACGAGCTGGACTTCAACAAATCCCTGCGCGCCGCTCTCCGTCAGGCGCCGGATGTGATTCTCGTGGGAGAAATTCGTGACGGCGAAACGGCGGAGATCGCGCTTCAGGCGGCTGAAACCGGCCATGTCGTTGTGGCGACACTGCACACCTCGTCAGCCGCTCAAACGGTGCAGCGTTACCTCAAGCTCATACCGAGCGACCGCATGGAAAACGCCATGCTCTCCTTCGCGGACTCCATTCGCGGCATTCTCTGCCAGCGCCTGCTGTTTGATGAGAACCGCGGCAAACGCTTCCCCATTCACGAGCTTCTGCTGCCCTACGACTCCGTGTGCGGCATGATCCGCCGTGGTGAATTCAAAAACCTCGACCAGGAGCTCGAGGCGGGCTTCACGCGGGGCATGGTCAGTTTCGAGCGCTGCCTGAACATGCGCATGGCCGACGGCTGGAAACCTTCCACCGCGCGCAAGACCGGCTACACCGAGCATGAGGTGTACGACTTCCTTTCCAAAGAACAACTCACTTCTATTTATGCTGTTGGATGAAATCAAATCTGTCCTGAGCTTCGCCGCTTTCAAAGCCGACCCCGACGACTCCGCCGTCCCGTGGGGAAAACGCTTTGAGGCGCGCAAATCTCTTCTCATCAACGTCAGCCGCGGCTCCGTGAGCTGGCGTTCCATCAACAAACGCGGCCGCTTCGAGGAAGGCGGCATGCAGGAGGGCGAGCTGGCCGACACTGCTCCACAGCGAGGCGATGAATGGCGCGGCATGGTGGAAGGCGGCTGGTGCTCCGTCTCGGTGAACCACCGCTTTATCATCAGCCTCGAAAACAATCTCATGCGTGGCGACAACTGCGTGAGCCTGCTGCGCACCAATCCACGCGCCGTGCTCGGCCCGAAGTATGACCGTGGCAAGCGCTACGCCATCTGCCATCACCCCGAGACTACTGCCAGCCTCCTGCTCGCCGTCGAAGAGTCGCTGGTCAAAGTGACCGAGGACGTGCTCAAAACGGTCAACTTGAAGCCCGGACGTGTTTGCTGCGGTCTGTTTTCCATGCTGGAGCATGCGATCCTGAGCATCTTCCGCGCGAGTTCCGGCGGAACACCTTCAGATTTTGTTCTGATCGCCGCATGTGAAGGATCGCTGGCCGTGCTGGTCCAGCAGGAAGGCCAGTGGCGCGACATTCGCTGCCGCAGCGGTCTCGGGCCTGAGGCGGTGGAGACCGCGTTGCAAATCATCAGCCCTCTGCTCGCCAAAGTGCCTCAGGGCAGCCCGGTATATTTCGTCGGTGATGGCCACGACAACAAATTCCGCACCGAACTCATGCTGCATCTCGAAAAGGTCGGCGCCGCCGATCTCACCCAGGATGACCTGCTCTGGACCATCATCGGCGAACATTGACCCACTCAACATCCATGAACGAATATCTCTGCCACGATTTCAAGACGCCGCGCACCGACACCTCGCGCCGTCTGCCCTCGACGTTCCGTGCCATCCCGGTGATCTTTTACGTGGCGCTGGTCGGCAGCGCCTACGTGATGACGATGGATTACTTCAACTACAAGCGCGCTCTCAAACAGAAAACCGAGGCCGAGGAACGCCAGGAGCTCAGCGAAGCCCAGCGTGACTCCTTCAAGGAAGAAAAGTCTGATCTCGAATCCGAGGCCACGAAAGCGGAAAAGGTCGCCCAGTGGATGGAAGGCGCGCGCAACATCCAGCCCATCGCCGTCAAGATCGCCCGTGCTGTGCAGACAGAAACGCGCATCACCCAGGTGGCCCTCGAACGCAGCGAGCAGGTTCCTGCCAACATCGCGCTCACGATTCACCTCAACGGCTCCAAGGTTTCCACCGAGCTCGCCGCCATCGAATCCGCGCTCGGCCAGCTTCTATACCGTTCCTACTCACCCCAGCAGAGCAAGAACGGAGATATCGTCGAATACCACTCCACGCTGGTGCGCCAGACGGAATAATCCCCTTACCTCTCTCTTTTGCCATGAACCCGAAGCAACTCGCCTGCGTCATCTTGTTGATGATCATCGGCGCGATGACCTACACCGCGCAGATGGTCCACAACACGGTGGGCACCACACGCGCCGAGGCGGAGGAGGCTGAAAACGCCGCCATCACCGCCGAAAACGAACGCGCCACCGCTGAGAACGAAACCGCCATGTTCAAAACGGACACTGAGGACGTGCGCCGCTTCCTGCGCTCGTGGCTTCCCGCGATTGACCGTCTGCAGACCCAGCAGGAGGCGGAGCAGACCATCGAGCTCAGTCTGCGCGAGCGCGGCATCAATCTCGTGCGCGAACGCAAGACCGAGCTGAAAATGGCCGCGGGAAACAAGCTCATTCCCAAATCTGTCCTCACCACGCTCACCATCGAGGAAGAATATGCCAAGGTTCTCA
>CAMCWM010000297.1 GCA_945882215.1 Akkermansia muciniphila | reverse complement strand
TGCGGCATGTAGATCTGGCCGCGCACGTCGGGATTGGTATGGATGATCTTCAGCCGCGGCAGGTAGCCGAGCTGCACAGCCTGCTGCGTGAGCGAGTACACGCCGGTGATCATGGCCTGGGAGGCGATGATGGTGGCGGCGGTGGCGAGGATGACCATCGGCACCAGCAGCGATTGCGGCACGAGTTTGAAGAAGGGATGCTCCAGCGCCTTGGCATCACTGATCACGAGCGCCCCCTGGCCGAGGTAGTTGAGGACCAGGGACGGATAGACCAAGATGAACCAAGCGCGCTTGAGCGGTTTGGCCCCAAAATGGCCGATGTCGGCATACAGCGCCTCACAGCCGGTCACCGAGAGCAGCACCATGCCCATGATGACGATGCCGTGGTAGCCGTGATGCAGCATGTAGCTGAAGCCCCAGTGCGGGGAGAGCGCGGAGATGACTTCGGGATGCTCAATGAAGCGATACAGGCCCAGCCCGGCCAGCGTGGCGAACCAGAGGATCATGATCGGACCGAAGGCCACGCCGATCCGCGCGGTGCCGTGTTTCTGCACCAGAAACAGGCCGAAGATGATCGCCACGGAGATGTACACGATGACTTTTTGCGACATGCCCTCGCTCACTTGTTTCAGACCCTCCACGGCTGAGAGCACCGAGATGGCGGGGGTGATCATGCCGTCGCCATAAAGCAAGGCGGCCCCGAACAGGACCACGAGCACGACGAAGGCCGTGCTGCGTGGCGTCATGGCTTCCTTCTTCGACCGCAGCAGGGACAGCAGGGCAAACATGCCGCCCTCTCCCTGCGCGGTGGCCCGGCTGAGCAGGCTGAGGTACTTGATCGACACCATGAGGGTCAGCGACCAGAACATCAGCGAGATGGGTCCATAGACCATTTCCACGCCATCCTTGCCTGGCACATACCCGGCATGGGCGAGGCATTCCCTCAGCGCATAGAGCGGACTGGTGCCGATGTCCCCGAAAACCACCCCCAAAGCCACGAGGGCCAGGGTCCAACTGTTTGAATTCTTGTGTTCTGACATGAAGAGTCTCCGGGTCGTTTCCCGGAGCCCTGTTTGATCAGGGACTGACGCTGTTAGCCAGCGGAGCAGGGGATGCAAGGGACAGTTCGGCGCAACACGCTGTGTGACTGAACAGCATCCTCCCTCACTTCACCCCCAGTTTCACGACCTCCTCGCCGCTCAAAGACCGGTCAAACACCGCGATCTCATCCAGCCGGCCTTCCCAATTCGACTCATTGTCGCTGCGTCCGCCGAAGAAGAGTTCTCCTACGGGTTGGAAGGGATCAATGAGGTTTTCGGTTTGGAGTTCGAGCCCGCCGTTGAGGTAAACGCGCACCGCATTCTTGTCGCGAACCAGCACCACATGCTGCCACTGCCAGCGCGGAATCTCGGTTTTTCCGGCCACGACGGCTTTCTCGTCCGTGCCGGTGAAGAAGATCAACTTGCCCGTGTGCCCGCTTTTGCCGCCGATGCCGAGGTGGTCGCCGTACGCGCTGAGACCATGGTCGTGACCGATGGAAAACAACCATCCGCTGGTGTCGCGTCCGTCATTCGGCATGCCATTCCAAAACCAGAGGGAAACCGAGTAGTGGTCGCCATACCCGGCAAAGCGCGACCGGATGCGCGCGCCAACCAGATGCGGTGCACGGTTGACGTTGCCATTGGCACAGAAGGCCTGCGACTTCGGGCCTTCCAAATAGTAAGCGACATCGCGCTCATACGTTGCGTCGTGCCCATGGCTGCTCGCATCAGCAGCCACCGGGCCAGTGAATTCGTTCAAGCGCCAGTAAGCGGCGGGTTTCAGAGCCAGCACAGCCTTCGCCGCCGCTCCATCGCTGAGTTTCCATTGGTGACGTGGCTTGCTGGCGACCTTTTCGAGCATTTCGATGGCCGCAGCCGCGATCTTCGGCTCCGCCATCACTTCCAGACCGGCGGAACGTGCCGCCCAGGTGTTGTAACCGCCCCAGGCATGCATCTCCGGTGGTGGGATGTAGCCATCGCCGCCATTCGCCAGTTCGATGACCATGTTGTAGGGCAGGGGGCTGGCGGCTTTGATCTTCAGGCCGGTGATCGCGTAGGTTTCATTCGGCGTCGTGGCGATGCCGATGTCGCCGAGGCGCAAGGCCTGCACCACGATCTCCGTCTGCTGGCGTTCATGCAGGATGATCTGCTCACGCGCATACACCTCTGTCGGTGTCTTCGCCAAGCGATCTCCCATCTCCGCGACGATGCGCTGCGCCCATTCGAGCCGCTGCTTGTCTGGCACGCGGTATTGGAGCGTCATGCGTTTCTCCGCCATCGCGACCACGGGTTGGTCGCCATACTTGATGCCTGCGTAGGCCTTCATCGCGATGTCGAGCAGTCCGTTCGTGTATTCGTCGATGGTTGGCTTGGGACGCTGCTCCGCAGGCACCGTGTAATCCACGCGGTAGATGTCCCCGCTGCATCCATGCGACATGATGCCGACCATCTTCCCTTCTGGATCAATGCGCTTCTGCAATCCTTCCGAGAACAGCCCGAAGTAGTCCGCGCTGATGTCCTTGTCGCCAAAGTAGTGCATCGAGAAGTTCGCCAGCACCGCCAGCGGCTTGCCATCCTTCGTCTGAATCGAGATCAGCGACAGATCCGGGTCTTCCGGCCCCGCTTCACCCACGGCCTCATCCCACTTGGCACCCGCGTGCATGGCGGCACGCACCGTCTTGTTGCCGAATGGATCTTCCGCGATGCGATCCGGTCGCCGAATCCACTGCCGCAGCGCTGTGAACTCCGCCGCGTTCCCCTTGGCAAAGCCAATGCGCGCAGGCTTCAGCTCCGCCTGTGCCGCCGCAATGGCCTCAACCAGCTTCTCCTTCAAAAAGGGCACATAGTTCGGATCAGGATCGGTTCCGAGGCATCCCATCGACGCCGGGGCCGAGTGCGCATGCGTGGCCGAGATCAGCATGTGATCCGGCGCGATGCCCGTCTTCGCCGCAGCCATCTTCTTCGCGTCATCGAGCACCTCGCGGCTCATCATGCAGCTATCCGCCACCACGATGGCGATCTGCTCTTTCCCATCCGTCGCCACGATGGCCCGCGCATTCACGCGCGTGTTGATCTTGTCCACATAGCGGCTCAGCATCCCTCCATTCACCAGCACCGGCAGTTTCGGCGGCGTGATGTCAACGACTGCGGCACCGGCTTTGAATTCGGCGTGAAGCGATGGAACAACAAACAGGACAGCGAGCGGGAGAAGTCGGCGAATCATGGTCCGTGACATACGGACACCAACCCGCCGCTTTTCCGCCTCACTTCGTCATCTTCAAATAAGCTTCCGCATATCTCTTCCCCAATTCGCGAAACGAAGGCGAATCGAAATGCACTTTGTCTCCTTTTTGTTTCAGCTCCACCTGGGCCGGCAAATCCTGACGCGCCGATGCGTCCACGCCGCGGAAATGCTCTAACGCACGTAGCACTTCACCGGCGCGCTGAAATTGCTGGAGCCCGGGCTGCCGACGGCGGCGATGCGGAAGACATACGGAACCTCCACCCGCACGGGCAGGTTTAACAGACGCTTGCGACGTCCGGTCAGCGCCAGGGACTCCATCGCCCCGCCTTCGGGGCCGTATTCCAGTCGGTAGATGAGGGCGTGCGGCACCTTGCCCCAGGTCAGGATGACCTCACTGGCGGACGCTCCGGAGACCACGCGGACATCCGTGGGCGCGGGCAGCGCGGTCACCTTGCTGCGCAGCCGCTGCACACCCAGGCCGGCGCTGCGGATTTTCTGCGCATTGCCGTTGCTGGCGGACTGCACATACGCGCCGCGCCGGTTCAGCATGCTTTCCAGGCTCTGGCGTCCCGCCTCCCGGCGTGCCATGGCCGCCCGCAGCTCGGTGCGCAGCCGCTCCACCTCCGCGCAGTCCGCCTCGCAGCTGTGGATTTCAGCGGCCAGCGCTTCCTGACTGGGGCTGGGTTGCGGGTAGAGGTCATTCCCCTCCATCGCGTCGTAGTGGCAGCGTGCGACGTTCAGCAGATCCTCGTTGGAGCGGCCGAAAAGTTTCAGCGCCACCTTCGCCCGGTCGTGGGGGGAGGCGGGATGCAGATTCTGGGACGGCGTGCGCAGGGACAGGGCGGGGCGGGGGAATGCGGGAGTGCTCATGGTGTGGTTGGTTGCGGTGATCAGTCCTGCAAAGGTAATGAACCCTCCTGTAAGAAGGCAACTACGTGATGTCTTAGATGGCCTGCCCCACGTCCGGTCCACCTCCCGTTCAGCAACACCCCTTCAAATCACATCAACGATGGCGGTTGGGGAGACGAAGAACCGCGATTGCTGGCTTCAACCGGCTTGATTGAAGCTAACCATTGCCGCCCGCCACGTGAAGAACCGCGATTGTTAGCTTCAACCGACCTGGTTGAAGCTAAGGTTTCGCGTTTTCCACATGAAGATTTGCGTTTGCTAGCTTCAACTGACTCGATTGAAGCTAAGGTTTGGCGTTCTCCACATGAAGATTTGCGTTTGCTAGCTTCAACGGGCTTGATTGAGGCTGGAAATCCCGGTGCCTCATGGGGGATTCAACCGCTGCGGCATGGAGCGGCGACGACTCGTCGTCAAAAAAACGGCGGGTTGCATGGCGACGAGTCGTCGCCACTCCTCATTCTCCCAGATCATCCAACGCCCTGTGGTGCGTGCGCGCTGGGCCGCAGCCGGTGCGACAGGAGCGCACGCGTCCCGCGTGCAGCATGCGGTGTCCCGCCGCATGCCGTTCCAGGACGTGGTCACGCCAGGGACCGTCAGGGGGAAGAAGATGTCCTGGTACGGTTTCCCGCGAGGACGCGGGAAACAACACGCGGGACGCGTGCGCTCCACCCAAACCAAGAACCAGGAACAAGGAATTAGCCTTCTTCCGTCCGCTTGCTGTACTGCTTCAGCCGCAGCACGCCGCGCAGCCGTTCTTCCAGTCTGGGTTCAGGGTTTGGAATATTCACACATGGAATTTACCCTCCTATGCCGTTGCAACGCCACATTTTTGTTGCCCAGCAACGGCATAGGAGGGTAAAACGACACCCATGAGCGCCACAGTCCGTACTTTTTCGACAAAATCGTTGGCGATAAAGCGGCTGACAAACACACGAATCTGTTAACCATCCACACTGTTCGCCCAAAACATAGCATCTCGTGCCAATAGCAACGAAACCACTAACTGAAGCTGTAGCTGGAGAGCTTGCGTGGCTTGGAGACAGTGGATTCCGCTACCTTCGCTCCACCCAGCAGTTCCGCCGGGATGATTCAGGCGGATGCTCTTACATCACCCTGAACACGGTCACTCATAACCGCGTGGATTATCATGTGGCGTTTTACCTCGGAGTCCGGAATGATGCGCTTGAGTCCATCATTCGACGGATTCGTGGCGACTCGTCTGGCGTCACTCACGACGACCGCTCAATTCATCACTACAGCGTCAACACTGGCCCGACGAATCACGGTTGGAGACAGCCGCTGATTGGCACTTGGACTCTGAGGGACTTGTCGGAGTTCAGTTCGATTGCTGCGCCCATGCAGGCTTACGTCCGAGGTGTGGCGTTGCCCTTCCTCGACCAGAACCAGTCTCCTGAGTCCATCCGCACCTACTTGATGGACTTTCCCGGTCACACTCAGAGTCGTTTTCCGTGGAGGCAGATTCTCGGAGCAGACGTTTTGGCTGGAGACCAGTCACGACTTGATGCAGACTTCGAGGCATTATCCAGCCGCTATGCCAGATTCATCCCGGAGCTTCGTTCCGACTTCGAGAGCTTTTACCATGCAGCACGCAGCTACACATAAACCGAGGAACAAAACGGATGCAGGCAACGGCTCATATGGCATCTGTCGGGTGAGCAACGTCTTGCGCTCGCCGTCGCCTGATCCGAGACGTTCGCGCTACAGTCCGCCTACTTCGTCATCTTCAGGTAGGCCTCGGCGTAGCGCTTGCCGAGTTCGCGGAACGAAGCCGAATCGAAGTGAACCTTGTCCCCTTTGTGTTTCAAACCCTCGGCGCTGACATAGGCGGTGTGCGGCACCTTGGTGGCCAGATCCTGATGCGCCTTGTCCACCGTGGTCTTGTCCGGCGACCATGGAACGTCATCGAACTTGCCCATCTGGCCCGCGATGAACGGGACATCCGGCGCTTTCACGAGTTCGCGAAAACGTGTCACCAAGTTGTGCAACCGCGCCTCATAACCCGGCGCATCTTTGTCGTTGCTGTCGCTTT
>CAMCWM010000296.1 GCA_945882215.1 Akkermansia muciniphila | reverse complement strand
AACCACAGGGCAGCATCCCCAGCTTTCAGCGCAACAAAGCCTGAGATGGCAATGTTCGATAGAGAGCCGAATGCGCTGAAAGGCGCACGTTCGGTTCGGAGGGGGGAGCAGCCAGATCCTTCACAGGATTTGGCGCTCCTACCCTACTCGTTCTCCGGCGAGATCAAATTCGCGCGCAAACACACCCGGTTCATCGTCCGCGACCTGCCGCAGTTGGTCAGCCGTTCCATCGGCCTCCTGCTCGCCAAATGGCACGACCAAGACAAGCGCATCGCCGCCTACAAGGAAGCCGAGATCACCGACATTGAAGCCCACGACCTCGTCATCCGCGCCACGGATGTCGGCGTCTGCTCCAACCGCCTCATCCCACCCGTGCTGCATGAATGGCGAGAGCCACGGCATGACGCGTTTGAAACCCGCAACGTGTGGAGCTTGTTCAACGCATTCACCGAGTCCTTGAAGGACGGCAATCTCGCCGAACTGCCGAAACGCACCGAAGCGCTGCACGGTCTGCTCGACACACACGTGGGACTCCTATCATGAGCGCTCCCACCCGCAGCGAACGCGAGCACTACCAAAAGCTCGTGGGACGTCAGATCCTCGCAATCTACTGGGACGAACTGGAAGGGCAGGCTTTGCCCATTCTCGTCCTCAGTGGACGTGATCAAAATGGCCACGCCGCCACCGCCACCGTGCTCGCCGATCCCGAAGGCAACGCCCCCGGCCATCTGGATCACCGTTTGTGATCCATGACGGATACATCAACCACACGGTCCCGTCTGCACCCGCAGGCGGGACCGCTCAACGTGGTGGAAGCGGCAGTGTCTTTTTTTTAGCTATGCCAGCGAGGCCGCATGTTAAGCATCTGCGTAAAGGCAATTCATGCGGGGAGCGCGGATGCGGATCCGGCGAAGTGGCGAGTCACCCGGGAGATGATCGAGCAGGAGATCAGGACGGTGAAGGCGGAACACGCGGGAGAGAAGGGGAAGAACCGGAGAAGGATTGGGTTTCAGCCGAGTTGATCGGCGGAGAAATTGCTTTTGAGAGGGCCGGGGTCGTGTTGGCCCTGGACGTGGTGCGGGGGTGTGAGGTTCCTGCCCGCCTGCTCGCCCGAGCTCAATCCGATAGAGAAGATGTGGAGCAAGATCAAAGCCTCGCTGCGCAGCGCCGAGGCGCGCACACCCGAGGAACTCTACAAGGCCATCAGCCAGGCGTTCTCAAAAATCACCCCCAAAGATGCCACCGGTTACTTCGCCTCTTGCGGTTATAGTATTATTTTAAAAGCTCTAGCACTCGAAGTCAGCCGTCGAGCCCTTGGCGATCTTCAAGTCATCTCTGTTGATCGTCATGGGAACGGAAGGCAGGTGGTAGATGAGGTCCACTCCGCCCGAGGCGAAAATTGCCCAAGCAGCATCCTCCTTCTCGTGCAGGCTAGGCCGAAGGCAGATGATGTGCTGGCCCACGGCCATGAAATACATGCCGAGGGACTGCAGATGCAGCCGGGGGCGCACATCCAGTCCGAAGTAGTTGGGCGACTGAATGGATGACTCCTTGAGCGCGGCCATGAAGTCCTGAGAGAAATGGCTGAACATGGTTGTGGTGCCATGCCCGAACTGATTGTCGAAGGCGTGTTCGAAAGGAAACTCCTGAGATTCCATGCCCGTCGGCGACGGGAAAACGAAGTGCGCCACTCCAGGCTCCAACCGCCCGTTGTCGCGCTGTCGCAAATACGCCGCAGCAAAGTAGGCCCCGGAGAAACCGTGCTTGAAGTAGCGGCAGTAAGCCTCGGCGATCATCCAATGCTGGATCTGCATCCATTATTCCGCTCCCTGCCGGTCCAGTTCCACGGGCTGTTGCTTGATGCAGAAGACCTCCTGCTGGTCGCACTGCATGACGAGACCGTATCTCGATCCATTCTGAGGCTCGGTGAACTGGAGCGCACCGAAGGGCAGCAGATCGCGGATGCTGCGGAGCAGTCCCAGACCGGGTTCAAGGATTTGCACAGTGCCTTTGGGCGTCTCAATGTTCATGGCTCATCCTACAAGATCGGGTGGGACAATTACAGTCCCACCCATCTCCTTTCTAAAGCCGGTCTGATGCCTGACCCCAAGCACGCCAGATATGCTTTGAAAATCTCTGGAGGAGTAGTAAAACGCGCAACTTCCAGCGGTTTTTGGGCAACAATTGGCGAGTAATTAATCAAGCGCCGCAGTCCCCAACTCATCGGAACGTCACTGCCTAAGCTTCATCCACTTCACAGCCTCCATCCCTGACGCGAGTTCACGAACGTGAACCTCCCATGTGCCGGGCGTTTCGTTTCGAGCCAGTTCGAGCCGCAAGGTGAGCGCACCGTCCTCCACGACATGATAGCCATCCCATTCAGCGGGTGCGCCATCGGCGTCACGAATGCGCACCTCCACCGGAATCGCCGCCGGCATGGGGCGGCCACCGCTGGTGCTCAGGGTGATGCGGGCTTCGGCGACATTTCCACAGGTGGCCGTTTCCGGCAGATCGAGATTCATTTCGAGCAGGGGGGATGGCGAGATCAGCAGCACACGGCCCTCAGAGGGTCCCAGATTCAGGGGAATGACGAGTCCATCGTCCTGACGCTTGGGCAGGACAAAGGAACTGCGGGTAAGGTCATAGACATTCACGCTTTCCCCTCCGAGGTTCAGGGCGGTGGAGGCGGGCAGACCATTCTCTTTGACCAGGCCGTGCTGCCCCACATAGGTCCCGGCCTCGCGGCAGTCGTTGATGACAAAAAGCACCGTCGCATCACCCGTGCGGCTCGCATGCAGGACGATGTCAGGGTTGTCACATGTCGCCACCGGTCGCCACCCGAGCTTCCGGCAGAGTCGCTGCAAATTCTCTGAAAGAGTCAAAGGCAGCGGGGGTGGCTCTGTGGGTGCCCCGCCGGCCGCAGCAGCGGCATCCGGCGCACCCGGCGGCGAGATCGGCGCGGGCCGGTCGGAGATCAGGGCATCGGCCGTCAAAGCCGGGCACAGATTCTCGTCAGCCAGGATCTTGCCCCCTGCCTGCTGCCACTGCTTCAGCTTCTCAACCAGGCTCGCCGGGAGGACATCACAGTCCGTCATGATGAGAACATCGCGCCCGTCCAATCCACCTGCGGCGAGCACTTCCTCGTACACGATGTCTGCCTGAATGTGTGCCCGCTGCAGCGCGTGCCAGACCTCCAGTGTCCGCGGGGAGCCTCCGCGATAAAGTCCGCGCCCGGCCATCATCTGGGAAGTGAAACTCTCCAGCAAAGCCACCGAAGAACGCAAAGGCTGCCGCCGGGCTAGCATGGGGCCGAGCGGGCGAATCACATGCTTGGCAAAATCACTAAACGCTCTATAAACCTGCGGGTGAGTAGCTCGAATCGCGCTCGTGCTGTCGGCAGATCGGAGTGCAGGCCAACCTGTGCAAACAATCCCCTTCAAGGGTCTTGCGAGCATCATCCAGAAACTCTCTTTGAGAATAGCAGGGGCGATGCTTATGCGCCGGGTTGGCGCTGTGCGGTCCTCATGGCGGATGTGTTCGTCCGTGCCCGACGCATTGAAGGGTGAAACTTGTTCGCGTCCCCACCACAGTGGCAGGATGCCGAGGATTCCGGTTTCACGGCCATGCGCAGCGCTCATCGCGAGTAATTGATCGACACACAGCCCGGCCTGCAATGGGTCGCGGGAATTCATGGACTGATCTCCGATAAAGTTCCCCATCGCATCAGCGCCTGAGATCGAGGGTTGTTGCACCGCCGGATCGTGGAGCGTCCAAACGTCCGAACGATCCTGCCTGCGTCTATCCATGCCATAGTACCACGCTTCATTGGCAGCCTTCCAACCGTTGCCTTCAGACCAAAACCAGCGGTAATACCGAAGAACCGGATCATCATCAGGCAACATTCGATTTGCCGGAAAACCAGGCAACATCTTCCAATCCACTCCGCCGCCTTGAACCTCATCTGGAATATCCTGACCTGAGAACTTGCGATAAGCCTCCCGTTCCGTCCCACTGAATCCAGGCTGCGCGTTACTGCGCGGGCTCTCATTCAGCCACACCCCGGACCAAGTAGAATAGTACCGGAAACCAACCATCAAACGCTGCCCAGTGCCGCCTATAAGACCGGCCAAGCTCCCGCCCGAGGCGTTAAGATCTGGTGGTTCGTAGGCCTTGCCCTTCCGATCAACGCGATGCTGGCGCACATCAGGCATCAAGACGCGCCAAGGTGCCAGCGCTGCCGCAGTGCGAAGGCCGAAGGAAAGCCCCTCGTCCATTCTTGGCTGCACTTTCAGATGATGATACCTGTCATTCGGGCCAAGGTAAGGCGCATCCTTGTTCGTTAGCCCAATCCAGTCCGTGCAGGCCAGAGCCTGAAGGTCTGGCAAATTCTCCTGACCAACGCCCTCCATGATCACACGCAACGTCGGCGGCCGGCGCGGAACGATTTCGAACTCAATCGCACAACTTACCCGGCGACTGCCGCTGCCCATGATCGCCTCCAACGTATAAGAGCCGGGCCTCAACGTGGTATCAGGTCCATATTCGCTGGTGTGGGAGGCACCCGGTTCCAGATCCGGGAAGATGGAGGTATGGGACACTCCGGCGGTCACATACGTCATGTTGGCCCCGATCAGCGGCTCGGGACGGAGATTCCTGCAGGTGACTTTCAGTGGCGTGGGGCGCTCCATGCGCTCCCACACATGGCGCAGGCTGCTGATCTCCAGAGAATAAGCGGCGAAACCGCGGACTCCGGCGCAAAGACGCACTTCGTCAACATCACCGGGGAAGCTCGACGGCATCCCGAGACTGTCGCCAATGTTCAGGGGCTGATCTCCGGCCAGCACAGCCCCGCAGCGCTCTTCAAAGCCCGCACCCACCGGTTGCGAATCGAAAAAAAAGGTGACCCCGCCGGCTCCGTCATACGTGAAGGCCAGATGCCGCCACTCACCACCTGGCAGCAGTAGGAGTTCGGACTCAAACTCTTTCACAAACGTGCCGTAGCCTAGGCTCACCACCATCCGTCGCAAACCCCGCTCATTGGCCGGCGTCAGACTCCAGCGGAAGTCCTCCATTCGAGAGCCCTGTTTGTCCAAGAGGCAGCTGGGTTTCACCGGGTCAGCCTCAGCCGAGATACGCACCCACATTTCGGCTGAAAACGCTCCGGTGGGTGAATGCCGCGCCTGAGCCGTGACGACGGCTGCATGCCTGACCGCGCCCTTCCCGCTGCCACATGTCAGCCCGCCTCCGAAGCGGCCGCTCTTGCTCAGGCTTGCTCCCGCCAGTGAAAGCTGAGCGCCATGACCCGAGGCATCCGTCAAAGGCAGGTCGTCAAACTTCCAGCAGCCGAGCACATGTGGACCCGTGGCATCCAGATTGCGGTAACTCTCCTCCCAGGGTTCCTGCATCGGAACATCACTCCATGCGTGGGAACCCACAAGAGCCACTATCGTGACGCAAAGAGCGGTGATGTTGGTTTGCATGAGTGGAAGCTCTGAGCGGAAAATCACTGGGCTCCGAGATTCAGCGGGCCACCGACCGGCAACGCCTCAATCCGCTGATGGCGGACGTAGCGGTGGACGGGAGAAGGAAGATCCGCCGGCAGAGGCAAGGCCGCCCCCCTGCACGTCGAGTCAGGAGCCAGCGTGAAATCGTTCTCTGCCAGCATGATAAAACCAGGATTCGCCCCTTCGACCAGCGGCTGAAGCGTCTGTATCTCTCCCTTAAAATCGTCAATGGTCGGCACCCACCCGGCGGTGAGCCAGTTCTTGCCCATCTTCAGCAGTCCCGCCTTGCACATGAGCGACAGATTCTTCCCCTTCGACGTCGCATGCAGAATGTTGCCGTGGCACTCCACCGTCTCGTCCGGCGTCGAAAGCCGGAAGAGCGCGATGGATCGCGAGCGCGTGGAAACGACCGTGTTGTGATAAAAGTAGAGCACGCCTTTGCGATATCCCGCCGTCTTGGTGCTGTCGCCGCCATAGTGGACGATCTGGTTATTGCCCTCCTCCTCGCGCTCGATGATAACATTGCCATAAACGAGCGTGCGCCGGTAGGCAGGCGATACGTTCAGGGCGGGATTTCCCGTGGCATCCACCAGATCCAACTGCCGGTTCCCACCCTCGATCCAGTTGCAGGCCACCACCAGCCCGGCAGAGCGGTCCTTGAGATTGTTACCACTGCACCCCTTACGCAGAGGTCCAAAGTGGTTGCCTTCAAACACGATGCCGTTGCACTCCGTGTACGCATTGTGCTCGGTGATGCTTTTGGGATTGCCATTGTCATACAGATGGCAGCCCTCCACCCGCACATC
>CAMCWM010000295.1 GCA_945882215.1 Akkermansia muciniphila | reverse complement strand
TCAGCAGTGATGAGGTGAAGTCCAACGAGGACGCCATCCAGGATTTGCGGTTTCACACGTTGGAGGAACTGCACGCCATGCGTGATCAACTAGAGACCTGGTCGCAGATCTGTGTGGATCATCTCTGGCAGGCCCGGGAGAGCTGAAATCAACGGCTGCGGAAGAAATGCTTGTCTGTTTGGGCAACGAGTGTTCTTCTAGCTTAATGCAAGATTCACCCCTCAGCGCCCAGGCGGCCCCCATCGCTTCGCTGACCGAGCCCGTACCGAACAGCAGTGCTGCGGAGGATCGCATCCTCGTCGATAAAGCTCAGGCCGGCGATACACGCGCGTTTGACGACCTGGTGCGTAAGTACACACCCAAGCTCTACGGTCTCATTTACAACATGACCTCGAACCGCGAGGACACCGCCGACTTGCTGCAGGATGTGTTTGCCAAAGCCTACCGCTCCATCAAGCGCTTCATGGGAAAGTCCTCGTTCTACACATGGATCTATTCCATCTCAGTGAACATGACTTTGAATTTTCTTAAGAAGCGAGGCCGTCATCATAAGGTCAGTCTTGACGATGTAGATACGGGCATCGAGAACGATCCGGAGTTCATCCGCGTGACCACGGCCAAAACCGGCACCCTCCGCGAAGTGAACATCCATGAGCTTCAGAAAAGGTTGAACGCAGCCATGATGAAACTGTCTGAAGATCACCGCACGGTGGTGACTCTTTACGATGTCCAGGGTCTCCAGCATGCCGAAATCAGCAAAATACTCGGAGTCTCGGAAGGGACAGTCAGATCAAGATTGTTTTACGCCCATCGATTGCTTCAGACCTATCTTGAAGATTTTGTGAAATAATCACGCTCCATTCACGAAATTAAAAACCAGAACCCACAGTACGCCATGAGTGAGTTTGAAGACATCCAGCGCTTGATCCAATTGAAGCGCTTTGAACAGCCAGGAGAGGGATTCGCAGAAGACTTCCTCCGCCAGTTTCACCAGCGTCAGAGGGCGGAGATGCTGAAGCAGTCATCGTTGGAGCTTCTTTGGGAGCGCATCACTACTTGGTGGGGAAATCTGCTCGTCCCCAAGTGGGGCATGGTGGCGGCGGCTGTGGCAGTTTGCGCCATGAGCATCTGGATGCTTTCACAACCCGCCGCACAGTCCTCCAAAGCGCTCACATCGGTCCCTGCGTTCGATGAGAAGCCCTTCATTCCCAAAATGGACCTCAGTGATCTGCCTCTGGCACGCATGGCTGAACGCGACGAGGCCACCCTCGCGGACATGCTGCTTCGCAAGCATTTGGAAGTCCGCCCCGCTCTCGAAGGAAGCGTCTCTCCGCTGCCCGCCAACGGCTGGCAGGTTCCCAGCCTCCAGCATGCCGTCCCTGCCATCCATGATGGTGCCGATGGTGGCTTGGGCAGGTAAATTCCCAATAGTCAAAGCTGGCAAAGAGCAGCAGATCACGTGTCTGCCCCCCTCAAACTTCTCTTTGCCATCAGGGCGGGCAGCGCTTAATCGTCATCTCGCTCATGGGAAACCGCCCTGACATCTGCCAAAGCATCCGAATTAGCATCGGACTCCTCCGCGCCTGACGCTGCCGGAAGAGTCCGTTATTTCATGCCTGCGCTTCAGGCACTTTTGGCATCCGGCGTCCCGGAACCCTTGGCAACCGCCATCCGGTCTGTTTTCTCATTGCACCCCCTTTCACCCTCTCCATTTCCATACCCACATGTCTCCAGTTACCATCTATGACACCACTCTGCGTGACGGCACCCAGGGCACCGGCATCTCCTTCAGCACCCTCGACAAAATCCGTGTCGCCGAAAAGCTCGACGACTTCGGCGTGCATTACATCGAAGGCGGCTGGCCCGGCTCGAACCCCAAGGACGCGGCCTTCTTTGAGGAAGCCGCCAAGCGCACCTGGAAAACCGCGAAGATCACGGCCTTCGGCATGACCCGTCGTGGCAAAATGAAGGTAGAGGACGACCCGCAGGTCAAAATGCTGCTCGATGCCAAAACACCTGCCGTCACCGTCGTCGGCAAAACCTGGGCACTGCACGTCACCGAGGTCTTCCAGGTCAGTTTGGAAGAAAACTTGGCCATGATCGCAGACACAGTGACCTACTTGAAAAAACATGGCCGCGAGGTGCTCTACGATGCCGAACACTTCTTCGACAGCTTCAAGGAAGACCCCGAATACTCGCTCAAAACCGTCAAAGCCGCGCAGGATGCCGGTGCTGACCTCATTGTGCTGTGCGAAACGAATGGCGGGGCATTGCCTGAGTTCGTCGAAGACACCACACGCAAGGTCATTGCTCATCTCGGCCGCCCAGTTGGCATCCACACGCACAACGATGGCGGAGTCGGTGTCGCCAATGCGCTTGCCGCCGTGCGTGCCGGCGCATGTCAGGTGCAGGGCACGATCAACGGCTACGGTGAACGCGTGGGAAACTGCAACCTCACCACCATCATGCCCGCGCTCCAGCTCAAGATGGGTGTCGAACTCGGCCTCGACCTCACGCGCCTGCGTGAGCTTGCCCATTTCGTTGATGAACTCGCCAACGTGCCGCATGACATCCGCGCACCGTATGTCGGCCTCGCCGCGTTCACCCACAAAGGCGGCCTGCATGTGCATGCGGTGCAAAAACTCGCGCGCACTTACGAGCACGTCGATCCCGCACTCGTCGGCAATCAACGTATCATCAGCATCTCCGACATGTCCGGCCAGTCGAACGTGCTCGTCAAAGCCGAGGGCATGGGTTTCAAGTTCGCCAAAGGCGCTCCTGAAGTTCAGAACATCCTGTCCGAAGTGAAGCGCCTCGAAAGCGAAGGCTACGAATTCGAAGCTGCTGAGGCCTCGTTCGAAATGCTCATCCGCAAGCAACTCGGCCAGCATGCCCCGGTCTTCAACCTCATCGAATATCACTCCACGCACCGTTTCCACGGCGGTGAACATGGTTTTGAAACCTGCGAGGCCACCATCAAGCTCGAAATCGGCGCCGAGCGTGTTTACACCGTCGCCGAGGGCGATGGCCCGGTGAATGCGCTCGACAACGCGCTGCGCAAGGCCCTCCTGCCCTTCTTCCCGGCGCTGCAACACATGCGCCTGGCAGATTACAAGGTGCGCATCATCGACGGCGGCACTGGAACCGCGGCAAAGACGCGCGTGCTCATCACCAGCACCGATGGCAATGCCACCTGGAGCACCGTCGGCGTGAGCTGCAACATCATCGACGCGAGCTGGAAGGCACTCGTCGATGGCATCGAGTATTTCGTGATCAAGAAAGCGCCCTAAACCGCCTTCACGCCCGCTGCCTCCAGCACGGCCAGCAAATCTGGCGGCAGCGGTGCCTTCACACTCAGCATCTGGCCGGATGCAGGATGTTTCAGACGCAGTTCATGCGCATGCAGGAACAGCCGCTTCGCATGGATGCTTTTGCGCAGCTTGCGATTCAAATCGAACGAGCCATAAACATCATCTCCCACGAGTGGAAGATGTCGTGAGGCCGCCTGCACACGAATTTGATGTGTCTTGCCGGTGATCAACTCGATCTCAATCAGCGTGACACGGTTGGCAGCGCTGTGCTCGATCACACGATATTTGGCCTCGGCGTTCGGCCGTGAGCCATGGTGCACTGTGGTGCGCACCTGATGGCCGGAATGCGCCGTCACGAGATGATCCAGCCACACGCCCTGCGGCTTCAATCCACCGCCGCCGCTACATAAGGCGAGGTACGTTTTTCTCACCGTCTCTGCTTCAAAAGCCTCCCGGCAGGCCGCCGCGGTTTTTTCATCCTTCGCGCCGAGAAGGACACCTGAAGTGTCCTGATCCAGCCGGTGAATCAGCCACACGTTTCCCGCTGACGTCTTGAAGCAGCGCCGGTCATGATCATAACCACCCTCAAAGGCCGCAATCTGCGGTTTGGCCGCTTTCGGATTCGGATGCGAGAGCACTCCATGCGGTTTGTTCACCATGATGATGAAACGATCTTCGTGAAGAATCTCACAGCGCGTCATGGCAGGATTGGAACTCATTTCTGACGGTGTTTTTCAACCAGGTACTCCTCCAAAGCCTTGCTCCAATGGCGAATCTCGATGCCGAGCAGATTTTGCAGCCGCTCATTGCTCATCACCGTCATCAAGGGCCGTGGTGCCTTGAGTTGGGTAAGTTCTGCCAGCTTGATGGGTTTCACCTGGGTCGTTTTGACCGGCAAACCAAGTCCTTCAGCCACCTTCAACGCCGCCTCAGCCCACGAATGCCAGGAAGCGCTGCCGGTATTGCACATGTGCAGCACTCCGCTGGTTTCGGGATGCCCGTGAATGATGCGCTCAATCCAGTCACAGATGTCCGCAGTGCTCGTCGGCACGGACACTTTGTCATCGACAGCGGTCAGATCGTTCGTCTGCAAGGTGCGCTGAATGACGTTGTCGGGATGACTCGGCTTGTCAGGACCAAAAAGCCACGAAACACGTGCCACCAGGGCGTTGGGAGACGCCTGAAGCACCGCCAGCTCCCCGTCACGCTTCGTGCAGCCATACAGATTGACCGGTTTTGTCTCATCATCCTCTTTCCACACATCGTGCGGCTCTCCACTGAAGACGTAATCAGTGCTAAAGTGAATCAGACGCATTCCGCGGGCGTGGCAGCATTCGGCAATCACCTGCGGACCGGCGGCATTGGCCAGTCGCGCCTTCTCGGGCTGCATCTCACAGGCGTCCGGATTGGTCATGCCAGCGGCATTGAGCAAAATGTCAAACGACTGCGCTTCAAGCCTCCTGGCAATGGTTTCAGGCCGCTCCAGATTCAATTCGGCCCGTCCCCAGCTCACGGTTTGATGACTGGATGAGAAATGCCGGTGCAGCGCACGACCCAGGCCGCCGGTGGCTCCGAGGATGAGGATGCGTGGTGCTGGCATGGTGCATGCTTGCCACGGCTCCCGCGCTTGCAAAGGCAAAAGGCACGCCCAAGGTGGCGCACGAATATTTTGATGAGTTCTCCCGAACCCAGGATTGTGATTGTCGGCGCCGGCCTTGCAGGGCTGGCATGTGCACGCGTACTGGCGGCGGCGGGACGCCCTTTCACGATTCTGGAGGCTTCCAATGCCGTCGGCGGCCGGGTGCGCACCGATTCCGTCGATGGTTTTTTGCTTGATCGCGGTTTCCAGGTGTTTCTGCCTGCATACCCCGAAGCACGCCATGTGCTGGATTATGAGGGCCTCGACCTGCGCCCGCTTTACCGCGGTGTGGATGTGTTCGTGAAAAATCGTTTCCATCGCATGGCCGATCCGCTGGTCCATCCGCTGACCGCAATGAAGAATTTCCGCGATGAGATCGTCACCCTGCGCGACAAGTGGACGACGCTGCTGCTGCGGAAGGAGGTTTTCGGCCTCCGTGCACCTCCGCGTGAGCTCGCTGAAATGGAAACTGAGGACTATCTGCAAGCTTTCGGCTTTTCCGAAGGCATGATCGACAAATTTTTCCGCCCCTTCTTCGGCGGGGTGTTTCTGGAGAAGGATCTGCGCACCAGCGCGCGCATGCTGCTGTTTTTGTTTGCCATGTTTGACCGTGCTGGCAGCGCGCTCCCTGCGCGCGGCATGCAGGCGATTCCCGATCAACTGGCGATGGCGCTTCCGCCGAGCAGCCTGCGTTTGAACGCACCCGTCTCCGCCGTGCGTGCGGGTGAAGTCACGCTTGGCAGCGGGGAGGTGCTGCACGCCGATCATGTCATCGTCGCTGTCAGCGAAGAGGTGGCGCATCGACTGCTACCGTCCGCTGAAAACACAACTCTGCTGCCCAGTCGTTCGACCACCTGCATGTACTTTGCGACCCATGAGATGCCTCCAGGCGATCCGATCCTGCACCTCGATGGTGATGGTCGCGGCCCCGTGAACAGCGTCGCTGTGCTCTCTCGCGTCTCAATGCATTATGCACCGCCGGGACAGCATCTGATTTCTGCGTCGATCCTCGGTGCGCCGTCCAGCACCGAGCTGGAGCAAGTCGTGCGCGAGCAGATGAAGGGCTGGTTTGGTGAAGCCATGGTCTCGAATTGGCGCCATCTGCGCACGTATCAGATCCGGCACGCGCAGCCGGAGGCCAGGCAGTTGCGGCTCGGTGAAGGCCCGCTTGCTGCCGTGATCGAGCCCGGATTGTATTGCTGCGGCGACTGGTGCGAGGATGTCTCGATCAACGGAGCGCTGCTCAGCGGCCGTCGGGCAGGAGAGGCGGTAATGAGAGCGTTGGGAGAGCCGATCCCGGGTTGACCGTGCCCGGACTTGACTCCGTGGGCAGCACAAAGGGATTGATCGTTGGCGCAGCATTG
>CAMCWM010000294.1 GCA_945882215.1 Akkermansia muciniphila | reverse complement strand
GACGGCTCCCAGTTTCGGCTCCCCTAAGGCTTTTCACCGCCGCACCAGCGCCGGTTCAGGATACTCAAAGGTCTTGCCTTCGTAGTTGCGGATGAGCACGCGCTGCTCGTCCCGCAGCAGGACGTAATCGGGATTCAGCGGCACCTTGCCGCCGCCGCCCGGGGCGTCGATGACGAACTGCGGCACGGCGTAGCCGGTGGTGTGGCCGCGCAGTTGCTCGATGATGTCGATGCCGTCGCTGACGCTGGCACGCAGATGGGACGATCCTTGGATCAGATCACACTGGTAGAGGTAATACGGACGCACGCGGCACATGAGCAGCTTGTGGACGAGGCTTTTCATGACGGCAGCGCTGTCATTCACGCCGCGCAGCAGCACGCTTTGATTGCCCAGCGGCACGCCGTGGTTGGCCAGCAGGCCCAAGCCGTCACGCACCTCCGTGGTCAGCTCACGCGGATGATTCGTGTGGATGCTGAGCCAGAGCGGATGGTGTTTTTGCAGCATGCGGCACAGCTCGGGCGTGATGCGCTGTGGCAGGAAGACCGGCACGCGGCTGCCGATGCGGATGAACTCGATGTGTTTGATCGCTCGCAGGCGGGTGAGCAGCGCGTCGAGCTTCGCGTCGGAGAAGAGCAGGGGATCACCGCCGGAGAGCAGCACGTCGCGGATTTCCGTGTGGCGTTCGAGATAGCGGAACGCGGCCTCGAATTCGATGTGCAGTTCCTTTTCTCCCACGCCAGAGACGACACGGCTGCGCGTGCAGTAGCGGCAATAGCTGGCACAGCGGTCCGTGACGAGAAACAAAACGCGGTCTGGATAACGATGCACCAGTCCGGGCACCGGCATGTGGCTGTCCTCGCCGCAGGGATCGCTCATCTCATCGGGATCTTCCCACGTTTCCTCGATGCGCGGGATGACCTGCCGGCGGATCGGGCAGCCGGGGTCGGCAGCGTCCATCAGGTTGAAATAATGCGGCGTGATCGCCATCGCCAGCTTGTTGCCGGAGAGCAGCACCCCGGCGCGTTCTTCCTCGGAGAGCGTCAGATGCTCCTCCAGTTGCTTGAGCGTGGTGATCCGGTTCTTGAGCTGCCAGGTGGAGCTGTTCCAGTCGGCGGGGGAGATGTTTTTTTCAGACCAATAGCCAGGAGCGTGGGAGCGGAACTCCTTCTCAGGCAGCGTGGGGGTGTCGTGCATGTGCTGCGTGTCGGTGGGCGCGGAGGTTAGGCGCGGGGAAGTTGGGATGTCAACGGGGTTGCTTGGAAAGGTTGCGGAGGCGTTGGATTGCGCGCGGCATACAGTGCGCTAGCCTGAGCGCGGAAACGCCATGCTGAACCTGCTCAAAGAAATGCTGCGCTCGCCGGTGCTGGACATCGTCCAGCGCCTGAAACGCTCCACCGGCATGTCGGTCAACGAGCTGAGCACGGCGATGAAGATGAGTTACATGGGGGTGAAGCAGCATTGCGTGGAACTGGAGAAATCCGGCTTTCTCGATACGTGGCGCAGGCCCAAAGGGGCGGGACGACCTGAAAAATTGTACCGACTCACCCCGAAAGCGGACGCGCTTTTTCTCTGCTCCGGACCTGCGCTCACGCTGGACATGCTGGCGACGGCGGAACGCGTCTATGGTGAAACCGCCGCGCCGAAGCTGCTCTACACGTATTTTCAGGCCAAAACCGAGGCGCTGGCACCCAAACTGGCCAGGGCGGCCACGGTGGAGGAGCGTGCGAAGCTGCTGGCAAAGCTGCGCACGGTGGATGGCTGCCTGAGCGACTGTGAAACGGATGCGCAGGGCCATTTGGTGCTGGTGGAGCATCACCGCCCGCTGCGGGAACTGGCGAAGCGCTATGACATGGTGGATGAGCTCGAATGCGAGATGATCGAGCGCCTGCTGGGCTGCGAAGTGCGACGTTCGGTGGAAGAAGTGTCCGGCCTGGTGCGTGTTACCTTTCGAATCAAGTCAACAGCGCAGCGAGAATGACATCAGGGAACGCAGGCAGGACATTTCAAGGGTTGCGGGCGGCGGCAATGGCAGGCGTGGGCCTGCTGGCAGCATGCACAGGCGGTCTGGGCCCGCTTAAACCGGCCTGGCAGCAGGACCCGAATCTTTATCATCACGGCGTGCCGGCGCGTCCGGCGCAATCGACCACGACACCGCATCTCGTCGCCCGCGTCATTTATGCCGCGCCGGATCAGCTCACCCGGCTGGTGCAGCGTCAAGGCGATGTGCCGGACACGCAGCGTGGATTCGCCCGCATGGGGGATGGCACCGTGGATCTGGCCCTGCAGGACGTGGTGACGGGGAAATGGCTCGAATCGCATCTCTGCGGCGGCGTCCTGTTTGTTTCCGGCCTGCCGAACCAGGCCTACCGCATCGTGCTGAAGAATCGCAGCCCCATGCCGCTGGAGCTTGGCGTCGGTGTTGATGGCAGGAATGTGCGGACTGGCGCCGCCGCCTCATTGAAGCGTGGTGGGCTGCGTCTGGAGCCGCGTGGCACGCTCACGCTGGAGCGTGCTTCCCAGGGGCCGCTTCTGTTCAAAGCCGTGAAGGGTGACGACGGGGTGCTGTTTGACACCAGCCCGCAAGGCCGCGCCGGTTTGATTCAAATTGCCGTGTTCCTCGCTGCCGACGCGCCGAGCGTCGGGCCGGAGAAACTGCGTCCCGGCCAGATCGCTCCGCTGGGCCTCCTGCCGGTCGGCGCGCCGGAGCAGTATCGCTGAGGTGTTTGATGTCACCCGGGCTTGCCGCTTGTGAGACACGGTGCGTTGGTTCACATTGCTCACGTTCATGTTCCGCTTCGTACGCCGCCTTCTGCTGTTCCTGGCTGCCAGCTCCGTGCTGGCGGGCGGCATTTATCTGAACACGGCCACGTTTCGCGGGCAGTGGCACGGCTTTGTCACCCATGAGCTGGCGCAGCACGGTGTGCATCTGGATTTCGAGCATCTTACGGTGAACCCCTTTGGCGGGCTGGTGGCGCGTGGCGTGAAGGTGTACAATGACGTCAGCAAAAAGCATCTCATCGCGGCGGTGGACCGGCTGAATCTGGACGTGGACTTCGGCAGTCTGATTGAAGGCCGGGTCAAGATTGACGCGCTGGAGCTGCTGCACGCGAGCGTGGCGCTGCCGGTGGATCCTGAACGACCGGAGCTGACGGTGGTGGAGCTGAAGGATCTCAGTGCAAGGGCGTTTCTCAAGGAAAGGCAGTTGGACATCCGGCATGCGGAGGGATTGCTCTCCGGCGGGCTGCACATCTCGATCAGTGGCGTGGTGGAACTGCCGGAGCCGAAGCTGGATCACCCAGGCATGAGCGCGCAGGAGCGTCTCAGCGCGATGCGCGAGCACCGCGCGCAGATTCAACGCGGGCTGGACTGGCTGGCACGATTTCATGCGCCGCATGCGCCCAGCCTGCGCGTGAAGGTGTCCGGTGCGCTGGAACGGCCGCAGGAGCTCAAGGCGGAGCTGTTGTTTCAAGCGGAGGGGCTGCAATTTGAGGACTACGTCTGGAAAGAACTCATCGCCGAGGCGGAGTATGACGGCGGCTTCATCGACCTGCGACGGCTGCATCTGCGTGATCACCTCGGCACGCTCGATGCCACGGCCACCTGGCGCATGGGCGCGGAAAAGGTGCGCTTCCGGCTCACTTCGAGCGCCGACCTGCCAGGGCTGGCGCGAGCATTTTTCGACAGCGATCAACTGCGCGAGGTGGTGTTCTATGAGGCGCCGCAACTGTCCCTGGAGGGCAGCTTGCATGTGGGGCGCACCAGACCGGAGGGCCTTCTGCCCGCCGAGGTGACCGGCCGGCTGGACTGTGGACGCTTCGGCAGCCGTGGCGAGATTTTCAACTCGCTCAGCCTGAGCCTCGGCACCACGCCCGAGGGCATTTTTGTACGCGATGCGCTTCTCAAGCACAAGACCGGCACCCTCGGCCTGAGCGTGATGAATCACCGCGTGCACGGCTTCAAATACGACCTCGTGCTGCGCATGGACCCCAATGTGTTCCTGCCCTTCGTGCCGATGCCAAAGACGCGCGAGATCATCCAGCGCTTCGGCTTCGATGACAGTTCGCACATCGACGTCCATCTCGTCTGCGCCGGTCCTTCGACCAATTTGCGGGAATGCCCCAGCTCCGGCCACGGCGTGCTGCGCAACTTCCGTTACAAGAACGTGCCGTTTGAATCAGTGGAGCTGGATCTCGCGCTCCTGGGCGACATCCAGAACTACGCCAACGTGCGTGGACGGCGCGCGGACGGGCCGGTGGAGGCGGAGCTTGTGTTCGTGAACGATGCGGACGACGCCAAATGGTTGCGGCTTGTCAATGTGCAGGCCGAGGCAGACGCGGCCGGTGTCGTGCGCGCCTTCGCGCCGAAGGCGGCGGACCAGATCGAGCGCTATCGTTTTTCCGCCGGCACAGAGGTGACTGTCAATGGGACGATCGGCTACAAGGCCAACCCGCAGTTCAACAACTACAAGGTCGCGTTCAAGAATCCGGTGGGCGGCGCGCATTATGTCCTTTGGAACGAGGACTATCCCATCATCGCGCCCTATGGCGACATCCACATCCTGGGCGACGTGCTGAACTTTGACATCAAAGGGCGGCTGTTTGGCGACACCCTGCGCGCGAAGGGCGCGGTGAATCTGGCGCCGAACGTGAGGAATTATGACGTCGATGTGCAGGCCGGACGCTTCCCCTACGAGGTGTTTGGAAAAAAACTGCCGTTTGGGGATGTGCGGGCCGGCGTTCACAACCGTGACGGCAATGTGCGCTTCGACATTGCCGCGGACGTGCTTGGCGGCGGCATGACCTTGAAGGGAAGCTTGAACGAAGACCGCGAGCCGAACCCCTATGACGGCGAGCTGCGCATGGATGCTCTCAGCTTCCAGCGCTTCGCTCAAGTGTACTCACCGGGCAACGAAAGCATTGGTGACATCTCCGGGCATTTCAAATTCACAGGCCGCATGAACGACTGGAAGGCGCTCAAGGGCGGCGGCGCGCTCCTCATTGTGAACGGCAACCTGCTGGCGCTGCCGGTGCTAGGCCCCCTCACCCCTGTCATCGGCGCCTTTCTGCCCACGCCGATCAAGGGCTACAACGTCGCCAAGGAGGCGGACTGCACCTTCAGGGTCTCCGACGGCTTCATCGTCTCTGAAAACATCGAGGTCGAGTCCAGCGCCTTTCGTGTCGTCAGCCGCGGCAACATCGACTTCATTCGCGACGACATCGATTTCAACGCCGAGGCGCGCCTGCGTGGCCTCGGCATCCTGCTGTTTCCGGTGACGCAACTGCTCGGTTTTAAAGGCTCCGGGACCATTGGTGATGCCAAATGGCATCCGCGCATCTTCGGTGGCGGCAACAAGGACGAGCGCAAACCGCCCACTGAGCAAGAACTACGCGAAGCCCAAAAAATCGGCGGCAGCCCGGCCAGGTCGAAGGGCGGCACCGCTCCGCCGAGGAAGCCGCTGTTTGGGAACTGAGGAAAGGGGCCGTGGATGTACTTTATGCAGATTTCTGAGGCACAAACGCACGTCCGCAGTTTATAATGACGGCTTTCAATGCTCCCTGAACACGAGGCCTTGCTCATTCTCACCCGCGAACAGTTTCCTGAACTGAGCGGCACGCCATGCGAGGTCGAAGTGATTCTCAAAGGCGCTTCCGACCGCCATTTTTACCGCTTGAAATGGCAGGATGGTCGCGAGGCCATGGTGCTGATGGTTTACACCCTGGCCCGGCGGGACAATCCAAAGTTTGTGCCCGCCACCCACCGCTTGGAAAAAATGGGAGCCCATGTGCCGCATGTGCTGGCTTTTGATGAACAGCGGCTCTGCGTGTGGCTGGAGGACTTGGGCCGTGTGGATTTGCAATCCTTGAACGACCAGCCCTGGACCAGACGTGCCCCGCTGTACGAAGCCACGCTGCGTGAGGCGGCCAAATTCCATGCGGTGGATGAAAAATCCCTCACCCAGGCCGATCTCGACGAACTGGAGCCCGCCTTTGATGAAGCGCTCTACGAATGGGAGCAGAACTACTTCCTCGATCACTTCGTCGGCGGGCACCTGGGACGTGAATTCGGCCACGACGAATACACTGCCGCTCACGAAACACTCAAACAGCTCCGCCGCCGCCTGGCCAAACTGCCGCGCTGCCTCGTCCATCGCGATTTCCAGAGCCAGAACGTGCTCATCCGCGGCGAGGACGCGTGGCTGGTCGATTACCAGGGACTGCGCCTCGGTCGTGCCGAGTACGATCTGGCCTCGCTGCTGTATGATCCGTATGTGAACCTTTCACGCACCGAGCGTTCGGAATTGCTGCGTTACTATGCCGCGC
>CAMCWM010000293.1 GCA_945882215.1 Akkermansia muciniphila | reverse complement strand
CCGCGCTGCACTTGCTGCTCCTTGCTGGAGGTCATGCCGTTGTCACGCAGGTAGTCGAAGCCGAACTCGCTGTTCGTACCGTAGGTAATGTCGGCCTGATACTGCTCACGGCGGATATGGCTGGGCTGGTCGTTTTGAATGCAACCGACCGTGAGGCCGAGGAATTTGTAGAGACTGCCCATCCACTCGCTGTCACGGCGGGCGAGGTAGTCATTCACCGTGATGACATGCACACCGCGGCCGGTGAGCGCGTTCAAGTACACCGGCAGGGTGCCGACGAGCGTCTTCCCTTCCCCGGTCGCCATTTCAGCGATCATACCGCGATGCAGGGCGACCCCGCCGACGAGCTGCACATCGAAGTGAATCATGTTCCAGCCCAGCGGCTGGTCGCAGACGACGATCTCGCTGCCACACATGCGGCGGGCGGCGTTTTTCACCACGGCGTAGGCTTCCGGCAGGATGTCATTGAGCATCTTCTGCTCGATGGCGGCGAAGTCCGGCTGGATCGCGTTCCATGCCTCGCGTGAGCGGTCGATGCGCGATTTCTTTTCATCCAAGGCCACCGTGCGCCAGCGGCCTTGGGCGATGTAGTCGTCTTCCAGGGCCGGAAAATGCTGCTTCAGCGCTGCGAAGTACTGTTCCACCTGCTCCAGGCAGGCGTCCACCGCCGCTTCATCGGCGATTCTCAACGACACACCACCAAGGAACGGCGGAGTGTGAAAGGCGCGGAACTGGGCCTGCCACTTCTGTGTGCGCTCGCGCAAGGCCTCCTCCGGCTCGTTTTGCAGCCCCGCCTCGATGCGGTTGATCTCGGTCACCACGGGAGTGAGCTTGCGCACCGTGCGCTGGTTCTTGGTGCCGATGATTTTTTTGATGATCCAGTTGAACATGAGAAGGGAAAGATACGACGCCCGGCGCGCTCCGGCCGGCTTGGGGGAGGCCGAATGTGGCGGAAGTCAGCGCCAGCGCAACAACTCAAACAGCCGCCTTCGGCCGCAGCACCGCTTCCTTCACCCGGCGCGGAATCATCGCATTCCGCACCACCTCCGGCTTCACACTGCGCAGGAAATCGAGCAGGATCACCGGCGACTCGACGATCATGCGCTCAATTTGATCACGCCGGTGCGTCCACGGGCAGTTGCGGTGCAGGTAGTCGAGATCGGCGAGGATTTCCTCGACATCACCCTCGCTGAAACCGGCGAGCTGGAAGGCGTATGGATCGGAAAGAGGCATGGCTGCGGCGAACGGTGAAAGTGTGCAGATGAAATCGAGAATGCACGATCCGACAAGCGCTTCCACGCCACTTTTGAAAAGTCATCGCACTTGTCGTGTAGCATTCTGCCGTGGAGCGCGTTATCTGGCTGCTCATGCCCCGCATCCTCTGGCAAAACACCAACATCTCCTGGCTCGCCGCCGTGGTGGTCGTTGTTGTTCTCGCGCTGCTGTGGGTGGGTTACCGCAGGTCGCCGTTGCGCGGATGGCGCCGCCTTGCCGCGACGCTGTGCAAGCTGACGGCTCTCGCGCTGCTGGCGCTGTGCCTGCTCGATCCGCTGTGGACGCGCACGCAGCCGAAGAAGGGTGAGAACGAGGTCGTCGTGCTGGTGGATGCCAGTGCCTCACTCGATCTGGCGGAATCTGTGGGCGGCGAAACCCGCGCGACCCAGGTGCAGGCGGCTTTGGCCCGCGGTGATGACGATGCGTCATGGATCAAGGCGCTGGGCGAAGATTTTCGGCTGCGCCTGATGACCGGCGGCTCGCAAACGAAGAGCGTGCCGCATTTTCGCGGCTTGCAGTTCGACGGCACACGCTCGGATTTCTGCCGCACTCTCATGACTCTGCGCTCCGGCGGCTCGAACCTCGCCGCCGTGGTCGTGGTGAGCGATGGCAATGCCACCGACTTCGCCGCTTGGAAGGCTGATGCGAAGGGTGCTCCTGTTTTCACCGTGCTGGCCGGTGACAAGGCCCCGCCAGATGATTTCAGCATCGTCGAGGCCAGTGTGGCAACAAGTCCGTTTGAAGACGCGCCCATCACGATCACCGCTCGTGTGACTGGGAATGGCAAAGGAACGCTGCAAGTGCTTGGCGAGGACAAAAAGCCGGTGGCGTCCGAAAAGGTGACGCTCAGCGGCAGTTCAGCACAAACGGTGCGCTTGCGTGTGCCGGTGGCAAAGTCGGGTGTGACCTTCTATCAGCTCGCACACCAAAGCGAAGGCGTGAAAGAGGCCACGCTGGCCAACAACACACGCCTCCTTGTTGCAGATCGCGGCGCAGGGCCGTATCGCGTGCTCTACGTCTCCGGCAGGCCGAACTGGGAGTACAAATTCCTGCGTCGTGCCATCGCGGGTGATGATGACATCCAGATGCCCGCGCTGGTGCGCATAGCCAAACGCGAACCGAAGTTTGAATGGCGTGGCAAGGCCGGGGAGAGCGTGAATCCGCTGTTTCGCGGCTTTGGAGCCAAGGAAGGCGAGGAAGCGCAGCGCTATGACCAGCCGGTGATCATCCGCCTCGGCACGAAGGATGCCAAGGAACTCACCGACGGCTTTCCGAAAGCGGCGGAAGATTTGTTTGCCGAATTTCGCGCCATCATCCTCGACGACATCGAGGCGCAGTTTTTCACACAGGAGCAGATGAACCTCATCGAGCGCTTCGTGAGCGAGCGCGGCGGAGCCTTGCTCATGCTCGGCGGCCAGGAGTGCTTCCGCGCCGGGGGTTACGACAACACACCCATCGGCCGCATGCTGCCGGTGTATCTCGATCAAGCAACGAGCGGCCCCGCCATCGGTGATGCGCGGTTCAATCTCACGCGTGAGGGCTGGCTGGAGTCGTGGATGCGCCTGCGCTCCGACCGCGAGGAGGATGAGAAGCGCCTCGCCTCGATGGCGGCGTTTCATTCCGTGAATCCCGCGTTCTCCATCAAGCCCGGCGCGAGCATCCTGGCCACGGTTTCCGACGCGCAGAACTCGTATCCCGCCATCGCCGTGCAGCGCTTTGGCGAAGGACGCGTGGGCAGCATGCTCATCGGCGATCTGTGGCGCTGGGGCCTGAACGATGAGGATTCACACAAGGACATGGACCGCCTGTGGCGTCAGCTCATGCGCTGGCTCGTCGTTGATGTGAATGATTCGATCACCTTCGCCTCCGAGACCGACGCCGCCGACCAGGAGCGCTTGAAACTGGCCGTGCGGGTGCGTGATCGCGCCTTCAAAGCGAACAGCGACGCGCTCGTGAAGATCGAAGTTACCCAGCCGGATGGCAGCAAGTCGCAGCTCTTTGCCGAACCGAGCCTGAAAGAGGCCGGACTTTTCGAAACGGAGTTCTTTGCAAGCAAACCCGGCTACTACCGCGCCACCACGACCGTCGAGGACGCCGAAAAACGCACAACACTCGGCACGAAGGCCATCGGCTGGACGCATGATCCGCTGGCGATGGAATTCGCCAAGCTGGAGCCGAATCGCGACCTGATGCAACGCATCGCCACCGAAACCGGCGGCCAGATGATCGCGCTGGATGACATCGGCGACCTGCCTGAGATGCTCAAAAACATCCGCGTGCCGGTCGAAGTGACGCTTTCGACGCCGCTGTGGCACACACCGTGGATTTTTATCGCGATTCTGCTGCTGCTGCTTGGCGAGTGGATCCTGCGCAGGAAAGGAGGCATGGCATGAGGCTTTGGCTTTTCATTCTATTCACCTGCACTCTTCAAGCGCGAAACCTCGACGTCATCATCGTGCGCGGCGCGGATGGTGCCGAGGAATATGGGAAGAAGTTCACATCTCAGGTGGAAGCCTGGGCGGCCGCTTGCTCCAAGGCTGGCTTCGCGCCGGAAGTGTTCAAAGGGGAAAAAACGACCGCGGAGCTGCAGGATCGCCTCGCACGAGCCAAACCAGACCGCTCGCTGTGGCTGGTGCTGATCGGTCACGGCACGTTTGATGGCCGCGAGGCAAAGTTTAACGCCGAGGGGCCGGATTTTGACGCGAAGCAGCTCGCAGGCTGGCTTGCACCGCTGAAGCAGGAGATCGCCGTCATACACTGCGCGTCATCCAGCGGCGGTTTCATTCGTCCGCTGACTGGGAAAGGCCGCATCATCATCACAGCGACGAAAGGCCCGGATGAAGTGTTTTATGCGCGGTTTGGCGAGCACTTTGCCGAGGCCATCGGCGGCCTCGCTGAGGCGGATCTCGATCAAGACAAGCAGGTCTCGCTGCTGGAGGCCTTCCGCCATGCCAGCAAGGCGGCGGCGACGTTTTATGAGAATGAAGGCCGCCTTGCGACGGAGCATGCGCTGATCGAAGACAACGGCGACGGCGTCGCCACACGTCGTGAAGTGCTCGAAGCCCCGCCCGCCGAGGCCAAGCTCGACGGCGAACGCGCCTCCCAGCTCGTGCTGGTGCTCAGCGAGGAGGAGAAAAAGCTCACCGACGAACAGCGCACGAAACGCGACGCGCTCGAAGTCGAATTGAAGAAGCTCAAGGAGCAGCGAACGAAGCTGAGCGACGATGACTATTACACGAAGCTCGAAAAGCTGCTGCGCGAGCTGGGCGAAGTTTATTCGGGCTCATGAACCTCTTGCTGGAGCTTCTGCCGGCGTTTGTGACTGCCGCCGCATGCCTGGTTGTGATCATCATTGTCGCCGTTCGTTTCACGCGCTGGCTGGAAAGATCTGTGCCACGCCCTGGCGGCGCACATTTTGAGTCAAAAATGCTCCACGATGACGAATGGGATTTCATGGTGGATGGACAAGCCATCGCCAAGCTCACGCCAACCGGACCACCCGAGGATTTGAACACGAGTTTCATCATCTTCGACATCGCGATCGTTCCTGGTCACGAGGGCGAGGTGGGGCGCTTGTTGCAGCAATTCAATCAACGTGAGCCGGACGATGAACGGATCTGCTTTCGCTCACGAACACGCGATGGCGTGACATTGAAGGACTCGCAAGTGTTGGGCACGCTGATGATTGGCGGGAAACAACTCTGCATGAAGGCCTATCCGGCTGAAAACGAACTCAGCTCCGATCAAGGATCATCCCGCCCCGCGACGTAATCCCGAAACGCCTGCGCCACACGCTGGCTGACAGCACCAGCGACGCCGGGCATCTCGCACTCGTTGATTCGCGCCAGCGGATGCACATCGCGCGTGCTGGAGGTCAGAAAAGCTTCGTCACAGGTTTGCAGCACAGTGATGGGCAGGACTGTTTCTTCGACGGGAATGCCGGAAGCCTGGCAAGCCTCGATGGTGAGAGCACGTGTGACACCGGCGAGGCAGCCAGAGCTGAGCGGCGGTGTTTGCACGCGGCCATTGACGATGACGAAGATGTTGGTGCCGGTGCCTTCGCAGAGTTCGTCGCGAGTGTTGGCAAACAGGGCCTCCCCTGCCCCTTGGGCATGCGCCAGAGCCAGGGCGCGGACGTTTTCGGCATACGAAGTTGATTTGATGCCGGTGAGAGCGCCACGTTCGTTGCGCGGCCATGGCACGGTGATCACGGTCTCGGTGGGCGGCCACGGTTTGAGCACGGTGGCGGCCACGGTCATCGTCGAAGCAGAATCGCCGCGATCCGATCCGAGCGGGCCATCACCGCTGGTCAGCGTGACGCGGACACGGGCATCTGGCAGGCTGTTCGCCTTCATCACATCGTGGATCGCCTTCATATAAACATCGAAAACGGGCGGCGTGATGCCCATCGACTCGCACGAGCCAACAAGACGCCGCCAGTGCCGCGTGGGGGTGAAGGGTTTGCCGTTGCGGGCCACGAGCGTCTCGAACACGCCATCACCGACGAGGAAGCCGTGGTCGAAGGGCGAGACATGAGCTTCGGCGGTGCTGACGATGCGACCATTGAGCCAGATGAATGAGGGAAGGTTCACGCGGGCATCATGCCCTGAATGAAATCATTCTCAACAGCCTCAACTTTGCACTTGCACGGAAAGAAGCTTGAGCCAATATCCGGGCCGCAAGTTTCGCGGGTGTAGCTCAGTGGTAGAGCACTTCCTTGCCAAGGAAGATGTCGCGCGTTCGAATCGCGTCACCCGCTCCATCTCTCACAGAGAGATGGCTTCTTCTCCAAGCCTTCAATGTTTGTCTGGTCCAAACTTTCCGCCTCACGCTGGGCAGACGCCTGGGAAGAACGATTTGCGGGAATGAGCGACGCCACGCTCGTCATCAACTGCTTTCCCGGCCGCGAAATGATCCGCGTGGAGGTCTATTGCGCGACGCAGAAGCGGGCGAATGCCATCCAGAAGCAGTTCGGCGGCAGCGTGCGTCATTTGAAAAAGCAGAACTGGGCGGCCATGTCCGGGCAGGTGCCTCCGCCGGTCAAA
>CAMCWM010000292.1 GCA_945882215.1 Akkermansia muciniphila | reverse complement strand
AACACCGCCAATAGGGAGGTGGTTGGAGCTGCATTGCCAATTCCTATTTTAAGAATGCGTTATGGTTCTTTGAAAGCCGCCAAAGGGTAGTTTATCGAGGTGGAACATCCTTCAAAAGAAAAGTCGATCATAGCTCAGATTGTGGACTTGGGTCCAAGCAACGAACAAATCAAGAAGGGCATCGCACTGGATCTAACCTACAAGGCACAGCACGATCTCGATGGGGATGGCTTGATAGATGTGAGATTTCATTTTGTCTGAAAACAGACTTTTAGGCGGTGAAGCCCACGGCCTCTTTTAGGCGAGGGCGTGGATTTGGGATCACGCCTTTCCCAGCGCACTCAGCACCTTCGCGACGGTGTTTTCGACGCTGAGGCCGTGTTTTTTGCGCAGGATTGCGGGGGTGCCGTGCTCGACGAACTGGTCGGGCCAGCCGATGCGGACGACGGGAGTGTGGATGCCGGCGTCGCTGAGCTGCTCGATGACGCCTGCGCCGAAACCGTTGCGGAGGACGTGGTCTTCGAGGGTGCAGACGACCTTCACTTTTTTGGCGAAGGATTCGAAGCAGGCCATGTCGAGGGGCTTGATCCAGCGCGGGTTGATGAGGGCGACGGAGAGGCCTTTGGCTTCGAGTTCTTTTTTGGCGGCCTCGGCGATGGGGAACATGTCGCCGAGGCCAATGAGGGCGACGTCGTTGCCGTCGGCGATGACTTCGGCCTTGCCGATTTCGAGGCGGACGGGCTTGTCCTTGGGCATGATGCCGGGGCCGTTGCCACGCGGGTAGCGGATGGCGATGGGGCCGCTTTCGTAGCAGGCCATGGTCCAGAGCATGTCCACGAACTCGTCTTCGTTGCGCGGCTGCATGTGGACGAGGCCGGGGACGCCGCGAAGATAAGCGATGTCGAAGAGGCCGTGGTGGGTGGGACCGTCATCGCCGCTGAGGCCGCCGCGGTCCATGCAGAGGCGGACGGGGAGGTTTTGCACGGCCATGTCATGCACGATCATGTCGAACGCGCGCTGCATGAAGGTGGAGTAGATGGTAAGGAAGGGCTTGAAGCCACGGGTGGCGAGGCCGCAGGCGAAGAGCGCGGCGTGTTCTTCAGCGATGCCGACGTCGAAGTAGCGCTCGGGGATTTCTTTTTTGAAGACGCTCAGGCCCGTGCCGCCGGGCATGGCACCGGTGATGGCGACGATTTTTTCGTCGGCCTTCGCGAAGTCGGTGACGCTGCGGGCATAGACCTGGGAGTAGGTAGGCTTGTCGCTGGCGGCGGTTTCGCCGGTCTCGCTGTTGTATTTGCCGAGGCCGTGGAATTTGCCGGGGTCGTTGAGCGCGGGGGTGTAGCCGCGGCCTTTTTCGGTGATGATGTGGAGGATCACCGGCTCGTCCTGAGTCTTGAGGAACTCGAAGGTCTGAATGAGCAGCGGGATGTTGTGGCCGTCGATGGGGCCGTAGTAGCGGATGCCGAACTCGTCGAAGAGGGAGCTGCGATTGGACGGGGTCTGGCTCTGTGGCAGCAGGATGTTTTTGGCGTGGTCTTCGACCTTCTTGGCGATGCGGCGTGCGTCTTCGCCGAGCATGAACTCAAGCAGCTTGGCGGCTTTTTGATGCAAATTGGCGTAAGCCGGACTGGTGGCGATGGTATTGAAGTACTTCGCGATGGCACCGACATTGCGGTCAATGGACCACTCGTTGTCGTTGAGGACGACGATGAGGCGCTTGGTGTGCGAGGCGACGTTGTTCATCGCCTCAAACACAGGGCCGCAGGTGAAGGCGGCGTCACCGGCGACGCAGACGACGTGCTCGTCACCACCGGCGAGATCGCGGCCCGTGGCCATGCCAAGGGCGGCACCGAGGGCGGTGCCAGCGTGGCCTGCACCATAGCAGTCGTGTTCGCTTTCGGTGCGGAGCAGGAAGCCGTTGAGGCCATCGTGCTGGCGGATGGTGTGGATGCGGTCCCAGCGGCCAGTGAGCATCTTGTGGACGTAGCCTTGATGCGCGACGTCGAAGACAAAGCGGTCCTTCGGCGTGTCGAAGACGCGATGCAGAGCGATGGAAAGCTCCACGACGCCGAGATTCGGTCCGAGGTGGCCGCCGGTCTGGCTGAGGGTCTCGATGAGCGTCTGACGGATTTTTTCCGCGAGTTCGGGCAGTTTCTCCAGCGGCAGGGCTTTGAGGTCGGCAGGAGAGTTGATGGCAGGCAGTTGGGTGTCCACAGGTCTAAAAAAGTCGGATTTCGCCGCCTTCGGTCTCGGCGGTTTTGCGGCGGCGGGGCTGATTACGGGGCTTTTCGGCGGATTCGGAGGTTTCCTCGTCGTTGGCAGTCTCTTCAAACGCTGTGAGGGAGGCTTTTCCACCCTCCAGATCGCCGCTGATGAGTTCCACACGGCGGCGGGCACCGTCGATGCGCTGGCGGCAGAGCTTGAGCAGACGCACGCCTTCTTCGTAGCTGGAGATCATTTCTTCGAGGGACAACTGGCTGTCCTCCATGCCTGCCACGATCTCGTCCAGACGCTGCATGGCGTCCTCGAAGGAAGGATCGGTCTGGGGGCTGGATTTGCTCATGAAAAGGACGCTCTGACGCAGGGTCAAAGGGGCCGCCATTATCAGGGGATCATAGGGAGCCGCAAGCAGGAAAAGCCATTCGGAGAAGGAGGGGTAAGCCGAATCTGAGGCGAGCAGTGAATGAAGGCTTATAATTTATTGAATTTATATTCAGTATGGTTAAATTTGTATTTAGCCTGTGAAGAAGCAAATTTCCATCCTCTTCCTGTATCTGTTGGCCGCTTGTATAGCGCCCCGGCAGGCTTGTGCCTATCTGGGCAGTTTTGAGGAGCAGGACGGCTATCGCATCCCCTTGGATGGGCAGATTCTATCAGGGTTTCTGGCCGGTGACGCTCAGTTTTACCTCAATAACATCGATGCCAATGGTTTCACAGGAGTGGCGCCGCTGGGGGCGTATCCCAATACTCTTGGGGACAGCACCCATGGGGTGGACCTCAGCCGCTATAATGCAGGTGAATATGGAACGAACCATGGTGGATCCGGAGGGGCGGCGGCAGATATCGCGGACAATTCCGGGCTTTGGCGTGCCCTTGCGGGAGGGCGTCTCAATGAAGATGCGGACGCCCCTTATTATTACGGCGGCAGCTTCACCCGTGATTATGTGCAGGCTTATCGCTATCCAGGTGCGCGGACGGGTTCTGCCGTGCTCAACTTGTTAGCATCGGACACAAATCTGAGCTACGCCTACACGCTGGATGCACGAGATTTCAACGGTTCTGCACCCTCGTCATCCGGTGCCAGCTTGATTCAAATGGCCTTCTGGCTCTGCCCCTCCGATTGGGACGACACCGATCTGGACAACATCCTGAGTCTTTCCCTGGTGGATGCGATGGACCAGACGGTCTTCCAAGTGGGTTACACTGGTGACAACATGCTCCAATATAGGCTGCCCGGTGGAACGTGGCAGACGACCACAGAACGGCTGGGGTCGGCAGGGTGGTCTGAACTGGTGGTGATTCTGGACACGGTGAACAACACGGCAGGCATCGCAGTGAGCGCCTACGATGACAACACCTTCTCCCTTGGTTCTCAAACTTACGTTTTGAGCAACCAGAACCTCGGGCTGGATTCGGACGCACTGACCAGCCTCCAGTGGGATCTGCGTGGCGGGGCACTCAACAATGGGGCAGCCAGTTTCAAAAACTACTTTGATGATTTTAGTTTCACAGTCAACCCGGTGCCGGTTCCAGAGCCAAGCAGCCTGCTGCTTGCGTGTCTGGCAACGGCCACGATGCTGTTGCCGAGAAAACGCCGTTGTTTCATTTGAGCGGAAGTCCACAGGCAGACCTTGAAATCATCCCATCTGAATAAAAAAGCACCCGGCCTTGCGACCGGGTGCTTATAATTGAGGATGCTGTCCTTCTCGTGATTACGCGAAGATATCGACGACTGGCACGCCCTTGTCGCCGACCGTGAACGGACGGTTCGAGGGGGACATGACAACTTCGTCCACCGGGAGGCCCATGCCGTGACCGATGGTGGCGCAGAAGTCCTGCGGGGTGACTTGTTTATCAGCAACGCGACGGCCTTCCTTGTCTGTGGAGCCGTACACGAAGCCGCCCTTGACGCCGCCGCCTGCGAAGACGGTGGAGTAGGCGAGCGGATAGTGGTCACGGCCATCATTTTCATTGATGTCCGGCGTGCGTCCGAACTCGGAACCCATGACGATCATCGTGGATTCAAGGAGGCCGTTGGACTGAAGGTCTTCGATGAGCGTGGCAAACACATTGTCCATCGTGGCACCGGTATTGCCCAGTGCAGTGTCGATGGTATTGTGCATGTCCCAGCCGCCGAATTGAACTTCGACGAAGCGGACTCCAGCCTGAACCAGACGACGGGCAAGGAGGGCTCCCTGGCCGAAGTTGTTGCGACCGAACTTGTCACGAACCGCAGCAGGCTCCTGGCTGAGATCGAAGGCCTTGAGGTCTTCGCTCTTCATGAGCTTCATGGTTTCGTCGTAGAACTCCGAGTAGGATTTCACTTCGTCCGACTGGAATTTTTTGCGGAAGGAAGTGTCGAATTCATCCATGAGGGAGATGCGCTTCTGGAACTGGCCATCTGAAACACCAGCGCTTGGGCGGATGTTTTGAAGGCCGGTCTCAGGGTTGGAGATCGGAATCGGACTCGTTGTCGTTGGGAAGAAGCCAGCGCCTGGATAGGCGTTGCCGCTGTTCACCACGACGCTGTCGGGAAGAGTGACGCCTTTGATGCGGCCCAGGAAATGTGAACCCCAGGCACCCATGCCCGGGTGGACGATGGTGCCACGTGGCTCATAGCCCGTCTTCATCACATAAGTCCCCTGATCATGTACACCCGTCTTGGAAGACATGGAGCGGATGATGGAGAACTTGTTGGCGACCTTGGCCATTTTCGTCATGGTTCCGCCCAAGCGATCCAGATTGCCGGAGCCAGACTCAGCCTTGATCGGGTCAGTCGGGCCCTTGGTGGCGCCGTCCTTGGGATCCCAAGTGTCGATGTGGGTCATGCCACCATTCATCCAGAGGAAGATGACATGCTTGGCCTTGCCGAAGCCAGGAGTGCCTGGGCCGGTGGTGCCAGCGGCACGGAGCAGGGAGGAGCTTACTGGCAGCAAGCTGACGCCAAGAGCTGTCTTCGCGGTGCGAAGCATGAACTCACGACGGGAGACATCATTGAGACGGTTCAATTCGGTTTTCATAGAATGTTATTTTGCGCGTTGTTGGGTCGAGGGTGGTGTGTTTGTTTATTGGATGAAAATGAACTCGCGGGTGTTGATAAGCGCCCAGATCATGTTGGAATAACCGTCATCACCGCTGGAAAGCGCGCGTTTGGCGATATCCTTCTCCGCCATGGTGGGGCGGCGGTTAAGCACGGAAATGAAGAGTGCTTCGACCTTTTCAGGCGGCGACTTCACCTTTTCCATCGTGCGGAAGATGAGTGAATCGTTGCTGGTGAGCATTTCCTGTGCTTTGCCGTTCATCATCATCAACACCTGCGGGACAGAGCCGGTCTTGACGCTGCCATCGATCAAAGCACGCGGAGACTGGCCGAAGTCGATCAGGAAATGACCGTTCGGAGCAGGCTGCTCGAGTTCTGCTGCCCGGCGCAGAACCATGCCATTGTAGCTGATGGAAGCATTCTCCATCATTTCAGCAGCGGCAGGCGCGTCCTTGCCTTTGGATTTCTTGGAGCCTTCCATCATCATGTCGCCGCCAGCATCGGCGAGGCCGCCGCCCATGAGGGCGCGTTCCTTCTCGGCCATGCGGCGGAAGGCGTCGTATTTCACGAGAACGGTCTGAGCGTCGAGCTTTGGGTTGGTGAGGTCAAGGTCGATGGACTTGCTGTAGAGGTCATCAAGGGGCTTGGTGTACTTGTCAGGTTCACCCAACACGAGGGTCATATAGGAATCCCAAGCCTGTTCAGCGGTCATGCGGCGAAGCAGTGGCCCCTGGAAGTAATAGGGCTCACCCATGGCGATCTTTTCCGACGTGGATTCGGACTGATAGGCGCGGGTGTTGTAGATGATGCGCATGAAGTCCTTGAGGTTGAACTTCACCCGTTTCATTTCCTCGGCCAGATGGATGAGCAGTTCGGGATTCACCGACTGTTTTGGGTCGTCAATGTTGGTGACGGGTTCGGAGATGCCCTGGCCGAAAGCACGTTTCCACATGCGGTTGGCGATCGCCATGGCGAAACGTGGGTTACTTGGGTCGGTCGTCCACTTGGCGAACGCTGGACGGAGTTCTTCGGGAGCCTTCATCTTCTGCTTATAGGCGGGAAGATT
>CAMCWM010000291.1 GCA_945882215.1 Akkermansia muciniphila | reverse complement strand
GCAAGCTGGCGGGGGCTCTGGTCAGCCAACGTGCGCCCAAGTCACGCAGCTACCGGGGCAATCCCCATGTGGCCGGGCACGGGGAGAAGCAGGCGGAGGGCTGGCTGAAGGAGGGACTCAAAGCCGGCGGACTGAAAGCGTCGGAGCTGAGGACGCTGAAGGGATCGGACCCGCGGAAGCTGTTGCTGGCGGATCTGCTGTGGCGGCGCACGACGGTGTCACAGGAATGGCTGGCGGAGAAGCTGGCGATGAAGTCGGCGGCGAACGTGAGCCAGCAGTTGCGGCGCCTGGACCGGAAGAAGGCGCGGGCAGGGGTGCCGGAGGAGATGCGGATCTTTTTGGATGACACCACATCGGCGTGAATCATGAACAGCATTCGCTCTGTCAAAAATTTGCACCCTGACCCCGTTTCCCTGCCATCGGCGTCGAGTGTCTGGGAGAGAAAGGCCCAGAAAGTCACCTGCGGTGTGTAGATGCGGTGGCGGCTGTTGCAACCTTGAGCGGCTTTGTAGGCGGCCAGCGATGGCGGCAGCACCTCGTCGAAGAGCGTGTGCAACTGCCTCAGGCAGAACTCGTCGGCCTCGCGTGCCTTGCGCTGCAAAAGCAGCCGCTCGCTGACGGGCCGACGCCCAAAAAGACACCTGTGAAACGAGGGAAAGAACTTCGTGTTCGCTGCCATTGATCATCAACGAATCCACCGTCAAAAACATGCTCGTTTTTCGTCCCAAATGGGCCTTAATTCAGTGCCATTCACTCCTGACCCTTTCCTGCCAGACCTTGCCGGATGGCCTTGCCAAGGAGGGTTCGGAACCGAGCAGCTTTCTTGATTTCATTTTCCCAAATGGGTTGGCACAGCCAATGCCATTGGTTGGCGCGTGGGTTCACGAAAAAAATCTCCGCTTGCAACAGAGAGAACATCTATTGGTTGGCGCGTGGGTTCATTATTTTCATTTGATCAAACCAAATATTTTTATCGTGTCGTCAATATCTTTCTTTTCCAAGCCTTCGACACCCTCCTTATTTCTCATCTTTTCGAGGACAGGCAGCAGCACTGCGGCCTCGGGCTTAAGAACTGACTGACATGCCTGGATCGCACAACGACGCACCATGATGTCCTTGTCCTCAAGAAGTGCTTTCAGCATCTCAACCCTATAATCCTTGCCAAATATTTCAGGCGCTTCAAAAAAACATCGGTCATAGCCCAGCGCCCAAGCACACGTGCCTCTTTTGGCAGGCGTTTCAGAACGGCTCAAAATGGTAACCCAGACTTTCAGAAACTTTGGATCTGAGTCTCTGAAAACCACAAAAAGCTCTTCATCGGTGGTGTCCCAACAGCCTAATAAAGGAGCCTCCGCCGTCCGAGCCGCCCCCTCGAGAGACAGAAACAAAAGCAGCACTTGGAAAAGTAACATGATTCTCATAGGAAACTCCAAATTATCTATTTTTGATGTTCCGGCAACGGCCAGCTAGATGCCGTTGGGGCCCCCCGTTGCTGCACTGATGCCTTAGGATCAGTGGGCAATCCAAGTGCCTTTTGTACAAGGTTGCGAGCTCTGGCTCCCCGAAACTCCATTGCTTGCAATGCCGGCTTGGAATTTGGTGGATGGTACTGTGAGTTTGAATCTGCCGAACTATAGACGCCAATCCCGGCAGGATCTCGAACACGTGGGCTGGCTGGATCAACACCTGCCTTCACCGCATTTCCGGTGGCAACACGCTCCGCACAATGCTGAAATTCCTCCGCAAGAGTTCCCACTCGATGATCAGAAGGAAAAGCCTTTTCATTCCTAAGATTCATATAAATTACCTCACGACCATTGACTGCCAATGTGCTCATCCCTTCCATTGAATCTTGTTGATCTTTAGCCATTGGCGCAATCACAACCGACGCCCCTGAATTTTTCAGATACTCAACCAAGTGATTACCAGGCACAGTCGAGTATACACGGTCGATGTCGGTCACTATTTTTTGTCTCTCTTCTTCGGTTGCATAATCCGCAATATTTAAGCCTGGCTTGACCTGTTGGTTAGCGATTCTTTTTCTAGCTGATTCGGTTATCTCAGATGGAGAGTTTTGCTTCGCCTTGAGCGCTTTTTGCTCATTCTGCCACTTGGCGAAATCCTCTGCCGACTTGCTTGTGGGGGTTGCCGGTTTCGCTTTTTCCAATCCGTCCGGATCGAAGCTCGTCCACGGGTTTTGCTGGACATAGGCATACAGGTTTGGGCCGTCCACAAACCCCGCCGGATCGCGAGAGAGCCAGACGCCGGTTTCGATGTCACGATAGCGGAACCCTTCATTCAACAACCCCGTCGGGTCTTCGTCCTTCGAGTTTGCACGTTGCTTGTCCTGGTTGGTGCCGGTTTCCTTCGTGCGCTTGCCGTAGGCTTCGTAGCTGGCGGTCCAGGTGAGGTTCGCGCCTTGGTCGGCCTGCGCGACGATGTCGCCGCGTCCGTTGCTCAGCGAGTACTTGGTGGTGCCACCTCTCAGCGAGTAGAGCATGCCGCCCACGCCGCCGCCCATGTCGGGGCCGCGGGTGTATTCCACCGTAGGCGTATTCGCCATGGCGGGCACGCTGCCTGCCACCTCCCACTCCGCCAGGCTCAGACCGCCTGCGAACAGGATGGCGGTGGCCATGGATGCCAGGGTGCCCCCGCTCCGGGTGGTGGCGATGCGGCGCGTGCGGTAGTCGTACTTGTAGGCGTGCTGGCTGCCGTCAGGCATCGTCACGCTGCTGAGGCGGTCTTGCGCATCCCAAGCGTAGCTGGTGGTCTGGATGCCCGATGCTTGATCTTGGATGGTTTGAGCGATGCGGTTGCCGGCGGCGTCGTAGGTCAAAGCGGCGGTTTTCGCGGGGCTGCCGTTGAGGCTCTTCTGCCAGCTCGTGAGCTGGTTGGCGGCGTTGTAAACGTAGCTCCATAATCCCGGCTCGGTGCCGCCCGTGACCTGCTTGGTCGTGCGGTTGTTGGCGTTGTCGTAGGCATATGCCGTCGAGGTCACCCCGGCGGTCGGATCATCGATCGTCTCGTTGGTCAGGCGGTTGTTCGCGTCGTAGGCCATGCTGGTGGTTCGCGTGCCGGGGCGAGTCACCTCGCCGGGCCATGTCTCGCTCTGACTCATCACATTGCCAAGCAAATCATGCGTCCAGGCAAACTGCGTCAGCTCATCGCCCGCCGTCATCGCCTCGGTGCGGAACAGGGTGCGCTGCTTCAGCCTGCCCAGCGCGTCGTAGCTGTTGCGGCTGGTCTGGCCGTTGCCGGCCTTCAGGATCACCGCACGTCCGCCGAGGTCGTAACCGTAGCTCGTGCTGCGCCCGCCTTCGTTGATCGTCAGCGGGCGGTTGAAGTTGTCGTACGTCGTGGCCACCACGCGCCCGGTGCCGTAGCTGGCCTGGGTGCGGTTGCCCGCGATGTCATACGCATAACTGTGCGTGAGGCCGCGCGAGGTTTCGCTGAGCACACGGCCCAGCTCGTCGTACGTGTAGGCGACGTTCGCGGTGGCGTTGGTGGGCTCGGTGACGCTGAGCAAGCGGCCCGCGACATCATAGACGTGCTGGCGGGTGAGGCCGGGCGCGCTGGTGGCCGTCACGCGGTCGCGGGCGTGCTGAACGCCTCCAGCAACATCAGCAACAGCGTGAACCCGTTGGGCCAGGTCGCTGCCATGGACTACAGCTCCAATCAGATGCAGGACGTGCTCAACAAGCTGGATGAGCTGATCATGGCGCTGCGGCGATGAGTATGCCTGGGCTGCTCATTTCGTCACGCCCACCTGCCGCAACCACTCTTCGAGGTTGTAGTAGTTGGTGACGCGTTTGACGAGTCCGTCACACAGCTCGAAAAACGCTCCCACACGCAAACGGTAGCGCTGGCCGTTCGCGGGGGGCAGTCCCTCATCGGTGGCAAGGTATTCGCCCTCGATGAAGAACTCCGCCGCGCCGCGCGTGCCGTCTTCGCCGGCAAAAACGACGAGATCACACACCTGCTCGCGGTAACAGCGGTCCATGCGCGCCAGGAAGGCCTGGAACGCGGCTTTTCCCGTCTCTGTCCCGCCCTGATTGATGTCATGCAGGACATCCCCGGCCAGCAAGGCGAGGAACGCGGCGCGGTCGCCGGAATTGAAGACGGTGTAGTAGTTCTGGATGAGGGTGGCGGCCTGCTGCTGCGGTGTGGGCATGGGAGGCGCAGCATGAATTCGACCGCGCAGGCGTCAATCCAGAAAAGCAGGGGGAAATCCCAGGGCTTACGCACCAAAATCACGGAGAATGCCCCTGATTGGGGCTCCAATAGGATGATCAAGCTGCAATCAACCCAGCGGAAGGTTTCCAAACCAACGCGAATGAAAAAAGAATGACACGCGAATGGCCGCAAATCCCGCTTCTCCACCTTATTCGTGGTCATTCGTGGCCCATTCGGCTTGGATTCGCGTTAGCCACCATCAACAGTCGCCCATTTCATGCGTAAGCCCGGGGGAAATCCACGGTTGCGATGCGGGCGCAGGCAGCTAAACATCGCCGCCTATGTTTTCCCCCAACATGGCGCGGCTTTGTTCCCGCGCGTCGATCCTTGGTATCTGTCTCACCCTCGCCACCAGCACCACCGCCCTGCAGGCGCAGTCCGCTGTGCTCGTGGTGGATGCTTTCAACAAGAAAGTACACGTTGCCGGCAACGCAGATTCCAAACGCCCTGTCGGCGGTCTGGCCAAGATCGCCACTGCGATGGTCACGCTCGACTGGGCGGAGGCCTCCAAGGTGGGCGTGGGAGTGCTGGCCACGGTGCCCGCCTATGCCTTCCAAATCTCCGACGCAGGCACCATCGGCCTTCAGCCTGGCGATCAGGCCACGCTGCGCGACCTCATCTACGCCACCATGATGAGCAGCGACAACATCGCGGCGATCACGCTGAGCGATTTCGTGGGACGTGATCATCTGGCGCGGCTGGGTCGCGCCGGCCATCCGATGGAGGAATTCGTCCGGCAGATGAACCAGCTCGCCGGCCGCGAAGGCGCGCGCGGCACACGCTTCACCAATCCGCATGGCCTCGAAAACTCACGTCCCCTGCCCTATTCGACCGCGGCGGACATCGGACGCCTCGCGATCTACGCCGTCTCGCGTCCTGCGATGCGCTTTTACACGAATCAAGCCAGCCGCAGCATCACGATCTACCGAGCCGGGCAGCAGATCAGCGTGCCTTTGAAAAACACCAACCAGCTCCTCGGCGTGGACCGCATCGACGGCGTCAAGACCGGCAACACCGAGCGCTCCGGCGGCTGCGTGGTGATTTCTGCGGAGAAGCCTTCCAGCGTGCAGGTGCAGGCGGACAACACCAGCCTCATCTACCGCCACCGCATGGTCGTCGTGGTGCTCGGCTCGGCCAACCCCTTTGGCGAGGCACGCACGCTGCTGCACCAAGGCTGGGCCGCGTATGATCGCTGGCTCGCCGCAGGCCGCCCCATCACGGACAAACGGCAGATGCTCGACCAGTTCTAAAGGTCTGCCGGCATCGTTTCTGCCTCCTTCATCCACACACCTCTTTCCAACCACACACTCATGCGAATCGGAATCTTGAACAGCGGCGGGGACTGCCCCGGACTCAATGCGGTCATTCACGGCGTCGTCGGCGCGGCCCACACCCACGGCTGGGAAGTCGTGGGCTTTCGTGATGGCTTTGAAGGCCTGCTGCCGCCGGGAGATTACATGATGCTCACGCCTGAAAAGACGGTCGGCATCATGAAGCTCGGAGGCACCATTCTGGGCACCACGAACAAAGGCCACTTCGTCGCGAAAGTCGGCGAGGGCAATGTGTCCCAAGCGCCGGTCGAGATCGTTGAAAAGGCCAAAAGCACGCTGCGTCACCTCGAAGTGGGCGCGCTCATCGTCGTCGGCGGAGACGGCAGCCTCACCACCGGCCTGCAACTTTTCCAGATGGGCATTCCCGTCATCGGCGTGCCGAAGACCATCGACAACGACATCCAGGCCACCGCCACCTCCTTCGGCTTTGACTCTGCCGTGGCCGCCGTGGTCGATGCCCTGGACCGCTTGCACACCACGGCGGAAAGCCACAAGCGTGTGATTGTGCTCGAAGTCATGGGCCGTCATGCCGGATGGATCGCGCTTTTCGGCGGCATGGCTGGCGGCGCGGACGTCATCCTGCTGCCTGAGATTCCCTTCAATTTCGATCACGTTGCCAAGGCCGTGCGCAAACGCGATGCGGCGGGTCAACACAGCACCCTCGTCGTCGTGGCCGAAGGCGCGCGCATGGAAACCGGCGAACTGCTGACCAAGGAGCGCGTGGGCGTCAAGGGCGAGGACCGCCTCGGCGGCATGGGAGACTATGTGGCCAAGCACATCGAGATAGCCAC
>CAMCWM010000290.1 GCA_945882215.1 Akkermansia muciniphila | reverse complement strand
CGAGTTCGACGCGCTTGGCCATGTCATCCCACGGATGGGTTTTCGTTCCGGAATAAAACGCTCCCGGCTTCCAGGTGCTGATGGGTGAGCCTCCCACGGCGCATGGAATGAGGCCGATGGTCACGCCAGGATTGGCTTCAGCGACGATCTGCCCGAAAGTTTTGCCCAGACCGACACCCGCAGCCGTCTTGTCGAAATGCAGCGGATCAATCGCCGGCACCCACTTGCCTTCCTTGCTCAGCATCAGCACACGCGGGTGCGGTGTCTTGTCCTGCTCCTCCACCACGCCACGTCCGGCCATGTTGGACTGTCCGACGAGCAGGTAGAGGTGAAGCTTGTCCTTCGAGGGAAGAGACACCTCCTGGGCGGAGGCGAAGGTGACAAAGAGAATGGCGCAAAGGTGAAGCAGAGGACGGATCATGGTTTGGACGGGGTGGGTTTGAAGAGAACGGGTTCGCTGGCATCCTTCTTCACATCCTCCTGCCATTGCGCGAAAGCGGTGGCCAGGCGTTCGACGTCAGCAGGGCGTGCCTTGGCCAGATTATTGGATTCGGCGGGATCATTGGCAAGGTCGTAGAGTTCCCATGCCGCTTTCGCGTTCGGGCGGATGATTTTCAAAGCACCTTCGCGCAGCGCGTAACTGTCACGGAGGTGAAACACGAGGCGTTCATGCGGTGATGGTGCTGCATCGGTGAGCGCGCTGAGGCAGGGGAGGCCATCGAGCACGCGATCCTTGGGCATCGACTGTCCCGCGAGATCGAGAAAGGTCGGCAGCAGGTCGAGATGGCTCAGCATCGCGCTGGAAACGCTGCCGGGCTTGATCTTGGCCGGCCAGCGGAAGATCGCCGGCACGCGCACGCCGCCCTCATACAAACTCGGCGCACCATCACGATAAATCCCCGCGCTGGCGACACCGAGTCCGTGGGTGGGCCGCAGGATCGGTCCCATGTCGGAAATGAACATGACGAGCGTGTTCTCGCGCAAGCCGGTGGCGTCCAACGTGTCGAGCACACGGCCCACGGCATCGTCCAGTGCCGTGAGGACGGCGAGGTAGCGGTGTTTCTCGTTCGCATCGTCCGCCTGCCAGCCGTAACGCGCAAACACACTCGCCGGAGCCTGCCACTCAGGTTTCTCGCCCTGCTGCATGTTGATGCTGCTAACATAGTGCGGCGCGTTGAAGGGCAGATAAACGAAGAACGGTTTCTCACCCTTCGCGTGTCGGCGGATGTAATCGCAGGTGCTGTCCGCGAAGATGTCCGTGCTGTAACCTTCGACCTTGTGCCGCTCCGTGCCGCGGAAGATGTCATACTCGCCGTGATAGGTGTGCGTGAAGTAGTTGATGTTCCCTGAGCGGCAACCCAGAAACTCATCGAACCCGCGTTCCGTGGGCCTGCTGCCCGGAGCGAAGCCGATGTTCCACTTGCCAAAGCAGGCCGTGGCATAACCTGCCTCCTGCAAATACTGCGGCATGATCTTCTCGCGATGCGGCAGCCCCACGCCATGCCAGTTCTCCTCCGTGCGCAGTTGATGCCCCAGTCCGTTGCGCAATGGATGCCGCCCTGTCAGCAACGCCCCGCGTGACACCGTGCAGGTGGATGAAACGACGTAAAAATCCGTGCAGCGAATGCCCTCGGCGGCGAGACGATCAATGCGCGGCGTCTTCACCTCGCGGTTGCCATAGCAGCCGAGGTCGCCGTAGCCAAGATTGTCCACATACATGAGGACGATGTTGGGCCTCGGCGCGGCGGCGAGAAGCGTGGCCCCCAACATCAGAGTCACAGCGAGGATGAACTTCATGCTGCAAAAGAACAGGATTGGCACGGAGTTCTTTCCGCTCAAGGCGCGGCGGACACGAGCTTTTGCAAACGACGAGACTACTTCACTTCACCTCGAAGGGCTTGCTGTCCAGCAGCTTCCCGTCTTGCAGGAGATCGATGCGATACTTGCCGGCAGGCAGCCCTTTCTTCACGGTGAGCGATGAGGTGAGCTGATCGCTCACGCCGGGTTCGATGTCCGCCGTCGCGATGACCTGCTCCTTCTCACCTTCGACCTCCACAAGCACCCAGACAAACTGCACGCCTTTGGCGAGCGCCTTTTCCTTCAGATTCCAGCGTGCGTGGAGCACGGTGTCGTCGGTGGTGAATTTCGTCACCTCCTTGCCCGCATCACCGTTGCCGTCGTCGCGGAAAAGCTGCGATGCATCGAGATCGAGCTGGGTTTTGCCAGCCATGGGAGCGCCGACTTTCACCGTGAACTTCTCATTCGCGACTTCCTTGCCATCGAGCACCAGCGAGACTTCGTGCGTGCCCGCCGGCCAGCCACCCGCAGGCACAAAGGAAAAGGAAAACGGCACGTCGGCTTTGTTCTCTTTGATGGTGAAGCTGCGGGTTCCTGCGTCGTCCACCTTGCCGCCGACCTTCCAGCTCGCCTCCAGCCATGAGGACAGCCCCAGGTTTGCCACGCCCACGAGCACCACCTTTTCGGTGCCTGCGAATTCGCGGGCTTCATCCACGGCCCGTTGCTCTTCGTCCACGCCCTTGGCCAGGGTGACGCGCTGGATCTTGCTGGGGATGGCGTCCTTCGGCGGCGCGACCTTGAAGGGGAACTTGCCGAGCGGTTGGTCGTTGAAGGTGACGTCGGCGACGTAGCAGTCCCCGACAGGCAGCGGCTCCTTGTGGGTGATGTTAAAGCCGACAAACGTGTTCTGACCGAACGAAAAAATCACGCCTTCATTGACCGTGGCCACGTCCACCTTGGCATCGGCCAGCACGTCGTCGCGAAACAAAAATTTGGCGGCCACGATGCCGGTCTTCGGCCGGCCCTTCAATTCGATGGAGAGATAGACTGTTTCGTCGTCTCTGAAAAACTCCGCTGTGTCTTTCGGTGACTGGTCCTCTTTCAGTCCGTGGGTGAAGGTGGCCTTCTTGAGCAGGCCTTCCTGCGCATGCGTGGGAAGGACGGCACAGGCCAGATGGAGGCCCAGCACACACAGAAAGAAGCGAGGTGTTTTCATGGCGCGGAGCCAATCACAAGGCGTGCGAATAGCAAGATGCGTCGTCCCAGTCCGACATTTACGATCACTTCAGCGTCTTGCGCAGCCATTCAATCATTTGCGCCGCGTAATTCGAGTTCAGCTTGGCCCAGCCGCCCATGCCGTGACCGCCGCCGGGGATGGTGATGAGGTCGCAGGCATTGCCAGCCGCTTTCATCTTTGCTTCAAAGTTCACGCTCTGCGAGTGCGGCACCGTGGTGTCTGCATCGCCGTGGATTTGCAGGAAGGGCGGCAGGCCCGGCTTGATGAAGTGGATCGGTGAGATGTCCGCCAGCTTCTTCCATGCCGCGTCATTGAGTTCCTCCGTTCCAATCAAGCCCCCGAGGCCACCAAGCGCCCCGCGCTTCTTCACCTGCACCCCCAGATCATGCGGCGCATAAATCGGCACCACCGCCGCGACACGCGTCTCACTCGTGCCCATCACACCGGCCCATGAGACGAGATGCCCGCCCGCCGACTCGCCGATGATAGCGATGTGCTTCACATCCACCTTGTACTCCGCCGCATGCGCCTTCACCCACTGGATCGCCGAGGCCACATCGTCCGCACACGCAGGCCATTGATGCTGCGGGGCGAGGCGGTAGTTGACCGTGAACCACGTGAAGCCTGCCTTCGCCAGCGGCTCAAACAGCGGCGTGATGAAGGTCTGCTTGTCACCTTTTGTGAATCCACCGCCATGCACCAGGATGCACGTCGCAAACGGTCCCGTGCCCTCCGGCACAAAGGCATCCAGTGTCAGCGACACATCCCCCTCCTTGGCGAACTCGATGTCCTGCTTCAGGCCCGGGACGTTGACGGGTTTGTCAGCGGCTTGGAGCGTGAGGGCGAGCAGAAGACTGAACAGGGCGGCGAGTTTCATGGCGGCTCATGAACGAAGGCCACGAACCAATTCTCACGATGACCTCACTCTGCCCAGAACATGAGATCATCGTGCCCGCGATATGAGGTCATGTTGCCCACGATGTGGGGTCATGTTGTCCACGAAGTGGGGTCATGTTGCCCGCGAAGTGGGGTCACTGTGCGCCCACATAGGGGTCTATGTGCCCACGAAAAAGGGTCACTGTGTGCCTACATAGAGGTCTATGTGCCCACGAAGAAGGGTCACTGTGTGCCCACATAGAGGTCTATGTGCCCACGAAGAAGGGTCACTGTGTGCCCACATAGGGGTCTATGTGCCCACGAAGAGGGGTCACTGTGTGCCCACATAGAGGTCTATGTGCCCACGAAGAGGGGTCACTGTGTGCACACATAGAGGTCTATGTGCCCACGAAGAGAGGTCACTGTGTCGGCACAGAGAGGTAAGATTCGGTAAAAATGAGCTCACTTTTGAGAAAAGAGGGCTGAATCCGCCGCTTGTTGCGACTGAAGGCCGATTGTTGAGATTTGGGATTCACATAGCCTTGCCGCCTCAGGCGGGGCGCTCCAGCCGATACACGTCGTCCGATTCGTCGGCCACTCCGTGCGGATAGGTGTCGCGTTCGACGCGCTGAAACCCCAGCCGCGCCAGCAGGGCGAGGGATCTGACATTGCGACGATCCACCGTCGCGAACAGCGTGGTCAAGCCGGGCAGCGCCAACAGCGCGGTGATCGCGGCTTCACAGGCCTCCAAGGCCAGTCCCCGGCCCCAGAACGCCGTGCCGAGGATGTAGCCTAGATCCCCCGTCGTCTCGGTGTGCAGCGTAGCTTGCACGAAACCTGCGCAGGCATCGCCGTCATTCACCGAACGAAGGATCCAGTTCAACCACCGCTGTTTCCCATCCGGCGAACCCCCTTGGGCCTGGCGGGCATAGCGTTCCGCAAGTTCCTCGACGGACTTGGGAGGCTTGGCCGCGAGGCAGGTATAAAGCGCCGGATCGGCCAGCACAGGAAACATTTCCGGCGCATGCCCCTCGCAAACAGGTTCCAGCCTGAGTCTCTCGGTGATGAGTTTCTTCATCGGCGTCACCAGTAAATCGCCGCACCTCGGCGTCATCGAATTCTTCCTTCCCTATCAGCCGCCGTGTGTATCTCGACTGATCCGATGATCACCGCCTCGATGCGGTAGCCGTCAGGATCGATGACAAAAGCCGCGAAGTAATCCGGGCCATACTCCGGGTGCAGCCCTGAGCCGCCATTGTCCGTGCCGCCATGCGCCCGAGCGGCATCGAAGAATTGCCGCACCGCTTCCCGCGATGGCGCGGCAAAAGCCGCATGAAAGCCATCGCCAGGGACGCCCGAGTTGGAAGGGCGCAGCTTGATGGCGAATTGATCCTCGCCATCGGACACACCATAGCCAACGGCAGTCGAGTCAGCCCATACGCGGACGTAGCCGAGTGGCGCAAGTGTTGCGTCATAGAAAGCGGCTGAACGTGCGAGGTCGGTCACGGCGAATGAGAGGTGATGCAGCATGGCAGGTTCGAGGTGGCTGATAAACCAACTGTTCGCTGGACGCAGCATAAAAAAAGCGGCGGGGAACTGTCAGCCTCCTCTGAGCAGCGGTTGCTCGGAGGAGTTGCAATTCCGGCTGCGATCTCCTAAAACCGCCCGATGAGAAAGCAGCTTTTTCAACTCACGGCTCTTCTGATCGGACTCGGCGCAGGTCTTGTGCATGGCAGAACATGGACGGAGGCAGACACGGGCAAAAAGATCGAGGCCGAGTTTGTTTCGGCGGATGCAGAGCTGCGCTAAAAAGGCGGCTGAGTTGCCTCAGCTTGCCTTTCAAAGTGGTCCAGTTGCGCTGCAACTGGGGATTGGATGCCGAGTTGTGAAGCAACTCGGCTACTTTGGCGATGACCTCCGAAGACAGGCTCTGCAGGAATGGATCGACTTGGGAGTGGGGACGTGATTGAATCCATGGAAATCACTTCAGACGCCCATGGACACGCCTCCACCAATTCCCGTCTCGCCCCTTCCTCCACCGCCCATGCCTGCGGCTCCGAAGAGCCGTCCCGCGCAGTGGATTTTTGTCGGCTGCGGGGGCTGCCTGGCATTGATCGTCGCATTCGTGCTGTTCTCCGCTGTGATCACCTGGTTCGCGATGGGCACGGTCAAGAGCACAGACTTCTACACGGAGGCCATGAGGCGGGTGCAGAGCTCCCCACAGGTGCGGGAGGCTCTCGGCTCCCCGGTGGAGAGCGGCTGGTCGTTCCAGGGCTCCGTCAACTACAAGAACGGCAGCGGCACCGCCAGCCTCAGCCTGCCGATCTCAGGTCCCAAGGGCAGCGGTACGCTGAAAGCTGAGGCGGAGAGGCAGTCTGGCCAGCCCTGGCAATACTCCGTGCTGGAGGTGAAGGTGGAGGGCGGCGGAAGCATCGACTTGAAAGACGCCCCGCGACCGCCGCCGGTGGAGGTG
>CAMCWM010000289.1 GCA_945882215.1 Akkermansia muciniphila | reverse complement strand
GCCGTCGCGGAGGAGATTGATGCCCACGAGCACATCACACTCGCCGGAGCGCAGGCTGCGCAGGATTTCGACGCGCTCGATGGCGTCGATGTCGCTATGCAGGTAGCGGACTTTGAAGTCGAGATTGCGCAGGTAGTCGGTCAAATCCTCCGCCGTGCGCTTGGTGAGCGTGGTGACGAGCACACGCTCGCCTTTTTCGATGCGTTGGCGGCAAAGTTCGATGGTTTCGTCGATCTGGCCTTTCAGCGGCTTGATGGTGATGACGGGATCGAGCAGGCCGGTCGGGCGAATGATCTGCTCGACGACCAACGAGCGGCCTTTGGTGGTGACATCGAATTTATCGACCGCTTCGCTGCTGCCACTGACGCGCACGGTTTTAGAGAAGGGCAGCGGATCGGCGATCTTCGCGATGTAGCCCGTGTTGCCGACCACGCTGTTCTCGATCTCGAATCGTGCGGGCGTGGCGCTGACATAGACAAGCTGACCCACCTTACCCATGAACTCTTCGAAACGCAGTGGGCGGTTGTCGAGGGCGCTGGGAAGTCGGAAGCCGTGCTCCACGAGCACGGTTTTGCGCGATTTGTCGCCCTCATACATGCCGCCGATCTGCGGGATCGTGACGTGGCTTTCGTCGATGAACATGAGCGGCGGCTCCTTGAAGAAATCCAGCAGCGTGCCGGGTGTGGCACCGGGTTCGCGGCCCGTGAGATGGCGGCTGTAGTTCTCGATGCCCTGGCAGAAACCCATCTCCTGCATCATCTCGATGTCATACTGCGTGCGCATCTTGATGCGCTGGGCTTCGAGCAGTTTGCCTTCCTTCTCGAACCACGCGACGCGCTCCTCGGCCTCCTCGCGGATTTTCACGATGGCTTTGCGCAGCTTGTCGCCGGGAGTGACGAATTGTTTGGCCGGGAAAATCGTGTAATTGGGCATTTTCAGCGTCACCGTGCCGGTGAGCACGTCCACGGCGCTGATACGGTCGATCTCGTCGCCAAAGAACTCGATGCGGATGGCTTCGTTCTCCAAATAGGCGGGCACGACCTCGATCACATCGCCACGGGCGCGGAATTTGCCTCGCGTGAGCTGGATATCGTTTCGCTCGTAAAGCATATCGACGAGCTTGGTCAGCAAGGTCTCGCGCGACATCTGCTGGCCCACATTCACCGGCAGCATCATGCCTTCGTAGTCTTCGGGCGATCCCAAGCCGTAAATGCACGACACGCTGGCCACGATGATGGTGTCCTGCCGCGAGAGCAGGGCGCCCATGCTGGAAAGGCGCAGACGCTCAATCTCGTCGTTCACCGCGCTGTCCTTCTCAATGAAGGTGTCCGTGCGGGCGATGTAGGCCTCCGGCTGGTAGTAGTCGAAGTAGCTGACGAAGTACTCCACCGCGTTGTGCGGGAAGAAGTTCTTAAACTCCGAGTAGAGCTGCGCCGCGAGCGTCTTGTTGTGCGAAAACACCAGCGCGGGACGCCCCATCTCGGCGATGACATTGGCCATCGTGAAGGTTTTGCCCGAGCCGGTCACGCCGAGCAGTGTCTGGTGCCGGTTCCCGGCACGGACGGATTTCACCAGCTTCGCGATGGCCTGTCCTTGGTCGCCTTGCGGACTGTACTCGGTGTTGAGCCGAAAGACGGACATCGCGGGGGCTGAGGCGGCTTAGGACATGCCCGAACCGGCTCGATCCGGCACTGGCAGATCCGCAGGGTCCACCTCTTCTGCCTTGGCCGGGGACTGCTGAGCGTAGCGCTGCCTGTATTCCTTCCAGGAGATGAGCTTGCGGTCGGATTCATCCCAGAGGCGCAGGTTGATGCACTTCAGGCTCGACCAGAACGTCAGCGGCTTGATCGAATGAAACATCGGGTGGGAGTTGTGGCAGCGCTCCAGGTAGTAGTTGGGGATGCGGGAGCTGAGATGGTGAACGTGGTGGAAGCCGATGTTGCCCGTGAACCACTGGAGGATTTTCGGCAGCTTGTAGAAGGAGCTGCCTTCGAGGGCGGCGGTGGTGTAGTCCCAGCCTTCGCGATGCTCCCAGTACACGTCTTCATACTGGTGCTGCACATAGAACATCCAGATGCCCGCCATGCCGGCGAACATCGTCACGGGAAGCTGCATCAGGACGTAGTTTTTGAAGCCAAAGACCCAGCTCAGACCGACGATCATCAGCAGGAGGGCGACATTCATTGTGATGACTGAAGCGCGGTCCTTGCCCTTCGCGCGGGGCGACGGGAAACGCTGATGGATGAGAAACAGGAACAGCGGGCCGACAATGAAGAGGGTGATGGGATTGCGGATCAGACGGTACCAGAAGCGCGTCTTGGGAGTGGCCTCCTCATACTCCTTCACCGTCATCGTCCAGATGTCGCCATCGCCACGGCGGCTGAGGTCACCTGAGGTCTGATGGTGTACCGAGTGCTGCCAGGTCCAGTGCAGGTAGGGCGTGAAGGTGAGCATGCCGCTGATGAAGCCGAGGATGCTGTTGGCCCGCTTCGATTTGAAGTAGGAGCCGTGGCCGCAATCATGAAACATGATAAACACGCGCACCAGCAGGAGGCCGGCGATCGCGGCGATGCCAAGCGTCAGCCAGTAGGACACCGCCAGACTCCAGTACATGGCGTACCACAACAGAGCGTAAGGGATGAAGGTGTTGACGATTTGCCAGATGGCGCGGGGAATCGAGGGAACCTGGAAGGGGGCGACAATTTTTTTCCATTCGGAAATCGTGGCCTGTGGCTTGGCTGATGTCATCTCAGGGGCGCTGGTCGTGGTCATGGTTGATGGAGCGCGGTATGTAGCAGGTTTTCTGGATTAGTCCCGCACTCAATTTGTCAAAAACCTCTCATTTTTGGTAATCCGGCGAAATGACAGGGAGACGTGAAACCCTCAGACAGAGGCAATTACCCGTCAATAGTCCCGAAATGGTCCTCGCGGCTCAGCGGCATCCATCTCCGCCCGCCAGGTTGCGAACCGTTCGCGCATCATCCTGGCGATCTCGGGCTTTTCGGCGCTCAGATCCTTCGTTTCTCCCAGGTCGGTGCTCAGGTCGTAAAGGCCATTGCCCTTGGCGGACTCCAGCCACTTCCAGTTTTGGAAACGCGCGGCCTTGTCCCCACGGCGCTGCCAGAACATCTCCGTGCGCGGGGATTTCGCCTCGCCACGCAGGATGGGCAGCATGTCGAAGCCGTCCATTTTCACACCCTCAGGTGCTTTCGCGCCACTGGCCGTGAGCAGCGTCGGCACCAGTTCCAACGAGGTCAGGAATTCATCCGTCACCTTGCCAGAGGGCAGTTTTCCCGGCCAGCGGATGATGAACGGCACGCGCAGTCCGCCCTCCCACATGCTGCTCTTGCTGCCTTTCAGCGGCGCGTTGCCACCGTTGCCGCTGCCGCCGTTGTCGGACATGAAGATGACCAGCGTGTTGTCCTTCTGGCCGGCTTTTTCGATGAAATCCATCAAGGCGCCGATGGCCTCGTCCATGCAGGTCACTGCGCCGCAGTAACGGGCCAGTTTTTCATCCGCCACCTTCCCGCGATACATGGCGGTGTATTTCTCCGGCGCCTGCACGCCCTCGCCCTTCTTCTTTTCGCCTGCCACGGTGCCCTCCGGCAGGGTGGAGGCCCCGTGTGGCGCGTTGAAGGCCAGGTAGAGGAAAAACGGCTTCTTCCCGGCATGATCGCCGACGAAACGCAGCGCCTCGCGGCGGAACACCTCGGTTACATAGGCCCCCTTGTCCTCCTCCGTGCGCGTGTTGCCGCGAAACAGCGACGGCACGCCGTAGCGCTCGTGCGTGTAGTAGTCGATGCCGTTGTTCCCGTGCCCGTAGAAGAAATCAAAGCCACGCTGCAACGGCAGGAAGCGCTGCGCCTGCCCCATGTCCCATTTGCCGACGCAGCCGGTCGCGTAGCCGGCTTTTTTGAGCATGTCGCCGATCGTCACCTCCCGCACATCCAGTCCCAGCGTCATCTCCGGGGACACCGCATATTCCTCGGCGGTGAACCGATGCCCGTAATTCACCATGTCATTGCGCACCATGTCATACAGCCCGTTGCGCTGCGGGTAGCGCCCCGTCAGCACGCTGCCACGCGATGGCGTGCAAGCCGGCCACGTCACATAAAAACTCGTCCCCCGCACGCCCTCGGCGGCCAGTTTATCGAGATTCGGCGTGATCAACGGCTTGCTGCCGATGCAACCGATGTCCGGCCAGCCTTGGTCATCGCTGATGATGAAAACGACATTCGGCTGCGCGGCTAAGCACGCAGCCGAAAGGATCAGGAAGAGAATGGTTCGCATTTCCGTCACAACGACGGCAGGCGGTGAATTACTTCACCTTGATCAGCTCCACGTCGAAGATCAGCGCCTCGTTCGGGCCGATGTCGCGTCCGGCGCCACGCGGGCCGTAGGCGAGCTTGGAGGGGATGTAGAAGCGGAATTTGCTGCCTTCCTTCATGAGCTGCACGCCCTCCGTCCAGCCGGCGATGACGCGGTTGAGCGGGAACTCGATGGTTTCACCGCGCTTGTAGCTGCTGTCGAAGACCTTGCCGTCGATCAGGGTGCCTTCGTAGTGGACTTCGACGGTGTCGGTGGCCTTCGGGCTCTTGCCGGTGCCGGGGGTGATGACCTTGTATTGCAGGCCGCTGGCCGTGACGGTCACGCCGTCTTTTTTGGCGTTGTCTTCGAGAAATTTTTCACCTTTGGCGAGTGCGATGTCGGACATGATGGGTGGGGAGGGGATGGTTTGGGAACGCAGATGCTAGCGCGGAGCGGCGGTGTGGCAAGCGGAGGGAGCAATGACGAAACCAGAATGGCGAATGACGAATGATTTGCAGCCGCTACACTCGCGCCATGAATCGCGAACGCCTTTTTTCGCAGCTTGTCTCGCACAGCGGCCCGTTTGACATCGCCATCATCGGGGGCGGAGCCACGGGACTTGGCGCGGCGGTGGATGCCGCATCGCGGGGGCATTCGGTCGTGCTGCTGGAGCAATCGGACTTTGCAAAGGGCACTTCCAGCCGCAGCACGAAGCTGGTGCATGGCGGCGTGCGATATTTGAAGCAGGGGAATGTCTCGCTGGTGCTCGAAGCCTTGCGTGAACGCGGTCTGCTCTGCAAAAACGCGCCGCATCTCGTCCACAGCCTGCCGTTTGTCATTCCGAGCTACCACTGGTGGGAGGGGCCGTTCTACGGCATCGGCTTGAAGGTGTATGACACGCTGGCAGGCCAGCTCGGTCTCGAACCCTCGCGCTATCTCTCGCGTGAAGAGATGATCGAGCTGTTGCCCACTTTGGAGACGGAGGGCCTTGATGGCGGCGTGGTCTATCACGACGGTCAGTTCGACGATGCGCGTCTGGCCATCCATCTCGCCCGCACCGCCGTGAATCACGGCGGCATCCTGCTCAATCACACACGCTGCTGCGGCCTGATGAAGGAAAACGGCCACGTCATCGGTGTGAAGGCCGAATGCGTCGAATCAGGCAGGCAGCATGAGATCCGCGCGCGTTGCGTCATCAACGCCACCGGCGTCTTCGTCGATGACGTGCGGCGCATGGACGATCGGAAGGCTGAAAACATCGTCGCGCCGAGCCAGGGTGTGCATCTGGTGCTGCCGCGCGAGTTTTTGCCCGGAAACTCGGCCATCATGATCCCAAAGACCGACGATGGCCGCGTGCTCTTCGCCGTGCCGTGGCATGGGCGGGGCATCATCGGCACCACGGACACACCGGTGGAGCATGCCAGCATCGAGCCGCGGGCGTTGCCGGATGAAATCGAGTTCCTCATGACGCACGCGGCGCGCTATCTCACGCGTGATCCGCGTCCCTGCGATGTGTTGAGCGTTTTTGCCGGTCTGCGCCCCCTCGTAGCCGCGAAGAACTCCGAGTCCACCGCTGCGCTCGCGCGCGATCACACCATCCTCGTCTCCGACTCCGGCCTCATCACCATCACCGGCGGCAAATGGACGACGTATCGTCGCATGGCCGAAGATGTCATCGACCACGCCGAAATGATCGGCGGCATCGGTGTGAAACACTGCGTCACGCATGATCTCATGATTCACGGTTCTGCCACCGTGCTCGCCAAAGATGATCCGCTCGCCGTCTATGGCAGCGATGCGGTGGAGATTCGCGCTTTGATGCGTGAACAGCCGGGGCTGGCAGGAAAAATCCATCCCAAGCTCGATCTCACCGCCGCCGAGGTTGTCTTCCACATCCGCCACGAAATGGCCCGCACTCCTGGCGATGTCCTGGCCCGTCGCAGCCGTTCGTTGCTGCTGGATGCGCAAGCCAGCATGACCGCCGCACCCCGCGTGGCAGCCATCATGGCGCGAGAACTCAACTGGGATGCCGAAACGACCGCGCATCAGGTGGAGCGCTTTCAAACGCTGGCCTGCGGCTACATTCTTGAAGGTTGATCAAAGTGGTG
>CAMCWM010000288.1 GCA_945882215.1 Akkermansia muciniphila | reverse complement strand
CCTCGAACCCGGTGCCATCCGTCTCTGGGATGCGCCGGAGAAACTGACCAGCACTCCCAAGGGCATCAGTTGGAAGGATGATGCGCTCCACATTCATTCCTCGGTGATGGCCGTGCGGGTGGACAACAAGCCGCTGACCCATCGCGACTCCATCGTGCGCTTCTCCCTGCGCATGAACCGCGACGCGCAGTGGGCCAATGTGATTGTGCGTGACGCGGGCACCCCGGCCGCTCCCCGGCAGTACAAGCTCAGCATCAATCCCCCCACCGGCGTCATCAAGTTCATCGTCGCTGACGGCGGCACGGAGCGGCTGTTGTTGTCCAAACCGCTGCCACGTCCGTATGCGCCGGAGGAATGGCTGCGCGTGGAACTGCGCTCGGTCGGCGATGATTTCACCGTGTCCCTGGACGGCCAGCCGCTGGAGACCGTGCATGACACCACCCTTCCCAATCGCGGCCTCACGCACTTCGGCGCCACGGCCAACGCCTGCTTCCGCGACATCGTCTATGTGCCGCTGGACAAGCCTGCCGGAGTCTCCTCCTCTCCCAATCTCCCCGTCACCAAGTCTTCCGCCGCGACAGCGACCAAAGCCGCCCCCTTCATCAACTCCCTCGGCATGAAGTTCGTCCCCGTGCCGGGGACGCAGGTGCTTTTCAGCATCTGGCCCACGCGGGTGCAGGACTATGAGGTGTTTGTGAAGGAGGCTAAGCTCGAGTGGGGGAAGGCACCCTTTGAGCAGGGGCCGACGCATCCCGTGGTGGGGCCGAACTGGGACGATGCGCAGGCGTTTGGCGACTGGCTCACCGAGACGGAGCGCAAGGCTGGCAAACTCGGCGCGAACGAACGCTACCGCCTGCCCAGCGACCACGAGTGGAGCTGTGCGGTGGACCTGGGCGACAAGGAGGACGCGTCCCAACAGCCCGCCGAGAAGCATCTGAAGATCGCTGACGTCTTCCCCTGGGGCAAGCAGTGGCCGCCGCCGAAAGGCGCGGGCAATTTCGCCGGAGAAGAAATGCAGGCCGCGATGGCCGCCGGGAAATTCAGCAACATCAAAGGCGAGATGCCGGGCTACCACGATGGGTTCGTGGACACGGCCCCGGTCGGGAGCTTTGCCGCCAACCGCTTCGGTCTTCACGACATGGGCGGCAACGTCTGGCAGTGGTGCGCGGACTGGGTGGATGGATCGCAAAAGGCACGCGTGCTGCGGGGCAGCTCCTCGCAGGACCGGGACCGCATGTTCCTGCAATCGTCCTTCCGCAACCGCTACCAGCCCCAGGCGCACATGATCAATCACGGCTTCCGCTGCGTGCTGGAGGCGAAGTGACCGGGCGCTGACCCTGGAGGCGGCAGCCTTCTGCCGCTTGAGTCGTCCGTTTTACCCTGCTCCCGCGGGGTCCGAGGTCACGACACGCCGGGTCTGAGGTCACGACACGCCGGGTCTGAGGTCACGACACGCCGGGTCTGAGGTCACGACACGCCGGGTCAGGGGTCGCGACACGCCGGGTCTGAGGTCACAACACGCCGGGTCAGGGGTCACAACACGCCGGGTCTGAGGTCACGACACGCCGGGTCAGGGGTCACAACACGCCGGGTCAGGGGTCACAACACGCCGGGTCAGGGGTCACGACACGCCGGGTCAGGGCTAGTGGCACGCGGGGGCACCCGTTGGATGAATAAGAATCGCCCCGCCAGAGGCCGACGTGCTGCGCCTGCTGGGTGTGGATGAGCAGGGGAAGGATCTGCGCGGGAAATAGCGCGAGCTTGTGATCGCGACGGTGGCGATTAGAATACGCGCCATGAGCTACAAAGGCACCATCCAAAACGGCCAGATCAAACTGCCGCCGGACGTCGTGCTGCCGGAAGGCGCGAGCGTGGTGGTGGATGTGGAACTGCGGGAGGAGGTTCCCATCGCAGATTTCGCACGCGAACTGCTCAAGCTCTCCCGACCGCGTGACTGGCCGACGGACATGGCCCTCAACCACGACCACTACCTTCACGGCCTGCCGAAGAGCGCCTGAAATTAAGGCGGCTTGATGGTGGAACGGAGAGTAACTTCCCGCAGATTCGGGGAGGCCAGCAGATTCTTTCCAAGACCAAATCTGTGGGCCTCCCTGAATCTTCGGGAGCTTTTCTGAGTTTCTGGTCATCCGCAGAAGTTACTTGAGAGTAACCGAACTCCGCTGCGCTAAAGTGTGGAGGAGGGAGTAACTTTCTCTGGTAAAAGATGAGGGGTAAAAGATCGGAAACAGCCGTCCCCATCTTTTACCAGCCAAGTTAGTCAGGAGATGAGAGGGATTGCCGACACTTGGCGAACTGGGCCTGAGCCGAGAACATGCCGCGACAAAGCGCGTATGAAGGTTCATGCGCCTCTCAATTCACCTGCCCGCCCGTGTCTTGACCCTCTTGACCGTCGTCCTGACCACCTCGACCCACGGTCAAACTCTCCCCGGCACACAAGCTCTCTCCCCAAACCCCGACTTCTCCGCCTCGATGGTCGCGGGCATCGACAAGATGGCCCTGCGGCTCATCGAGCAGTCGAAGACAGGCCGCAAGCCGACGCGCGACAAGCTCAAGGCCGCGATCGGCATCGTGGACGAGCGTGTGCCGGTCAGCGCGCTCGAATTCGTCGGTGACACAGCCTCCCCTGCCCTGCTGCACGAGACGGAGCAGTGCCGTGTTTTCCGGGTGCGCTGGCCGGTGTTCGACGGCGTGCATGGCGAGGGCATTTATGTGCAGCCGAAGTCGAAACCGCATGCGCGGGTGATCTACCTGCCGGATGCCGACGGCACACCGGAGAAGCTGGTGGATGAATGGCTGCTGACCACGGGCTGCGAGGTCGTCATCCCCGCGCTGGTGAGCCGTGCGAGTGAATTCAGCACGAACGACAAGTTCAACGTGAAGACGAACATCCCGCACCGCGAGTGGGTGTATCGTCAAAGCTACGAGCTGGGACGTCATATCATCGGCTACGAGGTACAGAAGGCGCTCTCCATCGTGGACTGGTTCAAGGCGCAGCCGGAGCAGGTGCCGCTGCTCATCGCCGGCGTGGGCGAGGGCGCGATGCAGGCCCTGCACGCCGCCGCCATCGACGAGCGCATCGACAGCGTGTACTCGATGGGCTACTTCGCGCCGCGTGAAGGCGTGTGGCAGGAGCCTATTGAGCGCAATGTCTTCGGCCTGCTGCGTGATTTGGGCGATGCGGAGGTCGCCAGCCTCATCGCGCCGCGTCCGCTGGTGTTGCAGCACTTGTTTTATCCGAACCGCGTCGTCTCGATGGAGGCGGCAAAAGGCGCGCGCGCCATCGCCGCGCCGGGAAAACTCTCCGCGCCTGATCTGGCCGCCTTCAACGCCGAGATTGCGCGCGCGAAGACTCTCGCGACAACAAGCCGCATCCTCGCGGCCACGCAGGAGACGAACAACGATCAGATCATCCGCCATCTGCTGCCCCAGGCCTCTGCCGATGCCGCGCTCAAGTCCCTGAAAATCACCGGAGCCACCATCACGATCAAACCGGACGCCACGCGGCAGAAGAGGCTCGTGCGCGAGCTCGAAGCCTTCACGCAACGGCTGCTCGTCACCACCGAGACGGAGCGCAAAGAGCAGTTCTGGAACAAACTACCGATCAAATCGCTGCCCGAGTTTGAAGCCTACACGGTGAAGGAACGCGAGCGCTTCTGGAACGAGGTCATCGGCCGTCTGCCGGACCCGAATCTGCCCATGAATGCGAAGAGCCGTTTCGTGCGCGAGACGAACAAGGTGCGCATTTATGAAGTCACCTTGGACGTGTGGGACGATGTGTTTGCGTGGGGCTGGCTGTGTTTGCCGAAGGATCTCAAGGATGGCGAGAAACGTCCTGTCGTCGTCTGCCAGCATGGACTGGAAGGCATTCCCGAAGACACCCTCACCACGGACGAGACGAACCGCGCCTTTGGAGCCTACAAGGCCTTCACCCTGCGCCTCGCTGAGCAGGGATTCATCACCTTTGCGCCGCACAATCCGTATCGCGGCATGCACGCCTTCCGCACGCTCCAGCGAAAGCTCAATCCGCTCGGTCTCACGCTTTACAGCGTCATCAACGGCCAGCACCAGCGCATTCTGGAGTGGCTGAAGGCGCAGCCTTTCACGCAGCCGGACAAGATCGCCTTCTACGGTCTCAGCTACGGTGGGAAATCCGCCATGCGCACGCCTGCGGTGCTCACGGACTACTGCCTGAGCATTTGCAGCGGCGACTTCAACGAATGGGTGCGCAAGTGCGTGAGCACGGACATGCCGATGAACTACACGCACACGCACGAGTATGAGATCTGGGAGTGGAACATGGGCCGCACCTTCAACTACGCCGAAATGGCCGCGCTGATCGCCCCGCGCCCCTTCATGGTCGAGCGCGGCCACAACGACGGCGTGGGCATCGACGAATGGGTGAACTACGAGTTCGCCAAAGTCCGCCGCCTCTACAACAAGCTCCTCATCGGCGACCGCACCACCATCGAGCACTTCGATGGCCCGCACACGATCAACGGCGTGGGGACGTACCAGTTCTTGAAGGAGAAACTGGGGTGGAAGTGATCGGTCGGAAGGTTGCAATCCCCGCATCGTCCGCTAGGCTCGTGGCGTAACCCCAACGCGCATTATGCAAACACCCAAAATCACCGCTTACCTGAAAACTTACTGTGGCTGGAGCGAAGGCGTCCGCGCCATCTTCCGCAAATACGACCTCGCCTACGAGGAGAAGGACATCATCAAGAACCCCGCCTTCCGCTGGGAGATGGAACAAAAGAGCGGCCAGCCGCTGTCCCCCTGCGTGGAAGTGAACGGCACCATGCTCGCCGACATCAGCGGTGAAGAAGTGGAGCGCTGGATGACTGAAAACGGCCTCCTCAACCTCAGCGATGCCCCGGCCGACGCGCCAACCAATTCCGCCTGCACGGACGCCCAGCACGCCGCGATGGCGGCCGGTCAGGTCGGCACGCTCAAGTTTGTCGGCTGAATTTCCATGAGTCCTCGTCTCCTCCTCGCCTCGCTGGTCTTCACGCTGGCCGCCTGCAACACGGTCTATTACGCCGCCTGGGAAAAGCTGGGCTTTGAGAAGCGTGACCTGCTCAAAAGCGCGGTCAAAGCCGCGCGTGGCGAGCAGAAGGAGGCTGGTGGGGAGTTTCAAGACGCGCTGACGCAGCTTCAAAAGCTGACCGGCTACAGCGGCGGCAATCTTGAAAGCGCCTACAACCGCTTCAAAGGAGAATACGAAGACTGCGAGGCCCAGGCCACGAGGGTGCGTGAAGAAATCCGCGAGGTGGACACGGTGGCGCGGGATCTGTTCCGTGAATGGGAGCGCGAAATCCGCCAGTATGAGAGCGCCTCGCTCGCGGCGGACAGCCGTCGCAAGCTGGCGGACACACGCAGCCGCTTCGAGCAGCTTTCCAGCTCGTTGCACGCGGCGGAAGCCACGATGGAGCCCGTTTTGCGACAATTCCGCGACCAGGTGCTTTATTTGAAGCACAACCTCAACGCCGCCGCCGTCGGTTCGCTGCGTGGCAAGGCAGACAACATCCAGGGCGACATCCAGCGCCTGCTGGAGCAGATGAATCGCTCCATTGCCGAGGCGGACCGGTTCATTCAGACGCTCTGATCAAGGAGCGGGACCGACCAGAGGGGCAGGATGTCCCCGGCTCTTTCACCTGCCGCAGTGATTTCATGCTTGCCCGGGCGAAAGCGGTTTCATAACCTCACCGTTCTTTCACACCCAACCCAATGAAATTGAACCACACCCTCCCGCTTGTGCTTGGCCTGCTGGCCATGCCAACACTCTCCCGAGCCGAAGACCCCAAACCCGTGCAGCCCGGCGGCAAATTGCCGAAGCCTGTGGCCATCCAACTTGTCAAAGTGGCGGATGATCTCGTCGAACCCGTGCATGTCGCCTGCCCGAAAGACGGCACGGGACGTGTGTTCATCTGCGAGCGGCCCGGCGTGGTGAAAATCGTGAAGGATGGCAAGGTGCTGAAGCGCCCGTTTCTCGACATCAAGGACAAGACGGTCAGCTCCTTCCTCGAACAGGGCCTCTACGACCTCGAATTTCATCCGAAGTTCAAGGAGAACGGCCTGTTCTACATCCACTACTCCGACATGTGGTTCAATGGCGACGGCTTCATCGTCGAATACAAGGTGAAGGCCAGCAATCCTGATCAAGCCGATCCTGACAGCGCCCGCGTGGTGATGCAGCTTGAGCGGCCGTATTGCAATCACAACGGCGGCGAGATCTGCTTTGGCCCCGATGGTTATCTTTACATCGGCAGCGGTGACGGCGGTTGGGAAGGCGACGTGCTCAATGCCGGTCAGGATCTCAGCACCACGCTGGGCAAAGTGCTGCGCATCGACGTGAACACGCGCACCACCGAAAAAGGCTACGGCATTCCGAAGGACAACCCTTTCATCACTCCG
>CAMCWM010000287.1 GCA_945882215.1 Akkermansia muciniphila | reverse complement strand
GGCCGATGACGCGCTGCGCCTCGCCGTTCATGAGCATCATGACCTGCGGGATGCTGCCCTCCTCGCTGCTGCTGTCGGCGATCTGGCGGTCGCTCTGGCCGAACATGCGGAGGAAATGCTGGTCGCGCTCCGGCTGCGGCAGCTCCGAGGCGCGGGCGAGCACGAGTCCGTCACGCACGGGCGGGTTGATGGTAAGATCCTCCTCGCTGGCCGCAGCCTGCATGCGCATGCGTTTTTTCTTCGCGTTGTTCTTCGGGTTGCCGCCATTCGGGCCGCCATACTGGCGCATGTTGGCCATGGCGGTCTCGATCTGCGTTTTGAGCGTCTCGGGGGTGGTGCCCTTGCCGAAGTCAACGCTCATGGCCTTGGAGTAGTCGGCTCCGCGATGGGCCTTGAATTTGTCCACGTCGGCACCGACGACGAGCGTGGCGCAGGAGTCCCAGGCCTGCTCGGCGCTCATGCGGCGGAGAATCGGGCCGGGGAAGAGATAAGCGCCGCTGTCGGCCATCTCATGGCTGGTGGCCTCACGCTGATAAGTCTGCGTGTTGTAGAGCAGGCGCATGAACTGCTTCAGGTCAAACTTCAGGCGTACCATCTCGGCGGCGAGGTGGCGCAGCAGCGGTGGATTCACGGAGGCCTCGGGATCATCGAGATCGGTGACGGGTTCACGCACACCGATGCCGAAGGCGCGCTTCCAAAGGCGGTTCGCGATGGTCATGGCGAAGCGCGGATTGTCCGGCGAGGTCATCCATTTGGCGAACTGGGAGCGGAGGTCTTCCTCGCTCTTCGTTTGCACGCCCTGGTAGGCCTTTACGTTCTTGCTGTCGCTCCAGGTGACGAGTTTCGGCTTCACCAACTCACCCGGTTTGCCGTCCGGGTATTTGTAGTCGTCCGGCAGCTTCATGTCGTTTTCATTGCCGTCGTCCACCGCCATGGCGTTGATGCGGAGGAGGTTCTTAGCCTGCTGCTGCATGCGCTTGTCATCGAGGGAGGCGAGCACCTTGCGCATCTCCTGCATGCCGTAGCCGCCTTTGGAACCGCGAGTGCCGAAGGTCTCCGTGGCACCGAAGAAGGAGGCCATTTCATAGAACTGGCGCTGCGTCCAGTCGGCGAAGGGGTGGTCGTGGCACTGGGCGCAGGAGACGTTCGCGCCGAGGAAGGTGCTGAGCGTGAGGCTCAAATTATCGAGGCGCATGCCCGCGTCGCGCAGAAGGTAGCCGGTGGCACCGTTGTCGAGCAGACGACCGTCGGCGGTCATCATGCTGTAAACGATTTTATCCCACGACACGTTGTCGGCGATCTGGCGCTTCATCCAGTCCTGGTAGGTGTAGAAGCGGGCCTTCTGCGCTTGGTCGGCCACGCGCATCATGTCGGCGAAGTAGTTGAAGAGGTGGCTGTTGTAGCCGTCGGAGTTGAGCAGCTTGTCGATGACCTTCGCGCGTTTGGAGAGGCTGGTGTCGTTGATGAACTCAAGCGCCTCCTCACGCGTAGGGATGCGCCCGGCGATGTCGAGATAGACGCGGCGCACGAATTGTTCGTCAGAGGCGAGTGGATTGGGCTTCTGCTCCGCTTTTTTCAATCCACCCTCCACCAGCATGTCGATCCGGGCCGCGGCCTGGGCGAGATTCGGATCGGCGGGGATGCCGAGGCCTTCGGGCTTGAGCGTTTTGGCGGCCTGCTGGTCGGCGGCGGAGAGTTTGTCGAGTGGAAGGCGGTAAACGTAGCCGTTGCGGACTTGCAGGAAGACGTTGCCGTTTTCGATGCCGCGGAAGGTCGCCTCCAGCTTGCGGCCCTGGGAGTCGGTCCAGGTTCGATAGACCTCATTTTCGGCCAGCAGGCTGGTGGCAAGCAAGGTGCAGACGAGGGAGAGAAGAAGGCGCGTTTTCATAGGCAGGTCGTCCGGTGTTCCGGTCGGATGCGCGATGAAACGATGAGGGAGCCGGGAAGTTGCAGGTCATTTCGTGTGCAGCTTGGCCTTCGAGCCGCCCCCCTTCCAGATGTCGTATTTGGGGTCAGCGTACTGGGTGAAGAAGGCGTCGAGTTGTTTGGCGAGACCGGCTTTGATCTCGTCGGTGCCGGGCTGGCCGAACTGGTTGAAGCGCTCCTGGGGGTCGGATTGCATGTCGTAGAGTTCAAAGGGGCCGTCGGGAAAGCGGGAGACGAATTTCCAGCGCTCGGTGCGGATGGCGCGCGTGGTTTCCATTTCGTAGAAGAGGGTGTTGTCCCAGTTGGTGAGCTTTTCGCCGCGCAGGGCCGGGGAGAAGTCGCGACCGGGGGATTTGGGCTGTTCCGGCATTTTTTCCGCGAGTCCGAGATGGCCGAGGACACTGGGGAGGATGTCGTAGTTGCTCACGAGGGCATCGCAGGTTTGCGCGGAGGGGATTTGGCCCGGCTGGCGGAAGATGAGCGGGATCTGCATCATCAACTCATGCGCGCCGGTGGGGCGAAAGTGATCGCCCATGCCCCACATGCCGTTTTGGCCGCCCATCCAGCCTTGATCGCTGGAATAGATGACAAGGGTGTTGTCATCGAGGCCGTTGGCTTTGAGCGCGGCCATGATCTCGCCCACGCCGTCATCGACACCGCTGACTTCGGCGGCCATGCGGCGGCGTCCGGCATCGGTGTTGTGAAATTCTTTGTTGGCGTGCTGCCAGGGATGCATGGCGTCGCGCGGGAAGGAATGCAGCGGCTTGTCGGCGTAGTAGGCGGCGTGGCGGTTCTTCGCCTCGTTCAGCATCAGTTTGCCGAGCGAGTAAGGGCCGTTGTAGGCGAGGTAGAGGAAGAAGGGCCGGTCTTTGTGCTGCTGGATGAACTCGACGCCCTTGCGCGTCCAAAGATCCGTCGTGTAGCCGGGTTCGTTGCGCAGTTGGCCGTCTTCGATGATCTGCTGGTCGTAAAACTCGCGCGTGCTGCCGTCGGGCTTCGTGGTCCAGGTGGTGAAGCCTTCGCTGGGCGTCATGTTGGCCCCGAGATGCCACTTTCCGCTCAATCCGCAGGTGTAACCGGCATCGCGCAGGACTTCGCCGAGGGAGGTGAACTCCTGGAGCGTGTTGTAGGCCTCCGGCCCCATCATGAACTTGGGATCGAGGAAGGAGTGAACGCCATGCTGCGACGGAATCAGCCCGGTGAGGAAGGTGGCACGCGTGGGGGAGCAGACGGGATTGCTGCTGAGCGCGTGCGTGAAGCGGATGCCCTCGGCGGCCAGCTTGTCGATGTGCGGTGTGCGGATGTCGGGATTGCCGTAGCAGCCGAGGGTCCAGGCACCTTGGTTGTCCGTGAGGATGAAGACGAGGTTCGGCGGACGCTGAGCCGCTGTGGCAGACCCAAAGCAGGCGAAAACGAGAGCGAGGAAGCAGGCGGCCTTCATGGGAGGGAAACGGTTTCAGGGCGGCAAACTTGCCCGATGGGAGGGCCGAAAGGCTGGCAAATGCCAATAATTAACTAGAATTACCATATTAAAGGAGGTTAATTATGTGCCATTGAGCCGGGTTTCGCCGGTTTTTGCCCCTCCATGTCCGCACCCAAAGCCCCAACGCAACCCGCCAAGCCAGTGCGCATCGCACCGTGGCGCGGGCCGTTGCATTTCGGCCTGTTGGTGATTTCCGCCGTGGTTTCGCTGACATTGCAGTTCACCTACCTGCTGCTGGTCGTGGGTTTGTTCCTGTGGATGTGCTGGCAGGTTTATCTCATCACCGGCAGCATGGCGCGAACGGGGTTGTTCCAATGGCGCATGATTCCGGAGCTGCTGAAGTTTGCCTTCATGGGCGTCACCTGGGTGCTCATGCTGCGTCCGCTCCGCCCACGGCCCAAACACGCGAAGGTGGCGATCCAGATCACCGCTGCCACGCAGCCGCAGCTTTTTGAGCTCATCCACACGCTTTGCTGGCATCTCCGCGCGCAACCGCCCACGCAGGTGTGGCTGGACACGACGATTTCCGTGCGCAGCTCAATGTTCGGCGGCCTGCTCGGCATTCTGACCGGTCAGACGATGCTGCATCTCGGCCTGCCGGTGGTCTCGGTGATCACCTCGCGCGAACTCAGCGGCCTGCTGGCTCATGAGCTCAGCCACAATGCCGGCGGCATGAGCACGATCTTTGTGCATGCCGTGCGCGAGATGAACGCGTGGTTCTTCCGCGCGGTGATGGAGCGTGACGAATGGGAGATGCATCTGCGAGAGAAACCGAAAAAAGAATCCGAGTGGCGCAGGCAAGGCCGCAGAATCGTCCGTGGCTGGATGTGGGCGGCCAAGATTCCCTTCATGATCCTCGCGCTCGCATCGCGCACGGTCAGCGCGGTGACCTTGTGGCTCATCACACGTTCGGCGGAACGCTGTGGTGCCAATGTCATCGGCGAGCTCATGTATGACCGCATGCAGCGCAAGCTCTCACTGCTCGGCGCGGCGTGGAAGGCGGCGGAGCAGGAGATTCAGCGCGGGGTCATCCAGCATCGCCTGCCGGAGAATCTCTCTCTCCTCATGGCACGTCATGTGGCAGCGGCGGCCAAGGCCAGGGCTTCTGCCCGTGCTGAATCTGAAGAGGGGCCGCCCGAGCCGAAAGCCGAGGGCAAACCAGCGAAGGGAGCCGAACTCGTCGCCCATCTTTCGCATGCGCAGCCTGCGGCCTCGGTGATGCGGCAGTTCGTCGATCTCTCGCGCCAGGTCACCTACTTCTATTACCAGCATGACCTCGGGTTGAACCTCCACGAGCACCGCATGGTCGCGGATGAGGAGGTCATCCATCAAAACCGTCGTGAGGAGGAGGCGCTGCTCGTCATTCGTCGTTATTTCGGCGGACTCGCACATCCCGAGCGTGCCATGTGCGGATTAGGCAGCACTCCGGCGAATGCCACGGCACGAAGTGAGCTTCAGCGCGAGATTTTGCGCGTGCGCGATGAGATCGTCATCTGGGGGCCGCAGTTCAAAGTGGCGTTGCAGGAGTGGAATCAGGCTTGGCAGCGTCGTCGCGACCTGGAGGCCGCCGCCACGCTCAGCCTGGCCGGATTCACCGTCTCTCGCATGCAGTTCGGCACCGAGGACGCCAGTCCGTCCGCCCTGCGTGCGGAGGCCGCGCGGCAGCGCATGGTCATGGAGCACATGGAGGGGCCGCTGCAGGAGCGTGAGCGCATCTTGGAAGGCCGCTTCGCCGCCGCGCTCGGCATGCTGTGGTGGAGCGAGCCCGCCGATCTCAACGAGTGGTTGCGCAAACGCCGCAACGATCTGCCCGCGTGGGTGACGATCTACGAGGCGATGGCCGGGGCGCTGCCTTCCTTCCGCGAACTGCTCACCACCTTCTTCGCCTTCCAGACGCTCGGCGCGAAGTTCGCCAACGTCGATGATCCCAGCGCCTTCCTCACCGCGTTGCAGTCCGTCGTGCCGAAAATGCTCAACCTCGTGCGCCAGATCGTTTCCACGATGGACGGCGCGCCTTATCCCTTCAACGAAAGCGGCCGGACCACCACACTGAACGACCATCTGCTGCCTGGCTCTTTGCCGGAAATGCCTGGTGTCTCGATGACGCTGCTGGATGCGTCCAGCATGCGTGCCATCGCCTTGAAGATGGCGTCCCAAGCCTCCGAATGCATCGCTCCGTATGTCGATGCCTTCCTCGGTCTCTACCATCGCGCCTTCGCCTGGCTGGCCGAATCCGCCGAACGCACCGAAACGCACTTCGTCGGCGCTCTCAGTCTCGGCTCCGCCACGGAAATCCTCCTGCCGGACGAATTCACCACCCAGCGTCTCGGCATGAAGTCGAAATCTCCCGACGCCATCGCCGCGTGGAAATCACCGGTGTCGGCATGAGGAACCAGTGCTTCGTTCAAAACGAAACGCTGGCTTGAACATCCGGCGCAAGGCAGGATAGTCGCCGCACCTTTCTTTCCACCGCCCCCATGTCGGAGCCGAGTCAATTCAGGCACTATCAAATCGTTCAGGACACCGACGGCAACAACGTCGAGCTGGTTCGCAATGCCGAGCAGGTGGCCGTGCTGGCCTTTGACATGCAATGCCTCGGCTACGTCCACTGCCATGTGCTGCTGGAGCCGCTGTCCAACCGCGCCTCCTTTGAAGAGGCCTGCAAATCACTGCAAAAGCGCGGCCATCCGGCGCTGGCGCGCATGATCGAGTTTGGTGAGGACGAGGGGAACCCGTTTTACATCACCAGCAACATCGACGGCGAGGCCCTGCGCGGCTATTTGGCCCGCCAGCAGGAGGTTCCCGGCTGGCTCGCGGTCATGATCGCCTGCCGTGCGCTGGAAACGGCCGTGGCGGTGTGCGAACGCGGCGAATTCCTCACCGAATCACCGCTCGACAGCTTCCGCGTCGTGCAAACCGCGCCGCAGGCCGTGCAGGTGCTGGCGGCGGACTTCCGCGTGCTCGACTCCACCGCCGGCAAGAAGCGCGCGCTGAAGACCAGTTTCGAGAAGCAGGCCAAGTTCCTGCTCACCTTCCTCGTCGA
>CAMCWM010000286.1 GCA_945882215.1 Akkermansia muciniphila | reverse complement strand
CGGAGACTCTTCTCCACTTCATTTCTTATTCAGCCACGCTTTCCAGCAGGTCACAAAGCCTTTTGCGAAGTCCTGGGGCCTCGCCTCGACCCAGGCGGTGATGTCCTCGGGCTTGAACCAGTCGCCGGTGGCGATTTCTTCGGGCAGGCAGCGGATGGGGCCCTCGTGTCTCGCCAGATGCAATTCGACGAACTCATGATCGGTGTTGTCCCCGGCTGGAATCGTGGCGGCGACTTCGGTGGCATCGACGTGGATGCCGATTTCCTCGCCCAACTCACGCACGGCGGCACTGGCGTAGCTTTCGCCGGCATCGAGATGGCCGGCAGCGCTGCTGTCCCACTTCAACGGTGACACATCCTTGAGATGCGAGCGCTGCTGGAGGTAAAGATGGCCGCGTTTGTTGATGACGAAGATGTGAACGGCGCGATGCAGCAGCTTGCGCGCATGCACCTCACCACGCGTGAGCTGGCCGGTGACTTCGTTGCGTTCATTGACCACGTCAAACATCTCACTGGCCTTCTGCCCGGCGTCGGCTTCGTGACGTTGCTCATACCAGCGGGCAATGTGAATCCACTGCGTGAGCGACAACGCCTCCGCACGCACGGTGGGTGAGACGTTGAGCGATTGAATCAGCGCATCCCAGCCGCCCGGAGCCTCGGGAAGCAGATTTTTCAATTGCTTGCGCCGCTGGGAGAAACCCATGCGCACGAGACGGTCGAACAGCACGTGATCAAACACCGGCAGTGTCGTCGGATCACGCGGTGTGAGACGGATGACGGCGGAATCGACGCGCGGACGTGGCACAAACACCTCCGGCGGCACGATGCGCAGCAGTTCGATATTCCAATCCTTCTGCACCAGCAGGCTAAGCGCACCATAGGCGTCATCCTCGCAGGTGGCGGCGAGCCGATCGCACACTTCCTTTTGCAGCATGAAGACCGCGCAACCAACCGGTGACGGCGGCGTGAGCCAGTGCTTCAAGATCTCGCTGCCGACGGAATACGGCAGATTGCCCACGATGCGCAGCGGACCGTGCTTGAACCACGAACGCAGGTTGATGCGTGTGGCATCGTTATGGATCACTTCAACATCGTTGCGGCCCTCGAACTGACCCTGCAGCTCCGGCGCGAGCTGGGAGTCTTTTTCAATGAGCACGAGATGCTTTGGCCTGCCGACGAGATGTTTGGTCAATGCCCCCATGCCTGGGCCGATCTCTACCACGAAGTCCGCGCCATCCGGCTGCACTTGATCGGCGATCCAACGGGCCACTTCCTCGTCCTGAAGGAAGTTCTGCCCCATGCTCTTGCGTGGGGTGAAGTGCTGCCTGGTGGGCGCGGATTCGGAGCGGCGTTGATCGCGGTATCTCATTGCCACATCATTCACCAATCCACCACTCCATCAATCCATTCATCCAGCAATCCCACCACTTGACCCTCTGCATGAGCGGCGCACTCTCACACGTGCTCCGAACGCTCCTCAAATCCAAGCTCCACCGCGCCGCCATCACTGATGCCAACATCGATTATGAGGGCAGCATCACGATCCCGACAGATCTCATGGAAAAAGCCGGCCTGTGGGACGGTGAAAAAGTGCTGGTGACCTCGATCACCAACGGCGCGCGTCTCGAAACCTACGTCATCCCCGGCCCGTGTGGCTCCGGGCAGATCGTCATCAATGGTGCCGCCGCCCATCTCATCAACACCGGCCACCGCGTCACCATCATGGCCTGGGGCGAGAGCGAGAACCCGATCATCCCAAAACGCCTGCTTCTCAACGAACGCAACGAGGTGGTGAACGAGACGGTGCTGTGAACATGGGCACGATTTGGTACTCCCAATCGTGTTACCTTTCTGCTCAGATTCGGATGTAGTCTTCGATTATGTCCGACAGCCGTCACCCCAATTCGCATCCGCCTGACGCGGCTGATCTGGTGGCGTTGTTTCCGGAACTGGAGATCGGAAAATCGCTGGGAGCGGGAGGAATGGGCTGTGTTTATGAGGCGCGGCAGCTTTCGCTGGATCGGCGGGTGGCTTTAAAACTCGTGAAGGCAGAGGGAGCGTCACCGGAACGTCGTGAGCGATTTGAAAGGGAAGCGAAGGCGCTCGCGCGGCTGAATCATCCACGCATCGTCGCGTTGTTCGACGTGGGTGAGCGTGGCGGATGGTTTTATCTGGTGATGGAACTCATGGAAGGCGACGATCTGGCGCACCGGTTGTTGCACGGAGCGCTGCCATCACGCCAGGCACTGGAGGTGGCGACGCAGGTGTGCGAGGCGCTCATTCATGCCCATGCGGCAGGCGTGGTGCATCGTGACATCAAGCCTGCCAACATATTGCTTGGTTCGCGTGGAGAGGCAAAGCTGGCAGACTTTGGCCTAGCAAAGCTGCCGCAATCCACATCCGCCGATTTGACCGGTGAGGCGGCCTTGCTGGGCACACCGCACTACATGCCACCGGAGCAGCGACGAGATTCGTGGTCGGTGGATGAGCGTGCGGATCTTTATGCGCTGGGAGTGGTGCTGTATGAAATGCTCACGGGCGGCCTGCCCGAAGGGCGGTTTGCGCTGCCATCACGCAAGCTTGGAACCAGCCCGACGCTGGATGAAACGGTGATGCAGGCGATGGCAACGGAGCCGGCCGCGCGGTTTCAAACTGCACAAGCCATGCGTGCAGCCTTGCAGCAAGCTGCGCGGGAGAACGTCGCACGCCGAAGCGGAAACCGGGCAGTCAAGCTGCTGACCGTGGTAGCGGCTGCAGCAGTGATCACGTTCGTGGGCTTAAAAATGGAGAAGCCTTCTGCAGCGAAGACAATCAAGCGCGAGCCCCTCAAAAAGGCACTGAAAGCAGATGCCGAAGCACCCAAAAAGAAGCTCGTGGCAAAAGAGGGCCGCACCGAGTTGCATCTCGCAGTGGAACGCGGTGACATGCCGGCCTTGATAAAGCTCATCCAAGGCAAACAAGATCTCGACAAAGCCGACAAGGAAGGCTGGACGCCGCTGCTGCTCGCAGTGGCGCAAGATCGTGCCGACATGATCGAGGCACTGCATCTCGCAGGTGCAAAACATGAAACACCGTTGCCAGGAAATAGAAGCGCGACGCACATCGCGTCCGGATTCGGCGCGGTGAAAGCTGCAGTCTGGCTGAAGGCGCATGGGGCGGCGCTGGATTCGCGTGACGCCCAAGACTGGCGCCCCATCGACTGGGCTGCGGCATGCCTCCAGCCGGACATGGTGCGATGGCTGGTGCAGCAGGGCGTGGATTTGCAGACAGAGAAGGAGACACCACAGGATTTGAGACCGCTGCATCTGGCGGCAGATGCTGGACATCATTTAAATTTGACCCCAGAGCAGGCTTCTTGGCTCGTGGTCTGGCGCGAAGATACAAGCACGGTGCAACGCTGCGCGGACACGGTGCGCGTGCTGCTGGAGTTCAACACCAGCATTCATGAGATGGATGCCGCCAAGCTTTCGCCCCTGCATCACGCGGCGGCTGCCAATCAAGCGCAAGCGGTGGCGTTGTTGATTGATGCAGGAGCTGATGCAAACCACCTGACGCTTCCAGAAGGCCTGACCCCGATGGTCTTTGCCGCGGAAGCAAACGCCACGACGGCGATGCGCATGCTGTTCGAGAAAGGAGCGAAGGCCAACCTGCCGGTCGAGCTGGAATCCCCGCTGCATAAAGCTGCTCACGGCGGCCATTCGGAGGCGGTAAAACTGTTGCTGGAGCATGAGGCAAAGGTGAACCAGCAGGATCTCAAACTGGCCACACCGCTGCATCACGCCGCCCGCCTGGGACATCTCGAGATCATGAAACTGCTACTGGCCCAAGGAGGCTTGGTGGATGCGCGCGACATTCAGCGCTGTACACCGCTGCATCATGCCGCCTCAACCGGTCAGATGGAGGCGGCGCGACTGCTTTGCGAAAAGGGGGCAGCGGTGTCCGCTCGTGACTCAGCAGGGGCCACCCCATCCTCCATGGCCGCTCAGGGAGGGCACACTGGGGTCGTGGGCCTGCTTGAGAGCTATGCCGCACGGCAGCAGGAGGTTCAGCCAAAATGAAGCTCGCCAGAGTTCCGCATCACTGCATAACATGCCGCCCATGAACGAGGAAACCATTGCCTTCATCAAGCCTGGGCAGGCGGCAACGCAGCACGCTGGTGCGTTTCCTGCCACCCGCTGGAGCGTGGTGATGCGGGCGCGGCAGCATGGCGAGCCACGTGCCGCCGAGGCGCTGGCAGAACTGTGTCAGACCTACTGGAAGCCGGTCTATGCCTTCCTACGCCGGCAGGGAAATGCGCAGCACGACGCGGAGGATCTCACGCAGGGTTTTTTTGCCATGCTGCTGGAACGTGACTCGTTTGCGGACGTCGAGGAGAGCAAGGGGCGGCTGCGCTCTTTCCTGCTCGTGGCGTTGAAACGTTTTGCCGCCAACGAGCATGAGCGCGCCTCGGCGTTGAAGCGCGGTGGTGGCAAAGTGCATATCGCGCTGGACGCGGATGAGGCGGAGCAGGCGTGCGTGATCGAACCAGCGACGGAGGTGACTCCGGAACTACTGTTTGAACGGCAATGGGCGCTGGCGCTGCTGGACACCGTTTTGAAAAAGCTGCGCGTAGAATACGCGAAGGACGGCCGGGATCGTGTGTTTGACGCCCTCAAAGACCGTCTTTCTGCCGATGGCGATGCCACCACGCTGTCGCAGACCGCTGCGCTGCTCGGCATGAATGAGGGAGCTCTGAAAGTCGCCGTGTTTCGAATGCGGCAGCGCTACCGGCGGCTGTTGCATGAGGAGATCGCCCTCACGGTGGACTCACCAAGCGAGGTGAATGCGGAGATCGTGCATCTGTTCAAGGTTTTTGGCTCCGCGTGTTGAACCGCTTGTAACCTGTGAGCTTCATTCCGGATGTATGCGGTCAGGAGAGGGCAGGTGCGCCCTCACCATCCAACCCACCATGCCGTCATGAATATCCGGTCCATCCTCCATCGATTCATTGTTCTCCGCCTTGCTCCTATGCTGCCAGCGTCCTGCGTGACCTCTATCGACTTGATCGAAACCACCCAAAACATCGCCAAACGCGGTCGCGGCCCGGCGCCTGAGTCGGAATGGAATGCACTGGGCATCTGGCGATGTGTGGCAGACCAGCCGGCCACCTACATCCCCAAAGACTATCCTGCTTCCGCGCCTCGAGGAGAAACGCAAGGCTCTTGGATTGTGGACAAGCGGGATGGCAAACGCCTGTTTGTCCCCAAGGTCAAGGTGGGCGATTTGGAACTTGGCGTCCTCATGGGGGAGGCTAGGAAAGTAAGCCAGTGGTCTCCGATCATCAACACCCACACCCGGCCCGGCTTCATCTTCATGCCGTGACGTCAGCCGGATAAACGCCCAGAAGTGACACGTTTAAACAGCCTCATCCAACCCGCAGCCGATGACTACATCGCACCGCATCCTCTCCACCGCTGCGATCTGCGGCGTTCTATGTCTGTTCAGCGGATCCGCCCGCTGCGCTGAAGGCGAAAAGCAGCCTGATGCTAAGCTGGTGAAGAAGCGCGAGAGCGCGATCGTGCTGGCAGAAGGTGGCAATGTGAAAGAGGCCGAAGTGGCGTTTCAAGCCGTGGTGGCGGAGGCGTCGAACAGCCTCGGTGCGGAGCACCCCTTCACGCTGCGCAATCGGATGGCGCTGGCGCGGCTGGTGGGAGATGCCGGGAGACCGGCGGAGGCTGTCACAGATCTGCGTGCGGTGCTCCCCGTGCAGGTGCGCGTGCTCGGCGCTGACCACGAGGACACCCTGACCACGCACGATTCCCTGGTGGTGATGCTACGTGCGCTGGGAAAAAAGGCCGAGGCGGAAGCGGAGGCCGCTGAGGTGGAATTGCAGTGGCGGGCACGCATCAAACGCCAAACACAAAAGCTGGGACCAGAACATTCGGACACGCTGAGATCTCGGAATGACCTGGCGGTTGCGCTGGATTCCCACGGTCGATATCCGGAGGCAGAAGCGGAACACCGCGCCGTGCTCAAAATCCGGGGCAGCGTACTCGGCCCGGAGCATCCCGACACGCTGGAGAGCCGAAACAATCTTACCGTTGTGCTGAACAACCAGAGCAAAGGCGCCGAAGCGGAAGCTGAGAGCCGTGCGGTGCTAAAAATCATGGAGCATGTGCTTGGCCCGGAACATCCCGGCACGCTGGCAAGCCGGGGCAACTTGGCCAATGCGTTGAATTCCCAAGGCAGGAGCGCCGAGGCTGTGGCGGAGCAGCGTGCAGCACTCAAGATTCAAGAACGCGTGCTCGGCGCGGAGCATCCCGACACGCTGAAAATCCGGAATAACCTGGTCAATGCTCTGAACTTCCAAGGCAAGAGCATCGAGGCCGAAACGGAGGGCCGCGCGGTGCTCAAGATCATGGAACGCGTCCTTGGCCCGGAGCATCCCCTGTCGCTGATGACCCGGGGCAACTCGGCC
>CAMCWM010000285.1 GCA_945882215.1 Akkermansia muciniphila | reverse complement strand
TGGTGACGGTTTGCGTTTCAAACACAGCCGCGCCCGCCTCCGCAGGTGGCTGATGCGTGGCAAAGACGCGCTGCTCGTCCTTGCGACGCGAGGTGATGCGGAACTCGTAGGCCTTGCCCGGCTGCAATCCGCTCAAGCTCACGCTGTGCTGGCTGCCGCGGGGTGTTTCGATTTTCGTTTCGCCCCATTCGAGCGTCGTCTCCGCGGCCTGCGTGGGCGTGCTCCACTCCAGCGTGGCGGTCGTCTTGGTTACGTCATGCACGGCGGCCTTGCTGATGGGCAACGGACGCGTGCGACTGAGCCGCAGGAACGGCCCGATGGTCGAAGCATGATGCCCGCGACCGATGAGTGATGAGTCATCGGGCAAGACATCGCCGTCCGGTGCCGTGGTGACGTTTGAATGCACCCAGAGACCGTTTTGCGACGCGGCGTCCATTTTTCGCTCCGCGATGATGTTCGAGACAAAACTGCCTCCAGGCGAGGTTTCGACGCTGAACGGTCCTCGAAGCCAATTGTGCGCCACATGCATGTTTGGCGATTCGCGGACAAAAAGGCCGCCCAGCGTGCAAAACTCGATCCGCAGGCCCTCGCAGCCCGAGATGGCCGCTTTCTCGCGAATGTGCAGCCCATGCAGCCGTACGCCGGGTGCCTCTTTGACGAGCACCTCCTTCACCACGACGCGATCATGCCCATGGCGACGAAAATCCGCCTTTGCGCCCGCCACGAGCGTCTCCTCATACTCGCCCTCCATCAGATACACCGTGCCCGTGGCTTTGGCGGCATGTGCGAGCGTTTTCCACGGCTTCGCATTCGTGCCCGCATTTGCATCATCGCCGCCGGGTGACACAAAGAAGACATTCTCCGTGCGGTAATCATGGTTCAGCACATCCGCAAACCGCGCCGCGTCCGCTGGCGAGGCTCCGGCGGGCAGTTCGATGTTCTCCGCGCCCGGAGGTCGATAGAACTTGCGACCGATGCACACATTGCCGCGCTGCACCGCGTCTTTGAGATCGCCTTTGATCATGATGCTCGCGTTGATCGCGAGGTTGTCGATCATCGCGCAACCATCGCCGCCGCTGTAAAAGGTGATGTCATTGCGACTCGTCGCCGCGTCCGGCATGTGACCCTCCACGCGGTTGCGCTGAAAGGTGCAGCCCGCCACACCCCAGCCGACGATGTTGTTCCCGATGTCCACATGCCGCGACCAGTTGCCAAAGGCCGTGCAATCCTCCACCACGCAGCCCTGGCCTTTGCCGAGCAGGTGAAGGCCGCCGCTGTTCAGATACGCCGTGCAGCGCCACACGACGCAACTCTCGCAATCCTTCAACATCAGCCCCCAACGCGTGCGTGAGCCATGCTGCGGATCGTAATCACGATGGCTGAAGCCGGTGAATGACACCCCGTCGATGATCACATGCTTCGAACCCGTGAGCAGCAGCCCGTTCGCATTCGTGACCGACGCCCCCATCGCATGACACTCCGGCGGCAACGAATCCGACGTGTGAACATAAAGCAGCCCGTTCTTCTCATCCTGATGATAGCTCATCAATGAGGTCTCCACCTCCGCCGCGCTCATCTTCGGCTCCAGCGTGCGAAACGTGCTGCGCTCAAACACCGACTCCGCTTTTTGCTTCATTTCAGTCACAAACACATCCCGCAGCCCCGTCGCAGGCTTGAACCCGCCCAAATCCACATCCCCACGCATCAACACACTCCCCGCCCGCCACGCCCGAATCGTGATCGGTGCCTCCGCTGTGCCCGCAAGCGTCGCCGATACCAGCTCGCGATACTCCCCCGGCATGATCGTCAGCGTGTCCCCCGCCTTCAGCGCCGCCACACCCTCGCCGATGGTTTTGAAGCCATCGGGGCCGACGTTGAGTTCGGCGGCTGAGGCACACGAGATGCATAGCGCCGTGATGAAATGGCCAGCAAGGGATCGGCTCATGAGATGAAGTTCAGTCCGGGAGTCGGATTCGTGCGGAATGGATGTCCCCATACAGCTCACCGGTTGAACTTTTGATCTGGGCCCAGATGGCGGCGAGGGTGCCGTCGGGGAGTTCGGTCAGGGTGGGATAGCAAATGGACCAGCCACCGACTTTTGTGGGGCGATCTGCGAGGAGTGTTGGCTCGCTCCACGTCGCGCCTTCGTCGCGGGAGGTGCGAAGGTGCAGTGGAAAGCGCAGAGGCGTGGGGCCGGGATTGTAGGTGAGGACGAGTGTGCCATCGCGTGTGCAAAGCAGGTGCGAGGCACTCGAGGTGCCGGTGAGGCCGGTCTTTTCAGCCGCGCTCCACGTTTCGCCTTTGTCGGCACTGATGGACCGCCAGAGCTGGCCGTCCTTCGTGCGCAGGATCATGTGGATTTTGCCGGTCTTCGTCTCCGCGATGGTCGGCTCGCCGCCCTGGCCTTCGGGATTGGCCACTGCACCGAAGCGCGTCCACGTTTGGCCACCATCGCGTGATTTCATGACGCCACCGGCCTTCGTGCCGCGTGTGTGCAGCGGCACGAGCAGCTCGCCGGTGGACAACGCGATGCCATTGGAGCGTGTGGTGTGATTCGGCTGCTGGAGCTTCACCGGCTCGGACCAAGTCTTCGCCGAGTCACTGCTGCGGCGGAAGTAGATGTCGATCTGCGGATCGAAGCAGGAGCAGAACAAGAACGTCTCTTTCCCAGCGACGAACAGCGAGGGATCAAAGTCGGCCCTGCCCGCGATGTCCTGCAAGACGGTCGCTTCGCCCCAAGTGCGGCCTTGATCCGATGAAAACGCCTGCACGATGCGCTGCGACTCCGCCCCCTCCGATGGCGACGAGAACCACGCGGCCATCAACCGCCCATCCGGCAGCAGCGCGATGCTTGGCCCGAGATTGTAGCCCGAGGTATTTGCCGGGTCCTTTGGATCGGTGCTCGTGTGTTTGAAGACCACAGTGCGGTCGATGATCTGGATGGCGGGTGTGTCAGCGGCATGGAGCGCTGCTAACGGCGTGACCAGGCCAGTAATGAGAGAGTATAAACGAAGCATGAGGCGAATACGGCTCATGAGACACGGTTTTGGAGATCTTCGACAGGAGAATGGAGTTCAGATTCTTCTGTCCCCATTCTTCTGTCGGTCTCAGTTCACTTCAGCAGCGGCTTCATCTTCTCTGCATACACCGCATAACCCGCAGGCGAGAGGTGGATGTTATCCGGGGTGAAAAGGTCCTTCTTGATCGTGCCATCCGCGTTGGTGAAGTCGGGCCAGAGATCGAGCACCTTCACGTTTGGATCGCTGTCGAGCTTAAGGGGATCGAGGGCGGCGTTGGTCTTCTTGATGTCCTCGTAGAAGCGATTCCCGGGCGTGTGGGCTGGCAAAATCTTTGCCACGATGATGGCGGCGGCGGGGAACTTCTCGCGGAGGTTCTTCAGGCACATCTCGATGCCTTTCGCGGCGGCTTCGATGCCGGTCTCGGGGGTGAAGAACCTGTTGTTGTTGCCGATCATGAGCACGATGGCCTTTGGCTGAAGTCCCTCGACGCCACCGTGATCGAGACGCCAGAGCACGTTCTGCGTTTTGTCGCCGCCGATGCCGATGTTGACGGCTTTGAGGTCGGGGAAGTGCTTCTTCCACGAATCGCCCCACTGGATCGTGATGCTGTCACCGACGAGCAATACATCGAGCGGGCCTTGATTGGCCTGCACGGTCTTCACATGCGCCTCGTGGAGCTTCAGCCACGAATCGCCCCCGAAATGGCCAGCAGTCGGCACTTGAGGCCAGAGCTGGGGCAGATGCTTGTTCGACTCACGACCGGGGCGACGCTCGTATTCCGGCTTATCGACGACATAGGCCCGTTCTTCCGCCGTGAGCGGCCAGCCGGTCTTTTGTGGCTCGGCGGTGACATGGGGGTAATCGAGAGCGGCAGCAGTAGAGGCAACGAGGAGAAGGAAGGTGAAGCGGATCATCTGGGTTGATACGGAGAGGTGCGCTGACACTCGACACGGTTTTATCGACAGAAGAATGGGGACAGGAGAATGATCGGAATCAGATTCTTCTGTCCCCATTCTTTTGTCGAGTTCAGGGTTGAGTCCTTCGCGCCTACTTCCGGCGAAAATCGCGACTGGATACCAGGGCGACGATGACCTCGCGAATCGCAAAATCCTTCGCTTTGGCTTTTTTGACGATGCCATCCGCCAGCGCGATGTCTGTGAAGCCATACGGCCTGCCGAGCGCATACTCGATGAGGGCTTCGGTGAAGCCTTGGGCGAAGTTTTCGCTCTTGGCGGCGATTTGGTCGCGGAGGTCGAAGTAGGTTTGGAAGGTGGGGCCGTTGTGGAATTGGCCGGCGGGGTCGATGGGCCAGTCTTTTTTGGTTTTGGGGTCGTGATCGACCTCGCGCCATTTACCGGCGGCGTTGAAGTTCTCCAGGCCGAAGCCGATGGGGTCGATCTTGCGATGGCACTGGAGGCACTGCGGCTCTTCTTGATGGGCGAGGAGACGCTCACGCGGGCTAATGGGTTTGCCGGCGAGTCGGTCGAGTTGTGGGACGTTGGGCGGAGCGGGCGGTGGTGGGGTGTGGAGGAGTTTGCGCAGCACCCAGGCACCACGCTCGACGGGGCTGGTGCGCTCGCCATTGCTGCCCATGGCCAGAATGGCGGCCATGCCGAGCAGGCCTCCGCGTGGGGAGTTGGCGGGGAGTTTGACCTTTTGAAAGGCATCGCCGCTGATGCCTTCAATGTCATAGTAGGTGGCAAGCAGGCCGTTGACATGGATTTCGTCGCTCTTGAGGAGTTTCGTGAGACTGCCGTTGTTTCTCAGTAGGTGGGCGAAGGTTTCATAGACCTCGCGGCGTGCAGCGGCCTTGGCGCTTTAGTCGAAGTCGCGGCACTGCTTGGTGTCGAACTGGAAGAAGTCGATCCGGTCCATGCCGAGCCATTGATGCACGAAGCCGCTGACGAACTCGTCCGCCTTCGGGCTGGCGATGAGGCGATCCACTTCACGGGCGAGGATGTCTGGCTTGGTGAGGTCCGCTTTGAGCAAAGCGTCGTCCGGCGGAGCGCTCCAGAGGAAGTAGGACAGGCGAGAGGCCAGCTCCGCTGGAGACAAGGAGACAAAGGGACGGGGAGACAATGAGACGGAAGCCTTCTCCTTGTCGTCATTGCCATTTTTAGGCAGGAGAATGGGGGCAGAAGAATCTGAAGAGGCATCATTCTTTTGCCCCCATTCTTTTGCCTGACCTGCTTGGCCTATCTCCTGAAGATACAAAAAGCCCGGTGAGGCCAGAATCACGCTCAGTGGCTCTTTGAGCGCTGTTTCGTGCGCATCGCCTGCTTTGCGACGCACATCATACAATGCCGTGAGTTTATCCAAAAAGATGGCGGAGGGCTGTTTGCCGCGAAAGGCTCGTTCGGCGAAGGTTTGGAGCACGGTGCGGGGATTCGTCTCTCCGGCGGCGATGACGGGTTGCACCTGCGAACTGGTTTCGACCTTGTTCAGCGGGCCTTGCCACTCGATCCAGTCGATCCAGAGCACGGGATCGCGTTGTTTGGCGTCGGTGATCTGGCGGGTGCGTCCGGGCAGGCTGATGGCCTCTTTTTTCAGCGGACGCTTTTCCATGAGGATAAACTTACGCGGACCGCCGGGTCGGATTTGGAAGGGCAGCTCGATGATCTCGGGCTGTTCGAGCGTGGCGGTGATTTGTTTGTTCGCGAGGAAGGTGCGGTCGTCTTTGTCGATGGGGCTGGCTTCGACAAAGGAGAGAAAGGCACGCTCCGTGGGCATGTCCGGCACGCGACCGATCTTCACGCGCATGACGTAGTCGCCGGTGGCGAGGTCGGCGGGCAGGTCGATGGCGTGCTCGCTGGTTTCCTGCACGGTGTTGTCGAGGTAGAGGCCCGTCTTCGACAGCGGACGGTCGAGGTATTGCTGGAACCAGCGGTTGTTGCTGTCCCACACGACCTTGGCGAACTCGGCGTGCGATTTGTCGGTGAAGTCGAACTCCTTCAGCCGCTTCTCATCGCCACCGGCGGTCTTCCACTTGGCGTATTGCTCGTTGAGGTATTTGAAGCGCAAATGACCGCGCTCAACATCGGCGCGGCGTTTCTCCGGCTCAATGCGCTCGACTTTGGCGAGGGGTGCTTGCTTCACCAGCGGGCCTTCCCATTCCACCCAGTCGATCCACAGCGCCGATGGCGGCCCGACACCGGTCTCCTTCTGCGCGGTGGTAAAGAGTTCGTGATCGAGCTTCACATCCCGCTTCTCGCGCAGCACAAAGGTGCGCGGACCATCGACAGCGAGGCTCACCGGCACCTCGATGATCTGCGGTGCGTCGGTGGTGCCGCTGATTTGATAAGTCTGCATCAAGGTGAAGTCTTCATCGCCTGCCTTGCGACTGCCGAACGCGACGAAGTGCCGCTCCTTCGGCGTGCCCTTCACTGCGCCGATGCGGAAGCGCAGCATGTAATCGCCCGGCTCGGCCTTTTCGACCTCGTGCTTCGTTTTC
>CAMCWM010000284.1 GCA_945882215.1 Akkermansia muciniphila | reverse complement strand
TGCCCGGCGGCGGTCTCCTCGGCGATCTTGCGGTCGATGCCGCCGATATAACCCGCGTTCAGCTTCGCCACCTCCGCCGCAAACGGCGCGGTGACGCGTTCGGTGGTCAGTTTCGTGAACTGCTCATGCAGCACCTTCAGCTCCGGGATGGCGGCCATGGCATCGACTGCCTTCGCCTGCTCGGCCATCTGCTGCTCCTGCTTCGCGGCGAGGGCGCGGAGGTCGTTGCCTTTTTCATCCACGCCGAGAATGCGCAGGGCTTCCGCTTCGGGGAGGCCGTCGAGGTTGATGACTTCGATGTCGCGCATGAGGTGCTTGACCGAAAAAGCAATGTTTCCCTCGGCGAGGCTGGCATCGGTGCCGATGGACAGGAGTTCGCCGTTCATGCGGCCGATCAAGCGCTGGCCAATGGCATAAAACTCCAGTTCATACTCTGCCCCATCCACCTGCTCCTGTTTCGGCTTCAGGGTGCTCAAGAAGTGACTTGTCTTGTCCGCTGCCAAGGAAATGCGAGCACTGTGGTCGGCGAAGTTGTAGTTCATGCTGTAGCGCTGTCCTGCGACCGTGCGCAAGATAAGACCGCCGGGGTAGGTGCCAGAGGCCTTTGGATCATGTTTGAAGCGAGCACGCACGCCTTGGTTTCGTCCCTTCGCGTTGGGTATGTAACTCTGCATGAAACCTTCGGGCGCAGCAGTGCCGTCGATCCAGCCATCCTTCCAGGTCAGCTTATGCTGGTTGCGGGCACTGGGAGGAATATCTTCGAACTTGGCAAAAGGCTTGACCCACTGGCCGGGAGGGAACTTGAGATCGGAAGACGAGGAGACCGGGAGAGGAGGAGACTTGGACCCGCCCGCATCACTACGCGAAGCGTTGCTGGCGGGGACAGACGGAGCCGGAGCGGTGGCAGCAACGGCGGCAGGCTTGCGCAGGTCATTGCCTTTCTCATCCACGCCGAGGATCTTGAGCGCCTCGGCTTCGGAGAGGCCGTCGAGGTTGATGACTTCGATGTCTCGGAGGTCTTCGGAGCCGCTGATCCTGGCACTGCCTCTCGCCCATTGATCATCAATGGTGCTTGTCACAAAGGTATCTCCCACACGCCCAATCAGACGCGAACCGACCGCGAAAAACTCCAGTGTTCCTTCGTCCCCAGTCTTGGGGATCACAGGACACAGAACTGACAAAACTTCAGTATCCTTACCTTGTTCGCGCCGGTTGAAGACGAAGGACGTCGTTGCAAGAAGGGCGTTGTAACCATCAAATCCATTCGGTTGCTGCCTGACAGTGATAGCCACAGGTCCACGGCTGGAGTTGTTGATGGGCACGTCGCGAATGAAGCGCAATCGCACGCCATAGTTGCCACTCAAAGCTTTTGGGAGAGCGATAGAGTCCTTCTTCTTGCCGAAGCGAATCCACCCATCTTCATACTTCAAGCCACGGTTCGGCAAATCCTCGGCCTTGGTAAACACCTTCACCCACTGGCCGGGAGGGAACTTGGGATCGGAAGATGCGGAGACTGGGAGACTTGGAGAGGAGGGAACTGATGAAACGGTTAGATCGAGGACTTCGATGGTCTTGACCAGTGCAGGTGCCGAGTCTTGCTGATTGGCAACGCCGAGGATGCCGAAACGCGGCTGGGTCAGGGTGGCGTCGGTGACTGTGCCGAGGAGTTCGTCGTTGAGTTTCGCGGTGAGCGTCTGGCCGACGGCCCGCAGCTCAAGCGTGTAGTCCTTTCCATTTTGCAGCGGGGTCTGAAGGTTGAATTTGCTCAAGTGAACGGACTTTCCTGTGGCAGGATCATAACGCAGCAGGCTGACACTCGTGTCGTTCAGCGCGCACAGCTCATACCGGCTGCGATTGGCGTCGGTGCGTGCCGCCACACTGATGCGCAAACCGCCATGGGTAGCCCGCAGACGGATCGCGCCATCCTGCGGGGGAGACGGGAGCATCGCGGCCGCTCCCCCCAGTGGGAAGACGCAGCCCTTGGGCGGTTCTCTGCGCACCCGTCGTGAGCTGAAGTTTTGCCGGATCACTCAGCATGTCCTGCCACGGCTCGGTGGTGGGCTTGAAAGTGGGTGAAGTCGATGCCGCAGGTTTCGGTGACGAACTCGCCACGCTGGTGGGCTTGGAAGGTGGGGAGCTGTCGCCGACAGCGCCGGGCGGCGGTTTCGGAGAAACCGCCCCACCTCCGCCGAACATGACGAACGCGCCGATGCCAATGGCCGCAGCGACCCCGAGGCCGATGAAGAGCGGGGTCTTGGATTTGGGCTGTGGGACGGGTGTGGCTTTGGCCCGCCCGTCTGTTGCGCTGCCGCCAGCAGCCGGGCGGGCTGTCGCCACACCCGGCCTACTTTGCGGCGCAGGCTTCTGCGCGGCACTGCGTTGACCGGGGGCCTGCGCCATTTGCGCGATGGGAATGGCCGCACTCACCGGCGCGTCTTTCCGCACGAACGGCACCGTCAAAATCACATCCAGCTCACGCCGCAACTCCGCCGCGCTCTGATGACGCTCCTCGCGGTCATGCTGCATGGCTTTCAGAATGATGGGGTCGTAACGCGGGTCGAGACCGGGGACGAGCACGGAGGCGGGCTTGAACGCGCCGCGTGGGATGTTGCCGGTGAGCATCTGGTAGAGCATGACGCCCACGGCATACAAATCGGCGCGGCCATCAATCGCGGTGCCGAGCGTCAACGCCTCGGGCGCAACGAAATCCGGCGTGCCCATGGCGTAACCCGTCTTCGTGAGGCCGTGCTGGCCGGGGTCTTCAATCTTGGCGAGACCGAAGTCGGCCACCTTGACCTGGCCCTTCATGTTGATGAGCACGTTGGCAGGTTTGATGTCGCGATGCACGATGCCCAGCTCGTGCGCGGCACTCAGCGCATCGCACACATGGGCGGTGATGGCGAGGGCATGGTCCGGTGGGAGTTTGCCCTGCGCGGCGATCATCTGCGAGACATCGCTGCCATCCACATACTCCATGGCGAAGTACAACTGGCCGCCGAGCGTGGTGCCGAAGTCGAAGACGGCCACGACACCCGGATGCATGAGCTTCGCCATCAGCCGCGCCTCACTCTTGAAGCGCTCGGCGAAGCTGGGGTCTTCTTTCTCCACACCGGGCGGCAGAATCTTGATGGCAACGGGCCGGTCGAGGTTCGTCTGCACCCCGCGATACACCGCGCCCATGCCGCCACGACCGAGCAGCTTTTCAATCGTGTAACCCGGCATCAAGGCCTGAAGTTCCTCCGCCGTCGGCGGTTCCCAGCGAAATCCCCCGCCCGTGGTTCGCGGCGGCGGCGTTTCGGACGTAGGAGAGGCGGGAGTGGATTCGTCAGCCATGCGGCATGCTTTTTACGAAGCACGGCGAGGAATGGCAAGCGTGGAATGCGCGGCGAACGCATTCGCATTTGCCCGCCGCGCCTCCTGCTCTAGCATCCGCGCATGAAACGCAACCGCCTCGGCCGCACTGGCATCGTCGTCACGGACATTTGCATGGGAACCATGACCTTCGGCCTCCAGGCCGATGAGAAGACCTCCTTCGCCATCATGGACCGCGCCATCGACGCCGGGATCGACTTCTTCGACACGGCGGAGATGTATCCCGTGCCGCCGAGCGCCGAACTCTTCGGCGTAACCGAGCAGATCGTCGGCAAATGGCTCAAGGGCCGCACGCGGGGCGAGATCATCGTCGCCAGCAAGGTCACCGGCCCCGGCCATGGCTGGTTTCGGCCACCGATTCGCGGCGGCTTCACCGCGCTGGACCGCCGCCAGATCTTCCAAGCTTGTGAAGACAGCCTGCGCCGACTCCAAACCGATTACATCGACCTTTACCAAACGCATTGGCCCGACCACGGCATGGAGCAGGCTGAAACCCTCGGCGCGCTGACCGATCTCATCGACCAAGGCAAAATCCGCGCCTGGGGCAGCAGCAATGAAACCTGCTGGGGCGTGATGAAGAACCTCTGGGAAGCCGAGAAGCACGGCCTGGCCCGCATGGCCTCGGTGCAGAACAATTTCTCTCTCATCAACCGCCGCTGCGAGAGCGAGCTCGCGCAGGTGTGCCGCAAGGAAAACGTCAGCCTCCTGCCCTACTCCCCGCTCGGCGGCGGCGTCCTCTGCGGCAAATACAACGGCGGTGCCCTGCCGAAAGGCGCACGCTTCACCGACTATATTCAAAACGGCGGCCCGCGCCAGAAGCGCATGGCCGCCCGCTTCGTGAATGAGCGCAGCCTCGAAACCACCGCCCGCCTGCAAGTCATCGCCGCCGACCTCAGCATCAGCGTCACCGCGCTCGCGCTCGCCTGGAGCAAGCAGCACGACTTCGTCGCCTCCACCATCGTCGGTGCCACCACCGTCGCCCAGTTTGAAGAAAGCCTCGCCGCCGCCGACCTCGTCCTCAGTGCCGAGACACTGGCCCGCATCGACGCCATCGACGAAGCCATCCCCACACCGATGACGGAGGATGGGTTGCGGAGATTGTGACAGAATCTTTTTTGACTGTGGTTCGACTTTATGGGCCTGTTTGACTTCCTGCGCAGATCGCCCAAGCCGTCTTTAGCCACGGCGATGGGTGGCCGTTACGATGGCCGCCCGCTGCTTATCTTGCTGGAGAACTATGTCCTGAGCGCCATCGGAAACCTCGCGCCAGACAAGGAGCAGTTGGTCGCCTCGATCACGCAGAGGATCTTCGGAGGCGACACCGACTGGCGCGGCACCCTGCGCACGACTTTGCAGCTTGGCGGCTCCCTGGACGACTCTCTCCGGCAAATGTGGGCAGAAAACCAGCAACGCGCACAGCAGTCTGGCGTCAAGCTTGGCCCGGAGGAGTTTGCCCGCATGATCGCCGACCAGAACTTTGCTCATCTCCTTTCACCATTGTCGAGTGGACCTTCAAGCCAGCCTTCAAGCGGCTCTTGATTTGAATGGGCAGCCGGGAATGATGCCTTCCTCATCTTATGAAGACAATCCAACTGCTCACTATCCTCGTTGCCAGCGCCGTTTCACTCCAGGCCGTCACGCCGGAGGGCAAGCAGAAGCTCGTTTTGATCGCTGGCAAGCCCTCGCATCCGCCGGGCATGCATGAGTTCCGCGCGGGAACGATGCTGCTGGAGAAATGCCTGCAAAACGTGCCGAATCTCGTCGTGGACCGCCATGAACTGGGCTGGGTGAGTGATGAGAAGACCTTCGACAACGCGGACGCGGTGGTGATTTACGCGGATGGCGGCGGCAAGCATCCCGCCGTGGTGGATGGGCATCTCGAAACGCTGCGCAAGCTGATCGCCAAGGGCGTGGGCTTCGGCTGCATGCACTACGGCGTCGAGATCGTGCCAGATCAGGCGGGCAAGGAGTTTCAGGAGTGGCTGGGCGGGCATTATGAGAACGCATACTCCTGCAATCCGATCTGGGACGCGAACTACGCCGAACTGCCGCAGCACCCGATCACGCGCGGCGTGCAGCCATTCACGACAAAGGACGAATGGTACTTCCACATGCGTTTCCGCCCGGCCTTCGGTCATGGAGTGAAGGCTGCGGACGATGGGGCGTCGAAGTTTGCCCCAATCCTCGTCGCCACGCCGACGGATGCGACGCGCGACGGTCCATACGTTTACCCCAAAGGCCCGTATCCGCACATCCAGGCGGAGAAAGGCAGCCCTGAGACGATGATGTGGGCCATCGAACGTGCGGATGGCGGACGCGGCTTTGGCTTCACCGGCGGTCATTTCCACGACAACTGGGGCAACGACAACGTGCGCAAGGCCGTGCTCAACGCGCTGCTGTGGGTGACGAAGGTCGAAGTGCCTGCGAAAGGCGTCGAATCGACTGTGACAGCAGATGAGTTGAAACAAAATCTCGATCTCAAACCGGAATCCAAGCCCAAGAAGGCCGGGATCAACACGCCACGCGTGTTTGAGCGCGTGGCGGCACGCTGATCAGAGGTACTTCTTGGTGAACAGCGTGCGCTGGAAGTAGGCGAGGCGATCCAGGATGTTTCTGAGCAGCAGTTGATGCTGGTCGATCATCGCGAACTTCGCCGGCTCGGAGAGCTTCAATGTCTCGCACTGTGCGGAGACCTGCTCGACAGCGATTTTGAGTTCCTTGAGCTTCCGGCTCACTTCATCGGTGATGCGTCCTTCATCAATGGTGTTGCCCAATTTTTCTGCCTCGCGCGAGAGATAGGCCACCGTGTCTGGCAACGACCGGCTGCCGCCGAGCAACGCCCCGCTGGCGGCATCCACCTTCGGGCGGCCTGGCAGATTGGGACGCTGCGGCACGACCGACTGCGGTTCCGTTGGCAATCCGCCGTTGCGCGCGTCGATGATGGTCGGTGTGATGAAGAGCATCAGGTTCTTGTGATTCTTGCTGCGGCTTTTGTATTTGAAGAGCCACTTCAGCCCGGGGATTTTGCTGAGGAAGGGCACGCCCACCTCGCCTTCACGCTCACGCGCCTCATCCAGCCCGCCAACCGCCACGGTGTAGCCGGAATCGATCTCCACC
>CAMCWM010000283.1 GCA_945882215.1 Akkermansia muciniphila | reverse complement strand
GTGCTCTTCCACAACCAGCAGACGCACCGCCTCGCCATCCTGTTCCGCCGCAAGGACGGAGAATACGGCCTCATCGAGCCGGAATTCAGCACCGATGCCAACGGTGTCGCCCACACGAAGTAAATTTGAGCCGGCGGGTTCTTGTCACGAAGCGGCCTGGTTTCAGGCCGCTTCTTTTTTGTGCATCGCCAGATACTCGCGGCAGTTCTCCTCGCCCATGTACTTCGCCAGCAGCCGGGCGTCCGTTTCGGTGAAATCAACCATGATGAGGCCATCGACCACGGAGGAGAAGTCCTTGTCCACGTTGAAGCTCAGCAGCGTCGCATTGAGTTTCAGATAATGCTTCAGCAGCGTGGGGATGCCCTTGCCGTCCGTCTCCAGGCTGGAGATCAGCGCCGAGCAGTCGTCCACGTTTTGCAGGTCGGCGCTGATGAATTCGCGCATCATGCGGCGGGTGCGCATGTAGCGGAAGGGGTTGCGCGGCTTCACGAAGCTCGAAAGGTTCGGATGCATGCGGTTGTCCTGCAGAAACTCCACGATCATCTTCCGCGACAGGCTGCTGTAGTCCTTGCTGATGCTCACCGGCCCGAAGAGCTTCTTGTAGCGCGGATTGCGCGCGATCCAGTGCGCGATCCCCTTCCACAGCAAAGGCAGCGAGGCCAGATGCCGCTGATAAGCCTTGATGATGAAGCTGCGGCCCATCTCCACGGCATGCTCCAGGTTGGCCAGAAAGGGCTTTTCGAACTTGAACAACGTGTTCGTGTAGAGGCCCTTCGGCCCGTACTCACGCAGGATCACATCCGCACGGCCCAGCCGGTAAGCACCGGCCACCTGCTCGTTGTCCTCGTCCCACAGGATCAGGTGCTCGTAGTAGCGGTCGTATTTGTCGAGGTCGATGTCGTTGCCTGTGCCCTCGCCCACCTCGCGGAAGGTGATCTCCCGCAAACGCCCGATCTCCGGCAGCAGCGTGGGGATTTCGTGGGAATGCGCCTGGTAAACGGACAAATTCCCCTGGCCGACGAGCCGCCCGCCGCGCGCGCGAATACGGTCAATCTCCTCCACCATCCTCTCGTGCAGGGTTTCCGAAGGAGGAGCGCTGGTGATGTTCTCGCCCTCGACGGTCAGCTTGGCGCCATCTTCCTTCCCGCGTTGATGCAGCACAAAGGTGTGAATGCGCAGGTAGCGTGTGAGGGATTTATCATCCTCGAACTTCTTCAGCCGCGAATACGGGATGGGGTTCCCCACCCGCATCGGCACCGGAGTATTGGCCCGGTTGCAGAACTCGCGCAGCAGCAGACTGGTGCGCAGGCGCGGATGGATCAGCCCGGCGGCATGAAACAAGGCGCTGTTCGAACCGGGAAAGTAAACCGGCAGCACCGTCGCCTGCGTGCGTCGTACCAGCGAACCCACATGATTGCTCCACGCCGGCTCATCGAGGCCACGCCCGGGCTTGTACGAGGCCACCTCGCCTGCGGGGAAGATGACCAGCGTCCCGCCACCTCGCAGCAGACGAATGGCCTCCTTCATTGGGGCCAGATTGCGTTTCGCCGCCCCGTCCCCGCCAAAAGGATCGACCGGGATCACATGATCCTTTAACTCCTTCATCGCCAGCATCAGCGAATTCGTCATCACCTTCAAATCCGGCCGGAACTGGGCCGCCCAGCGTGCGAGCATGATGGGATCAATGATGCCGAACGGGTGGTTTGCCACGATGATCAGCGGCCCCTGCTTCGGAAATTCAAACTCCGGCGGCAGATCCACTTCCTCTTGCAGCCTCAACGCATGCGCCACCGAATCAAACCATGCAAACACCTTTGGATGCTGGGGATGAGCGCGGAAAAGCCGTGCTGATTCACGATAGCACTCATCAAAACCACGCAAACCCAGCGCGCGCTCCACGGCAGGGCCGAGCAAACGGTAAATCCGACGCTGAAAGGGGGTTTTGAGGTGCTCGCTGGGATCGAAGAGCATGAGAGCGGTCAAATGGTTGGGGGTGATGACCGGCGGCATCCATCCTCACGATTGCGCTTCAATCAAGCAGCATCCGCGTTTCGATTTCGCCATTCTTAAAAATGAAACATTAGCCCAGCGCCTGCTGAATCTGTCGCATCCACCGTTCTGCCCGTGTGGCGAAAGTCTGGTCATCGTTCTGATATAGAACGCCCCGCGACACATTCACCAGCAGCGGCGCTTTCCGTCCGCTGCCCTTCAGCGCCGCCAGATCACCGCCTTGCGCGCCGAGTCCCGGAATCAGCAGCGGCACATCAGGGATGTGATCCAGCACATCTGGCGCGGCATTCGTCAAGCCGACCACAAGACCCGCCTGCGGATGTCCTTTCGTCATTTCGGCCACGAGTTCATAAACCTGCCGGTCGCCAGTCTTTTGCAGCTCAATGTCCTTCGCGCCCGGATTCGAGGTCACACCGAGCAGGTACAGCCCCTTGTCCGTGTATTTGAGGAACGGCTCCAGCGTGTCGCGGCCCATGTAGGCGTTCAGCGTCACTGCATCCACGTTCATCACGTCAAAACAGGCCTTCGCGTAATACCCCTGCGTCTCGCCGATGTCCCCGCGCTTCACATCCAGCACCACCGGGATCTCTTTCGGGATCTCTCGCAAAATCTCCTCCAGCATCTTCACGCCGCGCCATCCCAGCGCCTCGAAGTAAGCCGAGTTCGGCTTGAACGCCGCCGCAAACGGCGCCGTTTGCGCGATCACATCGAGAATCCACCGCTTGGTCGATTCCTCCGCGTTTTCAGCCCGCACATCGAGCCCCACGCAAAGGTTCGAGCCGGTTTTGGCGATGCGTTGATTCAGCTTGTCGAGAAAAGTCATGCGCCGCCCACATGGCACGGCTTTTCGCTCTCGCCAAATCGAAGATTTGACGCTGCCCCGCCCCCCGCCATCCTGCCCGCCTTCCCGATGAGCAACGACCCCGCCATCAAGCCCCTCGTGGGCATCATCATGGGCTCCAGTTCCGACTGGCCCACCATGCAAAACGCCGCCCAGGTGCTGAAGGACTTCGGCGTGCCCTTTGAAAAGAAAGTCGTCAGCGCGCACCGCACGCCGCAGCTTCTTTACGATTACGCCACCACCGCCTCGAAGCGTGGTTTGAAATGCATCATCGCCGGTGCCGGCGGCGCAGCGCATCTGCCCGGAATGACTGCCAGCATGACGACCCTCCCCGTCCTCGGCGTTCCGGTGCAAAGCCGCGCCCTGAGCGGCATGGACAGCCTTTATTCCATCGTGCAAATGCCCGGCGGGGTTCCCGTCGCCACCTTCGCGATTGGCAATGCGGGCGCTTTGAACGCCGGACTTTTCGCCGTCTCCATGCTGGCGAACGAAAATCCCGATCTCGCCGCCAAATTGAAAACCTTCCGCGAACGTCAGACGCAAAAGGTGCTCGAAAGCCAGAACGACCTCGAAATCGAAGCGAAAGCATGATGTTCCCGCCTCCTTCGACGATTGGAGTCCTCGGCGGCGGTCAGCTCGGGCGCATGCTCGCCCTGGAAGCACGCCGTGCCGGTCATCGCATCGCCATCTTCACCGATGAACCGCAGGGCTGTCCTGCCGGTCAGTTCGCCGACATCGAGATCAACGCCGCCTACGACGACACTGCGGCCCTGAACCGCTTTTTGCAGCAGGTCGATGTCGTCACTGCCGAGTTCGAAAACATCCCTGCATCGTGTTTGCAGGCCGTCGAGGCCATCAAACCGCTGCGCCCCGGCTCGAAGGCCATCTTCACCACGCAGCACCGCGAACGTGAGAAAAACTTCCTGCGCGACCAAGGCATCGCCTGCGCCCCGTTTCGCGTCGTCGATGATTTGCAAAGCCTCGAAGCCGCCGTGACCGAACTCGGCCGCCCCTGCGTCATCAAAACCGCCGCCTTCGGCTACGACGGCAAAGGCCAGTGCAAAGTCACCGCCGAAACGAATCTCGCCGAAGCCTGGAAAGGCTTCGAAGGCCATCGCGCCGTCGTTGAGCAGTGGGTCAACTTCGTTTGCGAGGTTTCCGTGGTCGGCGCACGCGGCATCGACGGCAGCATGGCCACGCACGGCTGCGTCGAGAACCAGCACACGCATCACATCCTCGATGTCACCATCGCCCCCGCCCGGGTGGAGCCGCAGATCATCGCGCAGGCCGTCGAGTTGTGGAAAGCCGTCGCCGAAGGCCTCGATTACGTCGGCACCATGGCCGTCGAGATGTTCGTTACCGCCAACGGCAAGGTCATCGTCAACGAGATCGCCCCGCGTCCCCACAACAGCGGCCACTACACCATCGACGCCTGCCGCACGAACCAGTTTCAGCAGCAGCAGCGCGCCGTCTGCGGCCTTCCGCTCGGCGATGCCTCCCAGCACACGCCCGCCGTCATGATCAACCTCCTCGGCGACATCTGGCCCGCCCCGCTCGTCCATCCCGACTGGTCGCCCGTGCTCAATCATCCCCGCGCCAAGCTCCACCTCTACGGCAAACGCGAAGCCCGCTCCCGCCGCAAAATGGGCCACTTCACCGTCCTCGGCGACACGATTGACGCAGCGCTCAAGGACGCGCTCGCGATTCGGCGGGCGCTGGGGATTGGATGATCCAGCCCGATCACGGGGCAACACCCAACTGAACTGGTGGAAGTGTGAGCAAATAATCGAGGTTAAACTCTCGAATAAGCTGCCAGGTATTGATCAAGTCATCTTCAAGCTGTGACGAGAGTTGATGAAATGGCATCCGTGAGAATGCGATCACACTAAGATCGGCGTATCGCCATCCATTTCTATCAATCCATGCGCCACCACCCAAACTATAGGGTATGGCGGGATAAAACGCATCGTAGCGCTGACCATATTCGTCCAGATCCATTCCAAGTTCGATGAACCAACTCATCTCGCGATGAAGTTCGAGGCGACGCTTCGGATAGCGGCCAACACCAGAAGTGCATCTCTCGAATCCTGTTTGCTGACAGAACCTTTCAATGATCGGATCTACAACCACGAGGTGTTCCCCCAGTCGTTCGTAAGCTTCAATGCTATCGAGTGGCATGGCTTGTGAATGCTAGTTTTCAGAACGACTGATTCGAGATACGAACGTGAGATCGGGCTCACCTCATATTGCGCCTCACACCTTCACCCAGCTCTTCGCCTTGCTGCTTTCGAGGATGGCCTCGCAGAGTTTGACCTCGTGGTGGCCGTCTTCGGCGGTGGCGAAGAGGGCGGGCGTCTTCTTGCCGCTGGCGATGTGCTCGTAGATGGCGCGGTAGTGCATCTTGTGGCCGTCGCTGAAGCCTTCGGCGTGACCGGGCGGGTAGTCGGTGAAGTTGGCGACGTCTTCTTGGAAGCCGGGCGTGCCGCGGTTCAACGTTTGATTCGGTTCATCGCGATGACCGACCTGGATCTCGTTCGGTTGCTGCAAATCCCAGCGCACGCTGCCCTTGGTGCCGTAGATGCCGAAGCTGAGGCTGCATTTCCAACCGGCGGCTACCTGCGAGATGCTCGCATTCGCATGCACGCCGTCGGCGAAGCCGTGCTTGGCCTTGCCGAACTTCAACAGCACGCTGCCGAAGTCCTCGGTATCGACCTTGTAGTCGATCATCTTCTTCGGATCGACCTTCGCGAAGGTCTGCACCTCGCCTTTCGGACGTTTGCGGGTCTTGTGGAAGGTTTCGAGGTGGGCAAAAACACTCTGCGCCTTTGATCCGAGCACGAAGCTGACCGCGTCGATCCAATGCGTGCCGACATCGCCCACGGCGCGCAGTTTGCCGCCTTCGCTGGAAAGGATGCGCCAGTTGTAGTCGGTCTCATACATCAGCCAGTCCTGGAAGAAGTGGCCCTGGACGTGCATGATCTTGCCGAGGTCGCCCCGCGCCACCATCGCGCGCATTTGCAGGATGGCGGGGAAGAAGCGGCACATGTAGTTCACCGCAAAGACCGGTCCCTTTTTGCCGCCTTTCTTGACCGCTTCCACCACCTTCGCCGTGTCAGACGCCGTCATGCCCAACGGCTTTTCACAAATGACGTGCTTGCCCATTGCGAGCGCGCCGAGGCACTGTTCGACATGAACCCGGTTCGGCGAGGTGATGTGAACCACGTCGATGTTCGGCGAGGCGTACATCGCCTCGTGATCGTAGTCGCCGTAGATTTCCGGGATGCCCCAGAGGTCTCCGACCTTGCGAGCACTCTTGGTGGAGCCGCAAATGCCGTTCACCGTGACGCCTAGGCGCTTGAGCGCCTCGATATGAACGGGGCCGATAAAACCTGTGCCGATGATGCCTGCGCGGAGCTGATGGAGTGGGGTCATGATGGGAGAGCTATTGCGAGATGATGAAACGGAACAAGGAACGAATTTGGCGAGAGCAAAGTGGTCCGCACAGTCCTCTGTGCGGTTTGAAGGCTGGTTGCCTTTTGACCGTACAGACTTTTTTTGAAGGACAGGTCGCTTTCTGGACCTCATGGCACCTGGGGTGATCGCGGAACGCCGCACAGGGGACTGTGCGGACCACTTTGATCA
>CAMCWM010000282.1 GCA_945882215.1 Akkermansia muciniphila | reverse complement strand
CGCGAGCCAAGGACTCGTGACGAGGCCATCGCCATAAAATTGATCGAGCAAATCAGCGCCGCCGCTGGTGAACAAGACCTGCACGGCCTCCTTTTCACCACGCATGATGGGACCGAGATCCGCGCACGTTGCGCCGCAGATCAGAGCCTCGGGCAGATGCCCCGGATACTTGCCCAGACTATCGCTGAGCAAGCTGGACGCGGAGTCCGCAGCTTCACTGAACGTGGGTGTCGTTTGGTAGCCTGTGCCTTCTCGGCTGAGCAGTCCCTGCTTCACCAGATTGTCCATCAACTGAACGAATGAACGACGCATGGATTCGGCAACGCCGAGTGATTTGGCCGTGAAGCTGCCTTCAGCGCCCATGGCGCGCAGACCGCTGGCGACTTGCGCGGCGGTCAGTTCATCACCTGCGGCACTCGCGGCATCCAGATTGGCGCGGCCACGCATGTCGAGGACTTCATCCAGTGCGTGCTGGGCCACTTCATGCAGCCGGGTCAAGGCCACAGGAGCAGGGGAAGCAGCGCGTGATCCCGTGGGACGATTCTCCCAGGCAACGTGGTAGGTCACATCGCGGCCCTTGCCGGTTTTGCCCGTGCGTTTGGCTCCTTCCACGCTGATGGCGCGGAAGCCGTCGATGCGCACGCAGGGCTTGCCGGATTCGTCGAAGAGTTCGATGCCGCCTTCGACAAACTCGTCGTTAGCCTGCTTCACACCGGCACGCACGAGGCTGGATGCTCCAGGCGAACGCAGAAACAGAATGCGGGCAAAGCGCACAGGAAGTCGAAGCCCGGCCGTGCGGCCTTCAATCGTCGCGGCACCAGCGGAGAAGATTTGCAGCGCACCGTCAAAGAGCACGGGATGCAGCGGATATTCAGCCGCACGTTGCGCAATCGTTTGGCCCAACGAGACACGACCTGACGACTTGCCAGAGCCTGCGGAAAGCTCGCGGATGGGGCGGAACTCCTCGCCGTAGCGCAGCCCCATGTCGGCCATGTGACCGTAGAAGGTGTCGAGGCCGACGTTTGGCAAACTGGAGGTCTCCCATGCCGATGTGGCAAAGGAGGACTCGGTGCGTTCGCCGCGCATGGAGCCGACGACATGCGTGGACCATGAGGCTCCGCTTTCAAAGCGACTCTGGATGCTGAACGTGCGCTCCGTGAGATCATACGTCAGCTCCAGCAGCAGCCCTGACGGTGGATCGGGCAGGATGAGCGGCTTGCGGATCTCGAAGTCTTCGATGACGAAAGCTTTGCCCTCAAACAACTGCACACCGGCTTCGAGCACCATTTCGACAAAGCCTGCGGCGGGAAAGATGATGAGGTTTTCGACGCGATGATCCTTCAGGAACGCCATGTGTCGATTATCAAGTCGCGTTATCCATGTCGGCGTGGCGCGAGCGAGTCGGATGTCGAGCAATCCGCGACCTCCAGGCGCGAGACGGCCTTCACGCATGTCGGCGGACTCATTCCACCACCGAGCTTTGTCCCACGAGTAGGTCGGCAGCGTCAGATGGCGTCTCGATGGCGTGAGCGCCTTGAAGTCGAGCACGACACCGGCGAGATGCAGATCCATCGCGGTTTCGAGCAAGGACTCGTGCTCGCGCTCACGACGCGCTGAAGCCAGAACGGCAGTTTTTCCGCTACTCTCGCCAAGGCATTCCTGGATGGAACGCACCAGCGCAGGATGCGCGCCGATTTCGAGCCAGGCATCGACACCGAACTCTGACAAGGCACCAATTGCTGAGGCGAACTCCACGGGTTGCCGAACTCCTCGCGACCAGTGACCCGCATCGCATGATGCGCCATCAAGGCGCTGCCCCGTGACGGTGCTGAAGAATGGAAGCGTCTCAGGCGTTGGCGTGAGATCAGCCAGCGCTGCCTTCAAGGCATCTGCAGCAGGCTGCATCATCGCATGATGGAACGGATGACTGACTTGCAGGAAACGAGCGAAGACGCCCTTCGATTCCAGCTCGGCAGCGATGACTTCCAGCGAGGTCTTCAAGCCTGACAACGTGAGTGAGCGAGGTCCATTGAACGCAGCGATGCTTACCGTGCGATCATGTTTGGCGATCACAGCGCGAGCTTCATCGGGACTCATGCCGACGGCGAGCATGGTGCCGCCAGCAGCGGCGCATTCATCCATGAAGCGTCCGCGAAGCACAATGATCTTCGCGGCCTGATCCAGCGTGAGGATGCCTGCGACACAAGCTGCGGCGACTTCACCCACACTATGCCCAACGACGGCCGCAGGCTGAATGCCCCACGACTGCCAAAGCGCTGCGAGCGCCATCTGCATGGCGAAGATCGCAGGCTGCGAGATTTCGGTGCGCTGCATCTTTGATTCGGTCTCGGGACGATTGAGTTCGTCCATGAGTGAGAACTTGGCCCATGGGCGCATGGCCTTGTCGCAGGCTTCGATCATGCGTTTGAAGACCGGCTCATGCTGCATGAGTTCGCGGCCCATGCCTTGCCACTGCGGACCCTGGCCACTCATAACGAAGACGACACGCGCGGCCTTTTCTGGACGCGGCGTGAAGGCAGTGCGCATGCGTGGACCGGGTTGTCCGGTCGAGAAGGCGCTGAGCTCCTGCACCATCTCGCCAAGCGTGCGTGCGGTGAGCGCGAGGCGATGCGAATGATGATTCCGCCGAGCGCCGAGCATGTAAGTCAGGTCCGGGAGCAGCGGCGAGCTGCCATTCAGCTTTGAATGATCATCCACCCAAACGCTTAACTGCCACGCAGCGGCACGCAGCGCTTCTTCGGAGCGTGCGGACAACGTCAGAGGCCAGGCGCGGCTAGTGTCAGGACTCATATGTGCCCGAGGTGCCTGCTTCGGGGCTTCCGAGAGGATCACATGCGCGTTAGAGCCGCCAAAGCCGAAAGAGTTGATGCCAACAAGACGAAGATCACCCGTTCTGGCAAATGCCTCGTTCGTCACAGGCACGCGCAGCTTCAACGCGGTGAAGTCGATGTTCGGATTCGGCGTTTCAAAATGCAGGGTGGCCGGAATACGCGCGTGCTTGAGCACCAGCGCGGCTTTCACCAATCCTGCGACGCCGGAGGCCGTTTCCAAGTGGCCGAGGTTCGTCTTCACCGAGCCAATGAGAAGCGGGGCATCTGCTGTGCGGTCGGCGCACAATGCCTCGGCGAGCGCGTGAGCCTCAATGGGATCACCCACCGCCGTTCCTGTGCCATGCGCTTCGACATAGCCAATTTGCGATGGCTCGACGCCAGCGATCACGCATGCATCACGCATGCATCACGCACGAGCTGCGCCTGGGCTTCAGGACTTGGCAGCGAGATGCCATTCGTATGACCATCCGAGTTCACCGCCGAGCCGATGATCACCGCGTGGATCGGATCACCGTCCGCGATGGCATCGGAGAGCTTTTTCAAGAGCACCATGCCCGCGCCTTCACCGCGCACGAAGCCATTCGCCGAGGCATCGAAGGCCTTGCATTTGCCTTCGGGGGAAAGCATCCCGGCTTGCGAAAATCCGATGAATCCATCCGGCGTGATCATCACGGTGACACCGCCTGCCATCGCTGTTTTGCAGTGTCCGGCCAGGATGTGCTCGCAGGCCACATGCACGGCTGTCAGCGCAGAAGAACACGCCGTGTCCATCGCGATGCTCGGCCCAGTGAGGTTCAAACAATACGAGATACGGTTTGCCGCGATACTGTGCGCGCTGCCGGTTGGCGTGTGCGCACTGATGCCCGCACGATCCGTGGCCGTGTGTTGCAGCCCTTGGTAATCATTGTGCGAAATGCCGACGAAGACACCGATGTCCGTGCCTTTGTCGAGATCGAGCACCACGCCCGCGTCTTCGATGGCCTCATACGCCGTTTCGAGCAGCAAACGCTGCTGCGGATCAATGTAAGGTGCCTCACGCGGCGAGATGCCGAAGAACTGCGGATCAAACTGATCAATGCCTTCAATAAAGCCGCCGCGCTTGGCGATGGTTTTCCCGACGATGCCTGGCTCCGCGTCGTAGAAGCGCTCCACGTTCCAGCGATCCGCTGGCACATCGCCCACGGCCTCGCGCCCATCTTCCAGCAGCTTCCAGAACGACTCCGCATCATTCACCCCACCAGGGAAACGGCAGCCGATGCCAATGATCGCGATGCCCTCCTTGTTTGGCGTTGCAGGCGAGGGCGGCGAAGCAGGATGGACGAGTGTGGGCATGTATAAAAAGGGAAAGAGTTCACGGCCCCGCTGCATGAAGCCGCCTCCACCGTTCGATCCGAATCAGGTGTGGGTTCCCTCACTACCCGACGCGCTGTTCATACGCCATGGGGTGAAACCCTACCTCGGCATGTCATGCGGCGGAGATGGGGTCTAACCCTACCTGGGCAGATAGGCATTGCCTCTGACCGCTCAAGCAGACGATAGCAGACGCCTATGTGTGGCATTGCTGGTGTGATGGACCTGGCCGGTAGGCGAACGGTGTCCGAAGGTGTGGTCGAACGTATGGCTCGGGCGCTGATTCATCGGGGGCCGGACGAAGAAGGCTTTCTGCATCGGCCTGGTGTGGCACTGGCTTCGCGACGATTGAGTGTGGTTGGTCTGGCGGATGGTCAGCAGCCGATGTGCAATGAGGATCAGAGCGCGTTCACGGTCTTCAATGGCGAGTTCTTCGACTTTCCCGAGAAGCGCGCGGAGTTGGTGGGGCGTGGGCACCAACTACACACGCATTGCGACACGGAGATCATCCCGCATCTGTGGGAGGAGAGTCGTGAAGGCATGTTTGAACGGATGCGCGGCCAGTTTGCTGTCGCACTTTATGATGTGCATCGGCATCAGCTCACGCTGGGGCGGGATCGCTTTGGCATCTCACCGCTCTATTGGACACGACAGGGCGATTGGCTGTTGTTTGCCTCGGAGATCAAAGGACTGCTCGCATCAGGCATGGTGACGGCGAAGGCCGATCTGCGCGGACTCGATCACATTTTCACCTTTGGCGCGATGCCGGGGCCGGTGACGTGTTTTGAAGGCATCCGACTTCTGCCTGCGGGGCATTATTTGCAGATCACGCCGGGGGATGCGGAGCCGATCCAGGAGCGAGCCTACTGGACGATGGATTTCCCGAATCACGGCGATGAAGCCCCTCAAGCCGATCCGAGCAAGCTGGTGGATGAGTTTGAGGATGTCCTGCTGAAAGCCGTGGACAAGCGGCTGCGCGCGGATGTGCCGGTGGGCGCTTACCTCTCGGGCGGACTGGACTCCAGCATGATCGTGGCGATGGCCTGCAAGCTCAAAGGCACCGCCATCAACACCTACACCATCCGCGTGGACGATCCGAAGCTCGATGAACTCAGCGCGGCGAATAACACGGCCAAGCACATCGGCACGAAGGCCCCCATCGTGCAGGAGTTCCGTGCCAGCGATGCGCTTGACATGTATCCGCAATTGATCCGGGCGGCCGAGGCTCCCGTGATCGACACCTCCTGCGCGGCGCTGCTCATGCTGGCACGTCGGGTTCATGCCAACGGCCAAAAAGTGGTGCTCACCGGCGAAGGCGCGGACGAATGGCTGGCGGGTTATCCGTGGTACAAGATCGCGAAGATCTTCGGCGCGATGGATTTCATTCCTGGCCTGCGCTTGAGCGACATGGCTCGGCGTGCTTTTCTGCGGCTGAACAAGGTGCCCCACTACCCAGCCACGAGCCGGAAAATGTGGGAAGACGCTGTCGGTGGCCCGAATGCATGGATCGACAGCTACGGCGTGCTGGCGCTCTCGAAGCTGCGCTTCTACGGCGAGCCGATGCGCGAGGTTCTGGCTGAAGCACGGCCTTGGGAGGATCTCGGCATGAATCTGGATCGCGCCAAGCACTGGAGTCCGCTGAATCGCAGTCTGTGGGTCGGTGCGCGGGTCACGCTGGCCGGACACTTGCTGCAAGCGAAGGGGGATCGTGTGGCGATGCACTCCTCGGTCGAGGTGCGCTACCCGTTTCTTGATGAAGACGTGTTCGACTTCACGGCGAAGCTACATCCGCAGTGGAAGCTGAACGGCTTTCGTGACAAACACCTTCTGCGTCTTGTTGCGGAGCGCTGGCTGCCGAAAGAGATCGCTCGCAGGCACAAGGTCATCTTCCGCGCGCCGCTGGACAGCTTCCACATCGATCCTGAGCCGAAGTTTGTCAGCGAACTGCTCAGCGAGGAATCGCTACGCCGCACGGGCTACTTCGATGTCGCGCAGGTGCGGCATTGGCGGAAGGCGTTTCGTGAACTGCGTGTTGGCTCACTGCCGCGCCTCTCGGTGGAGATGGGACTCGCGGCGGTCGTCGCGACGCAGCTTTGGCATCACACGTTCATTGATGGATCACTGGCCGATCTGCCGACTTCGGTGGTGAGTCTCAGCCCAGAGGCGATGAGCGAGGCAGACGGACTTCGTCCGGTGCGGCCTGCGGATCAGAATGGATGTTGAAGTGGACAGCGGAGAACGAGTTGAAAACTCGTTTTACGTCACGGCAGCTTCGCCAGAGCATCGCGGCCTCGTTGCTTCAATTCAGGGTCGT
>CAMCWM010000281.1 GCA_945882215.1 Akkermansia muciniphila | reverse complement strand
CCGCCCGTGTGACGGAGCGTGAGAAACGACGGGTGTGAACCGAGCTAGGCGCGTTTTTTCTTCGAGTTCGCCAGCGGCGTGGTGTGGCCGTTCGTGCCATTGACCTTGAACTTCCCGCTTTTCGCATCGCGTTCGAGCTTCTCCAGCTTGCGCAGCAGCTTGGGCCACTGCTTTTCTTCCACAATGAAGCCGACGCAGCGTTCGGTGCCGCAGCAGCAGGGATGCTCATCCCAGGTGTCCACGTCGAAACCGTAGTTGTAGGTCAGCTCCTCGCCCGCCTTGATCTCACGCAGGGAGTAGATCCAGATGCGGCCGCGGATGATGTAGGCCTCGCAATTGGGATCGCAGGAGTGGTTGATGTAACGTGCGGGGTTCCGCCCCTTGGCGCCATCAATGTCGTGGCGCTGGTTCAACGTGAAGACATAGACCGCCGCGCAGCCGGTCTTTTTGGATTTGTCGATCAGCGCATCTCCGCGCCGCGTGGACTCCGCCTTGGTGATTTTTTCACCGACGTATTCGATGATGGGGACATCGTTGGGAATGTCGCAGCGGGCGAAGATGCCACGGTTGTGGATGGAGGAGGAGCGGACGGTCCAGTAGCGTTTCGTGGGGGCCTTGGGCATGTAGGTGTTTACGGACAACGGAAAAAAAGGAGCGCATGAAGTGTGCCGGGTGCCGCCATTGTCAAGGAACGTCGGGGAATGTTTGCTGCCACCCCCGATGGAACACGAACCACTTTCCGGTTGCCGCTGCGTCCCCCGGTGCCTTATTGCGCGCCCTTCAACCGCCCCGACCTCTCATGCTCGAATTCTTCCGCCGCCACCGTGGCGCCTTCCTCATCACGCTGACGATCATCATCATCATCTCCTTCTCCGTTTGGGGAGGCTGGCGCACCGACAGCGGCTATGAGAAGAGAGCGCAGATCACGGATGTTGCCATCACCGTCTATGGCAAGGATTACACCATCGGGGATGTCCAGCGCGCGCAGACCTCCCTCCAGCTCGCCCAGTCCTACATGCAGTCCTATGAGCTGCCCTCGATGCTGATGATGCTCTCTTCCGACGGCGGCTTTGGCGGCGGCGGGTTGAACACGCTGATCAATCTCTTCGTGGCACGTCATCTCATGGAAGATCTCGGCATCCGCCCCAGCGATGCGGAAGCTCGCGCCGCCCTGGAAAAACTGCCCGTCCTGCAAGAAAACGGCAAGTTCGACCTCTCCCGCGCCCAGAGGCTTGAGGAGGTTGCCAATTCTCAAGGATTCGAATCCACGGACCTGCTCGGCATCATGAAGGACACGATCGGCCTGCAAAAGCTGCAGGACATCGTGACCAAGAGCTATGTGGCCTCCCCTCTGGCTGCTGAAAAGCAGTACGCCAGCAGCTACCACACCTTCAAAGGCTCCAAGATCACCTTCGAGACGGAAGCCTTCAAAAAAGCCGCCACCGTCACCGACGACGAGATCAAAAAGTACTACGAGGAGAACAAGGAAAACTACAAGACCCTTGAAAAGCGCGCCGTGAGCTACGTGCTGTTCGAGAATCCGAAGGATCTCGACAAAAAGCCGCTCGAAGAACGCCAGAAGGCGCAGAACCAGCAGGTGGAGCGCGTGAATGCCTTCAACAAGCTGACCGCCAGCGGTGTGAAGTTCGCCGAAGCCGCCAAACAGACCAAGGAGAAGATCGAAACCGTCCCCGCTTTCGCCCAAGGCGAGCCCCCTGCCGTCCTCAAGACGGAAAGCAATCTGATCGAACTCATCTTCGCCCGCGCCAAGGATTCCAAAACGCAGCCAGAGGCGATCGAAGGCACCAGCGGCTGGTATGTCTTTGATGTCACCCAGATCGAGGAGTCCAAGCAGCAGGAGCTGGCCGAGGTGAAGGACAAGATCAAGGACACGCTCCTGGGTCAGAAGGCGGATGAAGCACGCACCAAGGCCGTGAATGAAACACGCACGGCTTTGAATGATGCCCTGAAAGCCGGCAAGAAGATCGACGACCTCGTGAAGGAGAAAAAGCTCACACTCGAAGCACTGCCGGACATCGACATCGCCAATCCGCCCCAGGAAGTGCCCAACGCCTTCCTCATCGCCCGAGAGGCCGCCAAAACCGCCGCCGGCAGCATTTCCCACGCTGTGGATTACGACAAAGGCACGTTGCTCATCTACGTCAGTGCCAAGGAACTGCGCAAACGCGCCGATGGAGCCGATGTGCGCAAGAATCAGGTCGATTCTCTCTCCCGTCAGGAGCGCATGAGCTTGTTCCACTCCTGGTTCAAGAAGCAGCACGACGCAGCCAAAGTCGTCACCAAACTCGGCGTCTCCTGATCGCTCTCATGCCCGCCATTCCTCGACGCGCATGAGCGACACGCCATCCACCGTCGAAGACTTGTATGATGAAGCCAGCGGCCATGTCGCTCTTGGCGAACTGCCCGAGGCCATCGCCCTCTACCGGCGCTGCGTTGCCTTGCAGCCCGATCACTTTGAAAGCTGGCACGCCCTCGGCATGGCCCTGCTGCGCAACGGCGAGATCAAGGAGGCCATCGGTGCCGGCATGATGGCCACGACCCTCCAGCCCAATGATCTTCTCGCCTGGACCGCGCTGTCGCAGATGTACGTCGCCAACAAGCAGATCGCGGAGGCTGAGGACGCCAAGGGCAAAGCACGCATCCTGAGCCTCGGCGGCAAGGTGGTGAAATGACCGCGTGACGGTTAGAAGGCGTCGTTGTCCGGCAGACTCAGTCCCGTCGATTTTCCACGTGGATAATGACGCGCCTGATGTTCGCTGCGGTGTCCCATGGGATCCAATGTCTCCCACGCGGAGTCGAACTTCAGCCGCATGGTTTCAGTGCATGCAGGCAGCAGAGACGCCACGATCAGAGGGCAAATAAAGCGGGAGAGGCGGACAATCATGAGGGAGACTTTAAAAATACCCCTTCACCTTCAATTTGCGTCCGAAAATCTTCTCCCCAGCGGCGATGTAGAGGATGTCGTGGTCCTTGCCCGCGAACTCGACGCTCACCACCTTGCCCAGCGGATCGGGTTTGGCGATGATACCTGCCAGACGACCCGCAGGATCGAAAACCTGCACGCCTAGCTCGGTCGTGACGAAGTAGCGTCCGCTCGCTTCCGTCGTCGCGCCATCACCGGAAGCGGTTTCTTTGCCGACGGGCAGCCACATCGTCATGTAAGGCGCGCCGCCGGTCAGCGTGCCGTCGTCCTCGATGCGCCAAGCCCAGACGTGCTTCCCGCCGTGCTCGGACACGGCCAGCGTGCGTTCATCCGGCGAGATCGTGATGCCATTCGGCTTCTGCACATGCCCCGCATCGGCCACGACATGCTTTTTATCCTTCGTGATGAGATGCACGCTCAGCGTCGGCGTCTCGGTGAAGTAGAGATTACCCTTCTTGCTCACCACGAGGTCGTTGCACTTCACGCCGGTGAGCAGCACTTCCACCTCGCCCTTCATCGTGATCGCGATGATGCGCTGCTCCTTGTTGTGACAGGCATAGAACCGGCCATCGGCGCCGATCTGCAATCCGCTGATGCCCGGCAGGTTGTCGAGAAACAGATCTGTCTTCCCCGTGGTCACGTCGATCTTGTAGATCCCCTTCCCGGCCTTCACATCCGTGAAGAACAGATTCCCCGCCGCATCGCAGCACAGACCGTCCGTGAAGGCATAGCCGCTGGCGGCTTCCTTCCACGGCTCGCCGTCGATGAGGTAGTCGTGCAATGAAGTGTCTTGCGCGAGGAGTGGGGTGGAAAGGAGGCTGAAGGAAAGGAGCAGGCGTTTCATGATGGATCGGTTCGTGATTGGGTAGGTTGTTCACGCTTTAGCGTGTCTAAGCCTGAACACGCTAAAGCGTGAACTACAAACTCACTTCTTCCACAACCATCTCAGCGTGTCCGGCAGCAGCGCGCCGCCGTGCTTGCCGTTGTGGGTGCCTTCGCCGAGGACGAACTGGTAATCGTAACCGGCGAACTTCAGCGACGCGGCCATGTCCTGGTTCGCCAGCGGCCAGTTGCCGAACTGGTTGTCGAGATCGTTCTTGCCGTCCTGGAGGAAGACCTTGAGCGGCTTCTTGTCGGTCTTGCGGATCAGCGCGGGATAGACATGACCGCCACGGATGTTGGTGAAGCTGCCGATGTGGCTGATCACCTTGCGGAAGGCGTCGGGCCGCTCCCACGCCACGGTGAAGGCGCAGATGCCGCCGCTGCTGTTGCCGCAGATGCCCCGGCCTTCGGGATCGTCGGTCAGCTTGTAGCTCTTGGCGACTTCGGGGAGGATTTCTTCGATGAGGAAACGAGCATGCAACGGGCCGAGTTCGTCGTATTCAAAGCTGCGGTTGCTGCGCGGCTTCTCCTTCGGGTTGCTGGTCGGAAACACGCCGGGATTGATGAAGATCGCGATGGTCACCGGCAGCTCCCCCTTCGCGATGAGATTGTCGAACACCACCGGCACGCGGAACTGGCCGTCCGTCTTCACAAAGCCGCCGCCGTCGCAGAACACCATCACGTTCGCCGGTTGTTCGGCTTTGTATTGGGCTGGAACGTAGATCCACCAGTCCCGCGACGTGCCGGGATAGATCTTCGAGTTCGTCCACGCCGGCATCTGCGTCACCTTCCCCTGCGGCACGTCTTTCTTGATCTGCGAATCGGGTCCGAGCACATACTGATCATCCTGCGGCGCGGCGAGGGCGAAAGTGGCGAGAAACAACGAGAGTGCGGCGAGAGCAAAAAACTTCATGAGGCGAATCCGAACGAGGGCGAGGCGTGACATCTTGCAGGCATGCGAGGATGCAGTTCGGACTTGGAACGACTCGGATCAGGCGACGGCGAGCGGGAAGCGCCGATGACACGACAGATGCCATCCGAGCCGTTGCCTGCATGCGTTTTGTTCGTTTTAGGTCCGCGATAAGATGTTTTGTCTAAAGCCATCATTTTACTTTCCGAATTCCATAGTTTCCGCCGACGACCTCAACTATGCGAATCTCAACGCTGTTCCCATTTAGCGTGAAAGTGTCGCCATTGTAGATTCCGGTTGGATCTGAGGAATACTGAAAGTAGATTTCATAGGTTCCGTCCGGAACCAAGGCTGACCCACTCATTTGAGGGGCTACTGTGAAGTCCTGACCTTTACCCTCGGATCTCAGACCAACCTTGACTGCAAAAGCATTCGGATTGCTCACCTTGACCTCGCATGTGCCTGTAAGTGCGGATGAAAACGGGGGCCAACCGACGATCGGGCTGATATTTTGTTTGTGAAGCGGCGCGACGGGCACGACTGACAGGTTCTTTGCTAATAAGGTAATTATTGGAAATCCATCCTTGTTGATCATTGCCGTAAGACCTTGCCCATCGAACTCGGAAGGAGACAATGTGAACGAGACAGCAACGTTGGCGGAGTCAGCGTAGTCCTTGATCATCTCGTCCATCGCAAGAATCTTGTCGCCATCCTGTCGGCTTCCCGCTGCTATTATAATTGTTCCCGAAGCGCTAAATGGAATGGCAATCACTCGTCGTTTATTGTTGCCAAGCAGATTGGAAGAAATCAGGGCTGGCCAGACAACCATCTTTCCTTCGATCGCTTCACGGACTTCAGTCTTTTTAATTATCTCGGGACCAGAGTCTCTTTTCTCCAAGTCCGCACCGAAGAAGAGATGTGCAAAAGCGATCCCATTGGTTTGCCACCCTTCAAGCCCTCGCAATGAATCGAACGGTGCAGACGTGGATGGTGGAGGAAGGGGCGGTTGGTTGACCGTTGGCTCCGCTGGCGACGGGACTGCTTTCGCTATGGCCTCATGTGCCGGTGCGCGGGCTGCAGACGGCATAGGGGCGGCTTGGCGCGTCGTTTCGGGTTGTTTGTTCCCTGGACGTTGTGGTGAAATCTCTTCGGCAAGTGGAGGCTCAGTGTTCTGCTGCGTTCTTCGGTTGGTCACGTAGATCGTCAAAGACAGTGCGACTAGCAGTCCGACCCCAAAAACTCCGTATGCAACTTTGTCTTCTGTTTTCATTGGGCACTTGGTATTGGAGTCAGTCTTTAAACGAACGCCTCGGATCAGGCGACGGCGAGCGGGAAGCGTCGATGACACGACAGATGCCATACGAGCCCCCTGCCTGCATACGTTTTGTTCGGCTTGGACTTACCACAGAGGTCGGTTGCGTCTATGCCAAAGCTGGACTCATGGTGATCCGTGGGATGTGGGCGTGGGTGGTAAATCAGTGGCCTGTTGAGTCGCCTTGAGCTGAGCCAGAGCCTCTGAGCAGAAGCCGCGAAAATCATCAGACGCAGCAGGATTCTCACCTGTAGTCTGAATCTTCTGAAGGGCTACGTTGTGGAGAAAGGGAACTGCCGTTGCCCGTAAAGCGAGTTCATAAACCGCCCTTGACCTCCTGGCATCATCTGCTGCGGTATCGACCGCCCGGCAACGCCTGCTAATGGCAAATCGGCTGGTCAATCTCCACATCCAACGGCCAAAGGCATACATAGCAAACGAAACTGCTACGGCGAGCACGAGCACCAGCAACTTTCGGCCAATACCATTCAC
>CAMCWM010000280.1 GCA_945882215.1 Akkermansia muciniphila | reverse complement strand
TTCGATCTGATCTCTGCGGCTGGTATCATCGCCGGTCTGGCTTTTACCACGGCCAGCTTCCGAGAGGACACACGTTCTCGCCGGTTATCGAATTTGGTGCGTCTTACCGAACAACACCGAGACATCTGGGAAGAGAGTCAGAACAATCCCAAACTGGCCCGCATTCGCGACCCTCACGCCGATCTTTACACCAAGCCAGTCACACAGGAGGAAACTCAATTCGTCATGCTCCTCATGTTTCATCTGCACTGCTGGTATCGGGCCATTCAGGAGGGGGAGGTGAGCGTCCTCGAAGGACTGGAGCTGGACATCCAGAACTTCTTCCAGCGTCCGATTCCAAGACATGTCTGGATTGAGCGAAGAGCTTTCTTCGACTCTGACTTCCGCCACTTCATTGATGGTGTGTTAAAGAAGTAGCAGACAAAGCGACCACAAAGAAAACCCCGATCAGACTGAACTCTGATCGGGGCTGTTTATCTTCGTGGGGTTTCAGATCATGCCATTTTCCTTGAACGAAAAGCGGCGTTGGTGGCCCACGATGATGTGGTCACATAGTTCGATGCGGAGAAGCTGCCCGGCTTCGCGGACGCGCTTTGTGAGGGCGCGGTCAGCCTCGCTGGGGTTGGAATCTCCGCTGGGGTGGTTGTGCATGAGCACGATGGCATAGGCTGCGGCCATGATCGCCACGCGAAAGACTTCGCGTGGATGCGCCATGGCTTCATTCAGCGAACCCACGGACACCAAGTAGTGTCCTTTGATTCGCAGCCGTGTGTTGAGCACGAGAACCGCGACACATTCCACATCGGCATTGAATCCTGCCGTGGTGGCGATGTGCTGTTGCCAGTATTCCACGGCCTTGGCCGCGCCATCCATCGTCATCAGGGATTCCGGGGAGGGACACTCCCGCAGGCTGATGACCTTCCACTCCTGTGGCTCTGGCTTTCGCCGTCGCTGCATGGATGGTTTCCACAGATTAGGCTTGAACAATTCGAGTTGATCCACTTCACTCTCCTTTGCCGTCCGCCTGTTCGTAGCAGGTTGCTTCGGGTGTGACACTCTCGCGCTCGAAGCGGGACGGCGCTTTTGCGTTGAAGCGCGTCGCGAGAGGCTGGCCTGTTGGCCGGTTCAGTATTCAGAAGGAAGCAGCACCGTGGTAGCGGAGCGATCCGCTTCGGTGATGATCCAGAACTTCTCGCCGCCAGCCGAACGGTAGGCGGAGAGAAGACGGAAGCCTTCTCGAAGAGACAGCTCGTTCTCCTCGATGTCCTCTTGGGAGAGATCACCCCAGTCGCCGCGCTGATGGCGCAGCAGGCCGGTGGAGATCTCCAGTGTGGCAAGCGTGGTCAGAGCTCCCGGTGTGGCACAGACCAGACCCAAGGTGAACTTGGGCTTCGCAGGGACTCGTTCCATGATCCGTTGATGGGTGAATTCAATCCAGCAGTGCATGAAGCTCGTTCTCCGTGAGATGATCGGGTTGTGCGCCTTCCTGGGGAAGTGGCACCACCCGCACGAACATTCGCCGCGCCAAACGCACGAGAGCCTTTTCACGGCCCGCACGTCCGGCCTCATCTTCATCGAACATCAACAGAATGCCTGAACGCTCCGCCGATGCCTCCACGAGAAGTTCTTCCTGTTTGGGAGACAGGGAACTGCCCATGATCGACACCACACGATGAAAGCCCTGCTGCCAGAGCTTGAACACGTCGAAGAATCCTTCGACGACGATCAACGGCAAACCTTTCTCCTCCATCTGAGCACGGTCGAGGTTGAACACCTCCGCGCTCTTTTTGAATCCCATCGGCAGCTTGTATTTCGGACGCTCTTCAGGCGGTTGGCCCGGCCAGCGTCCGCTGTAGCCGACGAGTTCGCCACCCTTGTTGTGAATCGGGATGACGATCCGGCCTGACATCGTGCCTTTGGCACAAAAGCCGAGGCCGAACTCTGCCACCGTCTCCGGTGTAAGTCCGCGTTCGGTGAAGTAGGTGTGATCCGTCTTCAGATTCTCCAATTTGAAGGACAGTGGGACGTTCTCACCCGGTTCCTCCTGTGGCTCCTCCGCCACTTTCGATTCGGCAGCCGGTGAGGACGTGCCATTGAATCGTTGTCGTGGCATGGGTTGCTGTTGCGCTGATGGAGCCGAGGATTTCGGCGCACCATCGCGACGCTGCGGAGATGAGTCCGCTTTGCCAGCAAGGCCAAGGTTGAACCACTCGTCGATTTTGAGCGCCGCTTCGTGGGCATTGCAATTCTCCATCTTCGCAACGAAGTCGAGGTGATTGCCACCGCACTTGCACGAGCTGTTGTGACAGAACCAGCAGTTCTTCGACAGGGTTACTTTGAAGGTGTCTTGGCTGGTGCCTTCGTGAATAGGGCAGGGGCCTTCGAGCCCATCGCCGTTGCGAGTGCCGCGCATCTGGGCCGTGAAGCCGTAATGGTCGAGCACCTGCTGAAAAGAAACGGCCGCTTTGACCGCTCCAAAATCAATGAATTGTTTTGGCATGATAATGAACTTTGCGTTGGTGTTTGTGGGACGTTTGCAGGATGCAAACACCTCCGCAGCTCATCGTATCAGGTGGTTCAGATCACCGGGAGTTGACTCCTGCTTGCGAGTGTGGTGTGACCAGATCGAGCACGCCGTCACAAGCTCGCCAGTCATTATCGCTGAACACAAAAAACAGCCTTCGCCCTTTCTCCAGGTTGGCAACGGCCTCACGGATATTCTGCGCTCGTGTGGTCTGCGGTGTGATGATCAGCACTCGAAAGCGCTCAGCGCCGAGTCTGGTTCGATGGATGCCAATGGCATACGTCCCCTCATAAGACTTCAGCTTTCTCAGCACGCAGCTTTGGCGGAGATCACGACGTTCGATGGGCATCGTGCCTTGATCCGCTTCGAGAAAATAGTGGGTGCGCTCGATGCGCCCATCGGGATGCGTCACCTCAAGCGCGAAGACTTTGTCAGGCACCACGCCGACACGACGCTTGCCGGGGAGATCAACCGTCCAGCGAAAGGGTTCACGGTGATTCTCGCGGCCTTTGGGTTGAGGCAGTTCGTGAGCGTAGAGCAGACGGACATCGGGGCGATTGTGACAGTCGAGTTCAAGCGCGGCCAAGAAGTCACTGACCATAAGGGTATGCTCCAGGAAGAGACGACCAACTCCTTTGTTTCGAGTCGTCCAATCCATGCGCTCGAAGGGCATGTTGAGGTCACGTCGAAGTCGGCCTGCGCCGCGTGAGGCGAGGCCATACACGAGGCTTTTGGAACCGCTCTCGTGATAGTAGTCGAGCTGCGCTCGTGGTCGCTCCAGGTAGCTGTGGTGATACAGCAAGTTCAGCCGCCGCAAAAGCTGCTGACGACTGCCTTCAACGAGCTTCACGAGCCATTCGGAGCGAATGAAGCGGTGCTCGGCGACATGGCGCAGAATTTCGATGTCTCGTGCCGTTATTTGAAATGATCCAGCGGCCTCTGAATCACGCGTGAAGCGCGGTAGCCGCTGCTGTGGGCTTGGCATAAATAGATTGTATCACGAATGAAGCCTCTCCAGGGTGTGGAGAGGCTTCTGGGTTCAAGACGACATCGCCATTTCGGCACCGTCCGTTGAACGTGAGGCGCGGTTGAGGATGAAGCTGGCAGCTTTGCTGGCCTGGGATGCGGCGTGGATGATCCATCGTTTGTGTTCCTTCGCACGCAGGACATCCAGCCAGCTTTGCAAGTAGGCGGCAGACTGCTCGTGGTCATCGTTGACGATATGTGTTTCCATCCCGAGAAATGCAGCGCCCATCTCGGCGACGAGTTCCTCCTGGGAATAGACCTTCCCTCCGAAGCCGTCATGCTTGATGAGGCTTTCGCGATTCAACCGCTTTGGGTGACCGCTGGAGTGAATCAACTCGTGGAAGAGTGTGAGGTAGTAAGCCTCGACACTCTCGAACGACGCGATGGCAGGCATGTGAACCGTATCTGTTGCCATGCGATAACAGGCCACGTTGCTCATGCCTTCCTGGATCATGGGAGGTAGCTGCATCTCGGCGACGACCTGATCGGCCGCTTCGATCCGTTCATTCTGGCTGAGTACCGGAATGCCCGGTGTTGCGGGAAACTCGATGCCTTCGATCTGCGTTGCGTTGAAGACCGTGTATTCCCGGAGGAAGAGACGTTTGCGCTGGGGTTGTGCCGGGTCGTCGGAACCTTCGTTCTCATAAGATGATGAGGATTTCGATTCTCCGACTTTGATGACGTGTGCGCCACGCTCACCCTTGCGGACATGTCCACCTCTTTCCTGAGCCTGACGAAATGTCAGCCAGTAGGGGGTTGGCATGTGCCGCAGGCCGAGCAACATCACATTGATGCCGTTGTAGGCTTTGCCACTGTGGAAGTTGCGCGGGATGCCCACGTCACGCTGCCATGGACAATGCCATGGCACGGTGCCGCGTTCGAGGTGTTCAATGATCAAGTCCGTGACGGCCTGATAAGGATCTTTGCGTTGCTCAATGGTGCTCATGGGGACTCCTTCTTGTTTGGATTGTCAGAAGAAACCGACCTCGTTGTGAGGCGGGCTTCAGGCTGACAACCCGGAGTCCTGGGCACTTGAGCTATCCACGATCAGCATACCAAATGATCAGCGCATCACGCAAGGGGTGCGCCTCAATGCGTGTCTTTGAGCCACCGCTTCAGCTTGTTCTCCACGATCTCACGCATCGTCGCAAAGCGCTCGCGGCTGCGCTTGATCAGTCTCTCGCGGCGGCCTTGATTTGTCACAATCGGCGGGTGGAGACGGGTGCGTTGGAAGTGCATGTCGCCGTCGGCGGATTGGTTGCGGATGAGGGTTTCGTAGCGGGGCAAGTCCACGAACTGACGGGGCTGGAATTCCTGGCCGAACTCGCCGTGGAGGTGCTCGGCGTCGTTGAAGCCGACGCGGAAGGCGATGACGGTGCCCACATTGCCAAAGACGGCCTCACGCACGGTGGGGGAGAGCTGGGCGATGTATTGATGGCTCAGGGTGAGATTGAGCCGGTATTTGCGCGCCTCGGCGAGGATGGCGGTGAAAGACTCGGTAGCGAAGTTTTGGAACTCATCCACAAAGAGATAAAAGTCGCGCCGCTCGTGCTCGGGCTGGCGGTTGCGGGCCATGGCGGCGAGCTGGAACTGCGTGATGAGCAGGGAGCCGATAAGATTGGCTTTGTCGTGGCCGATCTGGCCTTTAGCGAGGTTGGCGATGAAGATGCGCTGCTCATCCATAACAAACGGTATGCTCACTTTGCTGCGCACCTGGCCGACGATGTTGCGCAGGATGGGGGAGAGCAGCAGTTGACCGACTTTGTTCTGGATCGGGGCGATGGCTTCGCGCTGGAAGCGTGCATCCCAGCTTTCGTATTCGTTCTCCCAGAAGTCGCGCAAGAAGGGATCGTCCACCTGCTGGATCACCCAGCGCCGGTAGATGGGATCAGTGAGCAGGCGGTTCACTCCAAGCATGGATGTGTTGGGGCAATGCGCCAGCGCGGCCACGGCGTTGTGCAGGATGTATTCCATGCGCGGCCCCCAGGAGTCGGGCCAGAGGTTCTTGAAGGCACCTACGATGCCGGAGGCCACGAGATGCCGCTCCTCCGGGGAGGTCTGGGTGAGCAAATTCAGCCCGATGGGGAAGTCGCGGTCGCCAGGGTGGAAATAGACAGTCTGCTCCGCCCGGATGGGCGGGATGTGATCGAGCAACTCCTCCGCCAGATCGCCATGCGGGTCGATGAGGCCCACGCCGTGGCCTTGCAGGATGAGCTGGAGGATGAGATTGCGCAGCAGCGTGGTCTTTCCCGAACCCGTTTTGCCGATGACATAAGTGTGGTAGCGTGCATCCGACACTTCAAAATCGAACGGCGCTTCACTGCCGCCCCACGTCTGCCTCATGCCGATGTGAAGGTGATTGTCCATGCTCATGCCGCTCAAGCCAGCCGCCGCTCCATGAATTGATCCGCCGGACGGAAAGTCACCCCTCGTGTGTTGGTGCTTGCCCGGCAATGGCACCGGGCAAACGCGTTGTGGGCGAACCCGGCGGGTAATCAGCGACTGGCTTCGGCGGCTGATTGTGTGTGGTTTAGTATAGCACGATCTGTTAAGTGCGAGCGATAGCGGTGGCGCAACTGACTTGGCTTTTAGCGATAGCCAAGTCGTGTTTATGACCAGTGTGACTCGTGATCCAAGTAGTGCCCCCACGTGTGAGGGCGAAGGACAGTCCGGCGTTATGCCGGCTGGCCGCAGCGGCCGACTTCACGCGTTTGGTCATTGTCCGAGGGCGGTTAGCCCGGTTCCGGCATGACCTCTGTCAGTAAGTCGATCAAGTCCTTGTCGCTGGAGGAAAACGCGTGAAGTCGGGCGTTGAGCCCGAACACGTGGGGGCACCCGTATCACGGCCCTGGCGGCTTTTTCGCCGCTCAGTGAAGCCGCGTAATCGTCATTTCAAGCGATAGCGATCCGCCGCGATTTTTTCGCGTGCCCCTACATCCCATGCAAATAGGGGTGAAGGGAGGGGCTCAGGCACGTCGCACATTATTATTTTCACGACATGAGCAAATA
>CAMCWM010000279.1 GCA_945882215.1 Akkermansia muciniphila | reverse complement strand
GACGTGAAAGGCCGCGAGGAAATCCTCCGCGTTCACGCCAAGAAGGTGAAGCTGGCCGACAGCGCCGACCTTTCCAAGATCGCCCGCGGCACGCCCGGATTCTCCGGTGCGGAACTCGCCAACCTGCTCAACGAGGCCGCGCTGCTCGCCGCACGCAAGAACATGAAGTCCATCACCAATCCCGAGCTTGAAGAAGCCCGTGACAAGGTGCGCTGGGGCCGCGAACGCCGCAGCATGGCCCTCAGCGAGAAGGAAAAAGAAAACACCGCTTATCATGAGGCTGGTCACGCCATCCTCATCGAGGTGCTCGAACACACCGATCCACTGCACAAGGTCACCATCATCCCGCGTGGCCCTTCGCTCGGCTCCACCATGTGGCTGCCGGAGGAAGACAAGCACAATGACCGCAAGAGCGAACTCATCGACGATCTCATCGTCGCCATGGGCGGTCGTGTGGCTGAAGAAATTCAGTTTGGCGACGTCACCAACGGTGCCAGCGGCGACATCCGCATGGCCTCACGCATCGCCCGCAGCATGGTCTGCTCGTGGGGCATGAGCACCAAGCTCGGCATGATCGAGTACGGTGAAAACGAAAGCACCGCCTTCATGGGCCGTGGCAGCAGCAACTACAGCCAGGACACCGCCAAGAAGATCGACGAGGAAGTGAAACGTCTCATCGACGAATCCTACGCCCAGGCCAAGGAAATCCTCCTCAAGTACAAGGACAAGCTCGACGCCATCGCCCACGCGCTGCTCGAATACGAAACTCTCGACGGTGCGCACATCAAAGAAATCATGGAGCACGGCCGCCTCATCAACCCGCCCGAAAACAAGAGCAAGCCCCCGCCCCCGCCCCCGCTTCCCAAAGCCCCCGACCCACGTCCCGTGCAACGCGAAGACGAGGACGAAGGCGGTCTGGCTCCCGGTTTGACCGGCGTGCCGGCGTAACTCGCCATCTCAGTTTGAGTCAAAGCCAGAGTCGCAAGACTCCGGCTTTTTCATGCCATGAGCATGCTCTCAAGCCATCAACTCGGCCAGCGTAACGGAGAGTGCGGGGAACAGGCTGCTCGTGGCTTTCTCCTGAGCATTGAAAACGCGCTGTTCGGCATAGCTGCCAACCTGCGGCTGGGAGAACAGCGTGGTGGTGCCGGCTTCCGGCTCGATGAGCCAGTATTCCTTCACCCCGGCCTCGGCGTAGATAGCCACTTTGCTGCGGTCACGCTGCTGTGTGCTGATGGCGATCTCGATGACAAGTTCGGCGGTGGTCGGGTGCTGGTGTGCGTAATCCTCAATGGTTCCGGCAAACACGGCGACATCCGGCTCAGGCTCCGAACGTGCGCAGGTGATCGGACATTCACGATCCACGAAAAAGCCACTCGGGAGCATTTTCTCAAGCAGACGCTGGAGTTTACGCGCCAGGGATTGGTGCAGAGGTGATTTGGCCATCTTTTTGAAAAGCACTCCTTCCAGCAGTTCCACGTCCTCGCCGATGAGCCCGAGCCGCCCGGCCTCGTGATAAAACGCCACGCTGACGGGAAAGACCGCCATCCGCGCTTCGGCTGTTTCAAGGACGCTAATCATGCTGCGGAGTGTAGGTGGAGAGCTTGGACGGTGCAAAAGGTTTCCCACAACCCAACTCCAGGAGATGGATCATCCTTTATTTCAAACGCAGAACCAAACGCACCGCATCGAGGCGCAGCGAGGCGGATTCGACAGCGGCCACGAGAGCCTCACGCTGATCGCTCAGCGCCGTGATCTCTTCAGCGCGAACATGCGGATTGCGGGACTGCAAATCTTCGAGGCGGGCGATTTCGTCATCGAGATGCTTGCGCATCGTGGTGAGGGCACGTTGCTGAAGGGTTTTCAATTGTGTCTCGGCAAGCTGCTGCGCCTTTCCGAGCATGGTGGGCAGAAGCTTGTGGCGGACGGCTTCGTTCTCGACGGTGCGGGTGGGGTCACCCGAGGTGAGTTTGGCGCGGGTGAAGGCGGGATCAGCGGTGAGATCGCGACCTTGATGATCGATGGCGATGCGGATGGGCGTGGCGGGCAGGAAACGTGATGCGTGCAACGCGGGCGGGGCGATGCATTCGGCGATGAAGCAGGCTTGCAGCACCAAACCTTCGCCACCTGAGGCTTTCCAGAAGGCGAAACTGGCGTTGCCAGCGTGGGAGCTGAGCAGAGCGTCGAGTGCGCCACAAACGAGAGGGTGATCCCAAGTGAGGAAGGCTTCGTGCTCGCGGGAGAGGGCGCGTTCGCGGTCGAAGGTAAAGGTGAGGCCTTCATCGGGCAGCGCAGGCAAGGCGTCGGTGATGAGATTGTCGGGACGGATGAACCAGGTGCGCTGGGTCATCTCCTCGACATGCATGCCGAAGTGATCGAGCAGACGGATGAAGAAGCGCTCAAAATCGAGACCGGCATCGACATCGCGAATGCGTTCGATCAAGCGTGCAGCAAGGCGCGGCTTGCAGGAATTGAGTTCGAGCAGGCGATTGTGGCCGCGTTCGAGTTTTGCCCGCACTTCGAGGCGCAGTTTACGGCTGCGCTGGATGAGATCGTCGAGTTTGTCGGCGTCGAAGCTGGTGCAGAGGGCTTCGATCTCGGTGGCGAAGCTGTGGAGGAGCTGCGTGGCGCCTTGGAGGCTGTGCTCGAAGGCGTTGAGTCCTTCGTGATACCAGCGGGCGAGGATTTCGCCTTCGGAGCCGGCGATGAAGGGCACATGGATGTTGATGGTGCCTTTCTGGCCAATGCGGTCGAGACGACCGATGCGTTGTTCGAGCAGTTCAGGATCGCGTGGCAGGTCAAACAGCACGAGATGCTGGGCGAACTGGAAATTGCGGCCTTCGCTGCCGATTTCGGAGCAGATGAGCAGACGTGCACCTTCAGGATCGGCAAAGGCAGCGGCGTGGCGATCCCGCTGCATCAAATTCAGCCCTTCGTGGAAGAGAACGGCATGCACGTTGATCTCGCGCAGCAGGCGTTCGTGGATGTCTTCAGCGAGTTTGCGGGTGCGACAGATGAGCAGAACTTTGACCTCACCGAGTTCGCGCAACGTGGCGGCGAGCCAGCGAATGAGCGTGTCTTCGGCAGTCGAATTTGGCTCGATGCCAAGCGGGCGGGTATGGCATTGGCGGGGTGGGAATCCCTGAATGACGGCACGGGTGTTCCGAAACATGACGCGGCCAGTTCCGAACTCATCAAGGAGGTCGCTGACAAGACGCTGACGGGCGGATTCGTCGCCCGCGGTAAGTTCAGCGACGTGTTGTTGGACGCGTGGGGAGTGACTCACGAAGAGTTCGCGGTCCGCTTGGCTCATGCTGCCGCCTTGCAGGATGAGATCGACGACACGGGCGACTTGCTCGTAGCGATCTGATTCGGCGAGGAACTCGCTCAAATCGCCGTAGCGGTCAGGATCAAGGAGACGGAGGCGGGCGAAGTGGCCTTCGGCACCGAGTTGCTGTGGTGTGGCGGTGAGAAGGAGAACACCGGGAACACGTTGGGCAATGGCTTCGACGATTTGGTAGGCGATTCCAGGCGATTCGACGGCCCATTCGAGGTGATGGGCTTCATCGACGATGAGGAGGTCCCAGCCTGCATCGGCGGCTTGTGCGGCACGTTTGGACGTGCCGCTGAGCAAGGAGAGCGGGCACAGGACGTGCTGGCTGTCGAGGAAGGGATTGCCCTCGGGATCACCGGCTTCGATGGCGGCGCAGCGTTCTTCATCGAAGAGGCTGAACATCAGATTGAAGCGGCGCAGGAGTTCGACGAACCACTGATGCGGCAGGGCATCGGGCACGAGAACGAGGATGCGTGAGGCGCGGCCCGTGAGATGCAGGCGATGGAGGATGAGACCAGCCTCGATGGTTTTGCCGAGGCCGACTTCATCGGCGAGCAGGACGCGTGGCAGAAGGCGGCCGGTGACATCGGCCGCAATGGACATCTGATGCGGGATGGGATCGACACGGCCGCCGATGAAACCACGCACGGGCGAGGCCTGCATGCGGCAGCGCCATTCGACGGCTTCAGCGCGGAGGGCGAAGGTGGGCAAATCGTCGATGTTCGCGGCGAGGAGACGCTCCTGCGGGCCGCCGAGGCTGAGGGTGTCGGCGAGTTCGGCTTCGGGGATGCTCCGGGGGCCGCAGTGGTAGGTCAAAACGCCGCTTTGCGATGTGACGGAGGCGATGGCGTGCTTTGAACCGTCACGATGCGTGAGGGTGTCTCCAGCGTGAAAGCTGGCGCGGCGCAAGGGAGCACCGTTGCGGGCATAGCGGCGTTTTTCACCTGCGGCGGGAAAGCGCAAGTCAATGAAACTGCCTTCAACGGCAGTGACGATGCCGAGACCGAGTTCGGGCTCGCTTTGACTGATCCAGCGCTGGCCGGGTGCGGGGGCTTCCATCCGGGCGGGTGCTACTGCTTGTCCTTTTTGCCGAAAAGACGGCCGAAGAAGGATTTTTTCTTGGGTGGCTCGAGCGCGGCTGCCTGGGGCTGTGCCTGCTGCTGGCCAGGAACACCCTGGGGTTGCGCGTACTGGCCGGGAGCGGGAGTGCTTTGCGTGAAGTCGATGACACCCGGCTTGATGGAGGGGGCGGCGTTGGGGTTGACGTTGATGACCTTGGGCGGCTTGGCCTTGCCGTCGGCACCGTATTCGTAGATCACCTGCTGGTAGCACTGGCCCTGGAGATTGAATGAACGCATTTCCTTGGCGCGGCCGAACTCGTCGAAATACACCTGGGAGCGGGCGACGAGGTTGCCACGACCGTCGTAGATGTGGCCCTGGGTGGGCAGACCACGCTCGTTGAGCAGGTAGTGTTTCTTGCTGACCAAAGCGCCACCGGCGTTGTAGGTGGCCTCGGTGAGCTCGTTGGTGGTCTTGTCCACGATGGTCTCGGAGTGCGAGTTGTCAGGGTGGTAGGTGCTCTTGGCCAAAATAGGCGTGGTGGCCGGAGCAGCTGGCTGCGCGGAGGCAGATGTCAGCCAAAGAAGGACAAAAAAGGCAGAGCAGGATTTCATGACAGAAACGAAGATGGCCCGAGAATAACGCCCGCCCTCCGCCCCGACAATGACAAATCCCAATTCCCAAGCCACTTCCGCCATGAGTTCCTCCACCGACTTTTCCTGGGCTGACTTTCTCACCCAAACCATTGCTGAATTCGGCTGCACGACCGGCACGCTGCACCGGCTGGACCCGGCTGACAAGCACCTCAAGCTGGTGGCGCATAAAGGCATTCCTGAGGCCCTGATGCCCATCATCCAGTCGATTCCGGTGGGCAAGGGCATCGCCGGGGTGGCGGCCGAGCGAAAAGAGCCGGTGGAAATGTGCAATCTGCAGACCGACACCTCCGGCGTGGCCAAACCAGGGGCGAAACAAACACAGGTGCAGGGAACGCTCGCCGTGCCGGTGCTGGATGGAGACCGCCTGTGCGGCACCTTGGGGATCGGCAAGCTGGTGCCGTATGATTTTGCGGCAGAGGAGAAGGAGCGGCTGATCAGCGTTGCACGCGGGATCGCTGCCCGGCTGCTGCCGGAGTGATCCACGCGCGTCCAACAAAAAGCCCGGCCATGCCAACAAAGGCAGGCCGGGTCATTTTTTGATCAAACGCTGTTTTAGCGATGGAAGCGGCGGCGGCGAAGCATGAGACCGAGGAGGCCTAGCATCAGGAAGAACGCGCGGGAAGGCTCAGGAACGACGACAAGGATGCCGTAGGTCGTGAAGGCACTGACATCCCAGGCGTATCCTGCTCCAAGCAACGCCAGATCCAAGTCTCCCGCGCTCACGTTGCCGGAGGCGTCATAGCGGGTGAAGGTGCCGACGTCAAAGGTTCCACCGATGAGGCTGGCTCCCGACCAATCGAGCAGATTGAAGACTTGGCCGTATTGCACCGCTCCGAGGCTAACCGTATTCACCCAAATGGAACCCTGGCCCCAAGTGGCGCCAGCACGATCGCCAACGCTCAGGGTACTCGAGGCCCCGCTGAGGTTGATGTAATCATGGTTGGAAGCGCCCGGCGCCACATTCCATGGACCAACGCCAACGGCGGTAAAGTAATCCAGAGCGTTGTCGTAGGTGGTGGCACCATTGTGGAACACACCGAACTGGTAATCCGTCTGCGTGGGGGTGGTGGGCGTTGGCGTGGTGATGCCCATTTGAATCTGCGATCCGGTGGCAACTGTCAATTCGGCTCCGGGTCCGCTGGCGTTGATGGTCAGAGTGCCGATGGCAGCGGCGGTGGCCCCCGGGGCGAGGATGCCGACGCTGGTTGCACTGCCCACCGTAATCGCACCCGCGACGGTCCCGGTTCCTGCCAGAGTTGCTGCATTGGTCAATGTTCCGCCAGTTTCGCCGACAGTCACCGCACTGGTGCCGGTCAGACCGCTGATACGGAGTTCACCGTTGCTGACAGTGGTGGTGCCAGTGTAATCGTTGTTCGCGGCGGAGAGGGTGGTCGTGCCCGCTCCAGCCTGCTCAAACGAACCCGAGCCTGTGATCTGCTGGGAGGTGCTGTAGGCATTGCTGCGGTTGACGATCAACGCGCCGTTGTTCGTGACGGTGGCATTGGTGCCCAG
>CAMCWM010000278.1 GCA_945882215.1 Akkermansia muciniphila | reverse complement strand
CCGGTCCATCCCACGTCCATCATCCACAATGCGAATCATCGCGACGCCGCCGCGTTGCGCATGCACCTCGATGTGGCAGGCACCGGCATCCAGGCTGTTTTCCACCAGCTCACGTACCAAGGCGGCCGGGCGTTCCACGACCTCACCTGCCGCCACCTGGCTGGCGAGGGCGTCTGGAAGAATGCGAATTTTGGACATGAATCTCGATAAAGTGCGCGGTATGAAGCGTAGCTCTTTTGCTTCAAGAAAACGTCACATTGGACGCCGGGTGAGGAATTGCAATCCCCGCCGCCTCAAGCACAGAGACTTTGAAAAGCGCCCCTTCACTTCATGATTTCCCTCACTTCCAGTGCCGTCGAGCACCTCAAATCGCTCATCGCGGAGAAAAGTGCCACCGCCTCAACCGGCCTGCGTCTCCGTGTGGAGAAAGGCGGGTGTGCCGGCATGCAATACATCATGGCCTTGGATGAGTCGAAACCTGATGATGTGGTGCAGAGTGAGGACGGCGTCTCAATCATCATCGACCATGAGAGCCTGGGCTATCTTCGTGGATGTCAGATTGATTACGTTGATTCGCTTTCTGATGCCGGATTCAAGCTTACCAACCCGAATGCCGCTCGAAGCTGCGGCTGCGGCACCTCTTTCGAGCCTCAGACCGCCTGACAATTTGATGACAATCGAAGCAAACTTGTTGCCAACTTATTCACAAAATTTCCTTTTCAAATTCAGCCAATCTTGTAGAATTTGAACAATCTCATCCCATAAAAACTAAAAATTTCGCAATTCTGCCATGCAAATACGATTCTTGAGCGACGGAAATGAATACCGCTCCTATGGAGGTGGGAGTTTTTCCAAGAAAAAAGATTCCGGCGGTATCTTTTGGTGGACGATCCTGATCACGTTGTTGATGGGCTTCGCCACTTTCTGCTGGTTCTTCAGCATCATGGTGTTCGCGCACCCTGAGAAGCCGTTTAATTATCGCGTGCTCGCACGCTTCGACAAACTTGATCCACTGCGCAAATTCACCAACTACACAGTGCCACAGGGCAAGTTTCTTCCAGCGCGTGATTTGCTGGCGGAGTTCTACGCCTTCTCGGGCGAGCAGCTCGCCGTGAAGAATGACCTCCTCAAGCGCTCCTACATCCGCAACTACAAGCAAGAGCAGCCGCTCTATGTCAAAGGCACCTTCCAAGTGGTCAATGCGCGTCCGCTGACCATGAGCGATGTCATCACCGAAGGTTGGGTGGTGCGTGCGCGCTCCGCAGACATCGAAGATGTTGATATTGAGATCGTTCTTCCAGGTAATAAAGACGAAGCCGATCCTTACCAGGTGGGAGACGCGCTGGTGCTGGATCAAAAGAGCACCTTCGCAGCGGCGCTGCATGTGCAGAAGTTCGACCAGGAGCGCGTATGTGTGACGCTCATGCCGCTGGCCTATCAAGGTTTTGCCGCCAAGGACGGCAAGGAGTTTCAGATGAAACCTCCCGCCAAACTCAACATGGACGCCTACTGGCCGCTCACTCGCGATCCTGGTGCCGCCGTGCTTGAAAACTCCGGCGACAAGGTGGTGGTGAAACAGGACTGAGGCAAACTTCCACGATTTTTGCAAGAAGCGGAAGGCGATGCCTTCCGCTTTTTGTTGGCTCTGTTTCGTTGTCCTGCATTTCGGATCGCTCGTTCCTTGCATCCGCGCAGGTTCACGCCATTAGCAAGGCATGCCTGCCGATTACACACCCGCTACCATTGCCGACGTCCGGCGGTTGCGTGATGCTCTGGAGCAGGAGGGTAAAAAACTGGTGTTCACCAACGGTTGTTTCGATCTCCTGCACGCAGGTCATGTGCGTTATCTTGAACAAGCGCGTGCGTTGGGAGACGCAATGGTTGTCGCTTTGAATTCGGATCAATCGGTGCGCGTTCTCAAAGGGCCGGATCGCCCGCTGAATCATCAAAATGATCGTGCGGAAGTGCTCGCTGCGTTGCGTGCTGTGGATGCGGTCGTGGTTTTCGACGATGAACGTGCAACCACGCTCATTGAGTCCATTCGCCCGCATGTGTATGCCAAGGGCGGAGATTACACCGTTGACTCCCTGAACCGTGAAGAACGCATCGCGCTTGAAAATGCCGGCACGGAAATCCGCATTCTTCCGCTCGTTCCCGGCCGTTCCACCACCAGCACGATCAACAAGATGCTTGGCGGCAACGACACCTGCACAGGCTCTCTCCGCATTGCTGTTCTTGGTTCTGGTGAAGGTTCCAACTTACGTGCGATCATTGCTGCGCTCCAATCAGGTGCGCTGAATGCCGAGATCGCCCTCACGCTCTCCGATCAGGCGGACTCAAACTTCCTCAAGATCGCCCGTGCATCAGGCTTGCCGGCACAGTTCGTCGACGGTGGCTCCAATCCGCGCAGACTGAGTGATGCGGCGCAAAAGGAAATCTTCGAGCATCTCGAGCGTGCTCGTGTGGATGTTGTCGTGCTCGCTGGTTTCATGCGCATTCTCAAGGAGCCAGTGATCAGCGCTTATGCTGGCCGCATCGTGAACGTTCACCCCTCCTTGCTGCCGAACCACAAAGGTGCGAACGCCCCGCAGCTTTCGATCGATGCTGGTGACCGCGAAACCGGCTGCACGGTGCATCTTGTCACTGCGGAGATCGATGCGGGGCGCATTCTCGCGCAGGCAAAGGTTGCGGTGCTTCCCGGCGACACCGCTGAGACGCTGCACGCGCGCATCAAGATCGAGGAGCACAAACTCCTCCCGCAGGTGCTCAACGAATGGCGCGAACGCGGCCTGCCCGTGCGAGGTGCGGTAACGTCATGAGCGGTTTCACTGGCACGCTTAATCACCAGCAACGTGAGGCCGCCACCCATATCCATGGTCCGTTGCTCATTCTTGCGGGCGCAGGCACCGGCAAGACGCGTGTGCTCACCGCTCGCATCAGCTTCATGGTGAACGAGGGCATCGATCCGAAAAATATCCTCTCCGTCACCTTCACCAACAAGGCCGCCACTGAAATGCGCGAGCGTGTCAAAGGCATGGTGCGCGACGGTCTGGGCAAAAAAGTCGTGCTCGGCACCTTCCACGCCTTTTGCGCACGCCTCTTGCGCGAGTTCGCCGCGCACGTTGGTTACAAGAACAACTTCGTCATCTACAGCCAGAGCGAGCAGGAAAGCCTGCTCAAAAAGGTGCTCCAAGGCCTCCTTGTCAAAGACGAGACGCTCGATCCATCCGCCGCCCTCTCGCGCATCAGCAAATCCAAGAACGATGGCAAAAGCCTTGGCGATCCCCAGCACAGCCTTGATGCCGCCGTCATGGAGAAATACATGGATGAGATGCGCGGTCTGAACGTCATGGATTTCGACGATCTGCTGGTCCTCGGCGTGCGTTTGCTCGAAGAACATGCCGATGTCCGTGCCACCGTGCAGAGCAGGCATCATTACGTCATGGTGGACGAGTTCCAGGACACCAACTCGCTCCAGATGCGCTTATTGCGCGCGCTGGTTCCCGCGCCTTACAACGTTTGTGTCGTGGGTGATGACGACCAGAGCATCTATGGCTGGCGAGGTGCCGAGATCACCAACATCACCGAGTTCGAAAACTTCTTCCCCAATCCGCATGTCGTGAAGCTGGAGGAGAATTATCGCAGCACCACGGCCATTCTTCACACCGCGAACAGCCTCATCAAAAACAACGCGGGTCGTCGGCCGAAATCACTGTGGAGCCGCAATCCGGGCGCTGATCCTGTGCGCCTCATTGCCACGCAGGATGAAAAGGAGGAGGCCGACATGATCGCGAAAGAGGTCGAAACGGCCCACTTTGCGAACAAGCAGTCGCTGGAGGATTTCGCCGTGCTCTTCCGCACCAACGACCAGTCACGCGTGCTGGAACAGGCCTTTCGTCAGCGCAAAATCCCTTACCGAGTTGTTGGCGCTCGCAGCTTCTTTGATCGCCGTGAGGTGAAGGACATCCTTTGCTATCTCTCTGTTCTGCACAATCCGCACGATGACATCAGCCTGCTGCGTGTGTTGAACACACCCACACGCGGCATCGGCAGTGCCACCGCCGAACTCGCCCGCGAACGCAGCATGGAAAAGCACCACAGCGTATGGGTGGCCCTCTGCGATGAGGATTTCCTGCGCCAGATCCCCGAGAAGGCACGCAACGCCATCCGCACTTTCACGCGCCTCATCAGCAAGTTCTCCGGTCCTGCCAGCACGCAAGGCACTCAGCTCGTGCAGATGACCGAAGCGCTGATCCTCGAAATCGGCTACATGGATCATCTCAAAAAGGCCGCCAAGGAGCCCGAGGACTTCGCCGGTTGGGAAAATGGCCTCAAGGAACTCCTCAAGAGCCTCGCAGGCCACGAAGAACGCAACCGCGCCGGGGGCCTCGGTGGTTTCCTCGATGAAGTCAGCCTCAATGACGAGCGCGAGGAGAAAGACGACATCGAAAAGAAAAAAGGCGTGTGCTTGATCACCATGCATGCCTCCAAGGGCCTCGAATTCCCCGTCGTTTATCTGCCTGGAGTCGAGCAGGGCATCCTGCCGCACAAGCGCAGTTTCGATGAGGGGCGCGTCGATGAGGAGCGCCGTTTGTTCTACGTCGGCATCACCCGGGCCAAACAGAAGCTCACGCTCAGCCACACACGCACGCGCATGAAGTGGGGCCAGAAGCAGACCAGCATGCCCAGCACCTTCCTCAAGGAACTCGACCGCAAATACGTCGAGGAACTCGATTATACCCGCCACATGAACGAAACCGTGACGCAGGAGGAGAATACCAACTTCTTCTCCGGTTTGCGTGCCATGCTCGCGGAGAAGTAGCGGGTGATCGCGTTGGTGAGAAGCTGCTGCATGTCCTCTTCACGTCTCCAGTTTCAGCTCGAAGCCCAGGCCACCGGCTCCAAGGCCCGTGCCGCGACCTTTCGTGCGCTGCATGGCGAGATCAAATCGCCGCTGTTCATGCCCGTGGGCACACAGGCCACGGTGAAGGCGCAGACGCAGGAGTCCCTGCATGCCTCGGGCTCGCAGATCCTGCTGGCAAACACGTATCATCTGTTGCTGCGGCCTGGGCCGGAGGTGTTTCAGAAGCTGGGTGGCATTCATCGCTTCATGGACTGGCCGGGTTCCGTGCTCACAGACTCCGGCGGCTACCAAATCTTCTCGCTGCCGCATTCGCGGTCGATGACGGAGGAGGGAGCCGTGTTTCAAAGCTATGTTGATGGCCAGCGCATCCTGCTCAGTCCCGAGCTGAGCATCCAGACGCAACGCGCCATCGGCAGCGACATCATGATGGTGCTCGATCAGTGCATCCCGTCCACCGCCGATGAGAAAACCGCGCGCGCCGCGTTGCAAGTCACGCAACGCTGGGCCGTGCGCAGTCTGGCCGCGCGCGAGGACTCGCCGCAGTCGATGTTTGGCATCGTTCAGGGCGCGTTATATCCGCATCTGCGGCGTGAGAGCGCGGAAGGGCTCATGCAGATCGACTTCGATGGCTTTGCCATCGGTGGTTTGGCCGTGGGCGAGGAAAAGCAGGAGCGCGAGGACGTGTGTGAGCTCACTGCCGCGCTGCTGCCGCAGGATCGCCCGCGTTACCTCATGGGAGTCGGCACGCCGGTGGACGTGCTGGAGGCCGTGCATCGCGGGGTGGACATGTTTGACTGCATTATTCCCACCCAGGTGGCGAAACGCGGCACCGCCTTCACCTCACGCGGCATCGTCGAATTGCGGCGTTCGGTGTACAAATTTCGCGAGGATCGCCTTGATCCCGCCTGCACCTGCCCCGTGTGCGCCAAATACTCGCGGGCGTATCTGCATCATCTTACCAAGACACAGGAGCCGCTCGGCTGGCAGCTCGTCGGCCAGCACAACATCCACTTCTACCACCAGCTCATGCGCGAGATCCGCCAGAGCATTCTGGAAGATCGCTTCCTGCCGCTCTACCGCGAGAAGCGTGAGATCCTGCCCGTCGAGGACATCGACCACCCCGTCAGCCATCCGAAACGCAACGCCTCCAAGCCGAGGCACGCGGGCGACTACGAGCTGCATGGCGATCCACCCGCCATCCGCCACATCAGCTCCGGCCGCACGATCCTCACGACAGTTCAAATCGATCCAGCACGTGAATCACAGCTCATCCAGCTCCTGCGTCAGTCGGCAGATGCGCCGCCGCTTATAGTCTGGGACATGGATATCGGTGCCGCTGCCGCTGCGATGTCCGTCATCCTCACCTATGAAGCCGAGGCAGCCAAAGGCCCAGTGCGTCCGCTGCACCTTGTCAGTTTTACAGACGATCTCGCGCCCCTTCGCCTAGCCCTCAGCCACAAACGCCACTTCCCCTGCCTGCGCCACGGTGCCGCCGATACGCTGGCGCTGCGCGGTGTGTGGGAGTCGCGCTTCTGCATCGGCTTGAAGTGGACTTTGGTGAATGGACGCGGCGAAGAAATGCGTGCCCAGGCTCCAGGACCGCCGGAACTCGTGTTGGGGAAATGAAGTAGCGGTCAACGCCGTCGCTCGACGGTCAAAGCATTCAACTTCACCAACGATAGAGAGCTACGGCTGCT
>CAMCWM010000277.1 GCA_945882215.1 Akkermansia muciniphila | reverse complement strand
GGTGCCCGCCTGCGCACCGCCCGTGTTTCCGTCGCTCCTGAAGGCGAGGCCGTTTTGTCCTTCACGCATGCCTTCGACAAAGTCGGCGACCATTCCCTCTCCGTGCGCCTCGAAGGCGACAGCTTTGCCGACGACAACGCCTTCCACAGCATCGTGCAGGTGCGCAATCAGCTCAACGTGCTGCTCATCGACGGCAAACCCGGCGCGGCTCCGCTCGAAGGTGCCACCGACTTCCTCGAACTCGCCCTCACCCCGCACACCGCCGCCGCAAACACTCTTAAAGACCTCATCCGCACCAAGAAGGTCGATCTGCGCAAACTGCGCGACGACGACTTCAAGCAAGCTGAAGTCGTCATCCTCGCCAACGTCGAAAAGCTGCAAGGCCGCGCACAATCCGATCTCGACAAATTTGTCAAAGAAGGTGGCGGCCTGCTCATCTTCGCCGGCCCCGATTGCGACATCGACTGGTATAACCGCGAACTCTACCGCAAAGGCGAGGGCCTGCTGCCCGCTGCCATCAAAGGTCAGGCCCGCGCCGAACTCGCCGACACACCCGCACGCCTGCTCATGCAGCGCCTCACGCATCCCAGCGTACTTTACTTCAATGACGCCCGCGGTGGCCGCCTGCAAGACGCCGAGTTTCGCCACTGGTTCGAATTTGCGCAGCCCCCCAACAACGAGACCACCCAGCGCATCCTCAATCTCGACCGCAACGTCCCGCTGCTGCTGGAGAAAAAGTACGGCCAGGGCCGCGTCATCGCCGCCGCCACTACTGCAAACGCCGAATGGACCAATCTACCGCTCCAGCCCTTCTTCGTCCCGCTCATGCAGCGCCTGACAACCTATCTCGCCACCGAAGGCGGCGCCCCTGCCTGGCAGCTTGTCGGCTCCACGATTCGCCTGAACCTCGAAAAACCTGATCTCGGCGCTGAATTCACCCTGCGTGACCCCACCGGTCAGACACAGACGCTCAAGAGTCAGCAGGAAGGCGACAAAGTCTTCGTCCAAAGCCCGCCCGTCGCCCAACCCGGCATTTTCCAGCTTCAGCGCGTCGGAACCGACAAGACCACCTTCCTCGCCTTCAACACCGACAACGCCGAATCCGATCTGAAGCCCCTCCCCGCCGATCAGATCAAAAAAATCGCCGACCGCCACGAAGCCAGCTTCGCCGATTCCCTCCCCGGCTACCAAGCCCTCGACCGCACCCGCCGCCACGGCAGCGAACTCTGGCAGCCGCTTCTCATCGCCTTGTTAGCGTTGCTGTTCTTCGAGGTGCTGCTTCAGCAACGCATCGCCAAAGGCTGATCCCATTCTCTTCATGTCCCCGCAAACCGAAACCACTCTTCGCTTCACCGGCGGCTATACGCCGTTTCCGGTGATCGCGATCGCTTTCGGACTCGCGTTCGTGATGTGGTTCCTGTATCGCCGTGAGTTGAAGTTCGTGTCTTCGCGTTTTGCGAAAGTTCCCGCGCTGCTGCGCTCGCTGGCCGTGTTCATCCTCGTTTTAGCGCTCGCCGGGCCGGTTCTGCGACATGTGACGACGTTGCGGCAGTTGGGACGCGTCGTCATCGCCGTGGACAGTTCAGCGTCGATGCAGCTTACCGACGACAACGGCAATAAATCGGCCAAACCACGCTTCCAACGCGCCGAAGACCTCCTGCTCAAAGGCACCACGCCGCTGCTGAAAAAACTCGCCGAGACACAGGATGTCGAACTCGTCGCGTTGCGCGGCAACAACACGCAGCGGCTCTGGTGGCACCGCCAAAACGGCAAAGATACCTCGGGAGAACTTCCCACCGCGTTTGAACTGCCTCCAACGACACCGATCACCAACCTCGATCAAACGCTGCGTGCCGCGCTCGGCCCTGCCACGACTGGAACTGCGCTCGTCGTGCTCACGGACGGCCAGCACAACACAACCGGCTCGCCCGAAGAATTCAGCACCGCCGTCAAAGGCAGCGGCACCTCCATTTTCACCATCGGCTTTGGCACCGAGGTGCCACCTGCGGATTTGTCACTGCTCGATGTGAACGCGCCCGAGTCCGTCTTCAGCAAAGAAAACTTCCAGGGCCGCCTTTCGATCAACGACAGCATGCCTGCGGGCATTCCCGCCACGGTGCGCATCGAGAGTCAGGGCAAGGTGCTGTGGAAAAAAGACTTCAACACCGATGGCAAGGGCGAGAAGACCTTCGATTTTCTCTTCCCTGTGGCCGAACTGCCGCCGCCCACTCCCGGCCAGCGCGACAAGACACTGCGGAGCGTGAACATCCAGGTCGCCGCCAGCGGAGATCGTGCCTCGCTCGAAAAGACGCGTGCGAACAACGCCCGCGAACTCGCCATCCACCTGCTGGAGAAGAAACGCAAAGTCCTCATCGTCGATGGCCGCCCACGCTGGGAGACGCGCTACATCCACAACCACTTCGACCGCGATGAACGCTGGCAGGCCACGCTGCTCTTCGACGACATGGCCGACGACGCCACCCAAGGCAGCTTGCAGAAAAACTTCCCCAAAACCCGCGACGATCTTCTCAGCTACGACCTCCTCATTCTCGGTGACGCTGCTTTGAACCGCTTCAAATCCGAGAACCTCGACTGGATCGTCGAATTCGTCGAGAAACGCGGCGGCGGCTTGATCATGATCGACGGCCAGCGTGGAAAACTTCGTGAGTGGGCGAGTGGCAAGACCGCCTCGCTCATCCCCGTGAAGTTTGGAGCCTCCAGCACCAAGAATCTGACATCCAGCATCGAGCTCACCACCGACGGCCAGCGCTTCGACGCCCTGCGCCTCAGCGACAGCCCCAGCGCCAACACCACGCTCTGGCCCACGCTGCCCAAGATCAACTGGCACTCCACCATCGAGCCCCTTCCTGCCGCCATCACGCTCGCGAAAGCCCAGCAGCCCACCATTGTCTTCCGTCAGGTTGGCGCAGGAGCCGTGCTCTACCTCGGCACCGATGAACTCTGGCGCTGGCGCTTCCAGGTGGCCGATTTGTATCACCAGCGCCTTTGGATGCAGCTTGGTGCGTGGATCGCGGCACCGCCGTTTCAAATCGACCAGAAAAAACTCTCCGTCGGCACCGACCGCCTACGCTACTCGCCCGGCGAAGCTTCTGAAATCCGCGTGCGCGTTCGCAATGACAAGGGCGACATCATCACCGATGCCCAGCCACGCGCTTACCTTCTGCACGACGGCAACGAAGTCGCCACGCTTCAGCTTGAGGCCGACTCCACGCACATCGGTGTTTATCGCGCGCTCACGCCGCCGCTCAAAGCGGGTACTTACGAGATCGCCGTCGCTGAAAGTCCCAGCACACCGCGCAGCGACGCCCGTCTCTCTTTGCACGTTTCCGATCTTGGCAATCCTGAATGGGCCACGCTCACGATGAATCGCCCGCTGCTCGAAACGATGGCGCAAAACAGCGGCGGTCGTTTCCTACGCGAAGAACAAGCCGCCACCGACCTGCCGAATCTCCTGCAAACCCTCGACCGCAAACAAGTCATCACCAAAGAAACCATTCTCTGGTCAAGCTGGTGGTGGTTCGGTGCCGCAATCCTGCTGCTCACCATCGAGTGGCTCATGCGCAAGCAGTTGAAACTCGTCTGATCATGGCCGCTAACAACGACCGCGCCCAGCTTGCCGTCCGCGTCACACCAAACGCGAAGAAATCCGAGTTCGCCGGCTGGACCGCCGATGAAAAAGGCCGCCCCGTGCTGCTGGTGAAACTGCACGCCCCGCCCGTCGATGGCAAAGCCAACACCGAACTTCTGCGCTTTCTCGCTGAAGTTCTCGATTGCGCCAAAGGCCAGATCACGCTTCTACGCGGCACTTCCAGCCGTCAGAAGACGGTGGAACTTCCCGCATCATTGATGGAACGGCTGCCGAAGTAGCCCTGTTCCTGCGGAACAGGGATTCCTTGTTGCACAGCAACAAGACTACTTTGCTCACCCTCGTGCCCGCTCAAGCAGGTTCATCATCAAGAATGACAGCAGCAGGGCCATTTGTTCGCCCTCGCTGGCTTCACCGGTCGGCTCCAGTTTGAAGAGGCCTTCAAAGAATGCTGGCTGCTTGGTCAGACGTAGCACAGGGGCGTTTCCCATAACCCGAGCGGCAATGTAGCTCGGATGCAACATGTAGCCGGCGAACATGCCAATGACCGGAATCCCGCTCACCAAACCATCGAGAAACTTGGTCCAGGCGTTTTCCTCCTGAATCGCAAACGTGGGCGAATGATCACCCGGCGCAAAGACATCGTAGTGCGCCTTCCACAGCGATTTCATCCCGCGTCGGCCGATGGCTCCGAGCACCTGCCCGTTCGGCGACTTGAAGGTGTAGCGCGCCGACCAGTCGATGATGCGGTCCGCTTCAATCGTCGCCACGAGCTGCTGCATCGTGTCATCGGTGAACACCTCCACCTTTTCCCGGAAGCGAAACAGCTTCTGCTTCACATAACAGATGGTCTTGCCGGTGGCGTCCGTCACATAGATCTGCGGAGCCAGGGCGATGAGCTTGAAGCGAAACGTGATCGGATAGTTCATGAGGCGGCCAAAGTGGCCGCAATCATCGCGCTGACAAGCTATCAAGCAGCGCTTTCGCGCACGCCGCCGCAAATTCTGGCGCGTTGATCTCACAATCCATCTCGATGAGGGGAATGCCGGGACGCAGGTGTTTGCGGATCGCGTCAAACAACGCCATGTCAGCGGCAGCATCATGGAATGGCTTTCCAGCCGCGCTGATGATGCTGATCGCCTTCAAAGGCAGCAGCACGGTCACGGGTCCGCGATACGCATTCACCTTCTCCGTCAGGATGCGGCCCAGTTCGGCGCATTCAGCGGCGTTGGTGCGCATGAGCGTGACCTGCGGGTTGTGGATGTAGAAGGTGCGGCCCTCGAACTTGGCGGGAACCGTAGCCTTCTCGCCAAAGTTGACCATGTCGAGGCAGCCGGGCGTCACGATGGCTGGAATGCCCGCTTTGCCTGCCGCATCGAGCCGCGTTGGTCCGGCCCCGAGGATGCCGCCGACGAGTTCATCGGCCCATTCGGTCGTCGTGACATCGAGAACACCCGCGAACATGCCGCTTTCGATGAGTGACTCCATGATCTTGCCACCCGTGCCGGTGGCGTGGAAGACGAGCACTTCGTAACCGGCGTCTTCGAGGATTTTCTTCGCCATGTTCACACATTCAGTCGTGTTGCCGAACATTGATGCGGCAATGAGTGGCTTGTCATCAGCCACTGGCACCGCTGTTTCCACCATGCCGCAGATCGCGCCTGCCGCACGGGCCAGCAGCACGCGGGAAATGCGGTTCATGCCGCTGACATCGACGATGCTCGGAAACATCACGATGTCCTTCGTGCCGACATACGGCGCCACATTGCCAGCGGCCAGCGTGGAGACCATCACCTTCGGAAAACCAACGGGTAGCGCCCGCATTGCTGCCGTGCCAATCGCCGTGCCGCCGCCGCCGCCGAGCGAGATCACGCCCTGCACCTTGCCGCTTTCGACCAAGGCCGACAGAAACGCCGCCGCCGCGCCTGCCATCGCTGTGACGGCTTCGCCACGGTCTTTTCGTGCCATGATACCGGCGAGATCGACGTTCCCCGCCGCCGCGACCTGTTCCCGCGTCACATCCGGCTTCACCTGCGGCGCTTCGCCGCTGCCGGTGTCGATGAGCAGCGTCTGATGCCCGCGTGCGCGGATGATTTCCGCCACGTAGGCGTGTTCGTGACCTTTGGTGTCGAGCGTGCCGAGAACTGCGATGGTTGCCATGGTGTCAGGATAAAAGCGGGCGCAGGAAGAACAGCAACCGTTTCACACCAGCGCCTATCCGCCGTCCACCCGGCTTGACGTTCCAACCGCAGGCCATTACTCTCGCGCCATGCCCCCGGTAGCTGCCATGCCCGCTGACAACCTTGACTTCGCGTGGGACCGTCCTGAAACGGCTTCCAGCCTGCGGGCGCGTCTCGCCACCAGCACGGGAGCGGACTGGCTGAACACCGCCGCATGGCTCATGCGCGAGGCACGGGTGGACCAAGTCTGGCAGTTTCTCACCCTTCGGCAGGTCGCCGAGAGCTTTCCTCAACTCAGCCCCATGCTTGGCCGTCGTCGTCCCGTCTGGGAACATCTCCTCCGCGCCGCTCATGAGCTGGGAAGAATCTAACGCCTGCACGCCGCTGAAACGTGATTTTCTCCGCGCTTGGTTCGCGCGGGAGCAGCGTTTTTTCCTCACCGGTGGCAGTGCTCTTGGGCTGTTTTATCTCGATCACCGCCGCTCTTATGATCTGGATCTTTTCACCAGCGACGCGGTTGAGGGGATCGAAGTGCAAAACCTCGTGCATCGTGTCGCGGCTGAAATCAAAGCAGACTGTCAGGCCTTGCGCACCGCCCCGGACTTTCACCGTTTTCGGCTCACGCGTGGCGATGAGCGTGAGCTGGTGGATGTCGTCGTGGATCGTGCGCCACAGCTTGATGTGCAGAAAGCCGACTTCGACGGCATCCGCGTGGACACGCTGCGGGAGATCATCGCCAACAAGCTGACCACCCTGCTCAGTCGCACCGACTTGA
>CAMCWM010000276.1 GCA_945882215.1 Akkermansia muciniphila | reverse complement strand
TGATGCGGCCAGTGAAGAAGCACGCGCCGCCTTGAAGCTTTTGATGAAGTGATGACTGCCAAACAAGTTTTTTATAAAGGCCGCGTCCAAGGCGTGGGTTTTCGTTACAGCACGAAGCGGATCGCCTCCGGCTTTGATGTGACCGGCTGGGTCAAAAACCTGCCGGACGGCCGCGTGGAGCTGTTTGCGCAGGCGTTTGAGGCGGAGGAGCTCGACGCGTTTCTCGAAGACATCCAGCGCAGCAGCCTCGGCTCGCACATCAAGGAGCGTGAAATGAAGGTGGTGCCCGCAGAGCCAAACTTGCGCGGATTCAGCATCGTGCGTGATTAACGCCATGTCCGACACGCCCGCCGTTTCCGTCAACCACCTGACCAAGGTCTTCAAAGGCACCTTGGTGAAAGGGGCGTTTCGCGCGGTGCATGATCTGTCGCTGACCGTAAAAGCGGGCGAGGTGTATGGCATCATCGGGCCGAATGGATCGGGCAAATCAACGACGATGAAGGTCATCCTGGGCCTGCTGAAGCCGACCGAGGGTGACACGAGCATTTTCGGTGTGCCGAGCAGCGAGGTGGCCAGCCGCCACAGCGTGGGCTTCCTGCCGGAGAACCCATATTTCTACAAGCATCTCACCGGACGCGAGACGTTGCACTTCTACGGCAGCCTGTGCGGCATGCGCGGTGCGAAACTGAAGGAACGGGCTTCCGAGATGCTGGAGCTGACCGGGCTTGAAGATGCGGCATCGCGACGCGTGGGTGGTTATTCCAAAGGCATGCTGCAACGCCTCGGCCTGGCGCAGGCGTTGATTCATGAACCACGCCTGCTGGTGCTCGATGAACCGACGGCGGGTGTTGATCCGGCGGGTTCGCGGAAAATTCGTGATCTGATCATCGAGTTCCGCTCCCGTGGCATCACGGTGCTCGTCACCTCTCACCTGCTGGAGCAGATGCAGGAGGTGTGCGACCGCGTGGGCATCATGGCGCATGGCCGCATGGTGCGTGAGGGCAGGCTGGAGGATTTGATCGCAGTGGAGAATCAAACCGAGATGGTGCTGGAGAATGCCTCACCTGAACTGCTGGCCAAGATTGATGCACTGGTGAAGGCCGAAAGCGGCGGCACGAAGATCCTACGCAGCGGTCATCCGCGCACGACGCTCGAACGCCTGTTCCTCGAAGCCACGAACGAAGCGAAGAAATCATGAGCAACGCCACGAACAGTTCGATCGCTGAAAAGCAGCCGCGCGTGCGATTTTCGCCGCAGCGTGTCTGGACGCTGGCGATGGCGACGGTGACTCAGCTCGTACGGATGAAAATCCTGGCCTTCCTGGTGGTGTTCTGCCTGCTGGCGGTGGGAGCGGGCTTCGCCTTTTCCGTCATCAATCCCGAACAGCAGCTCAACCTGCTGAAAAGCGTGACTCTGGGCGCCTTGCAGATTTTCAGCATCGTGATCGGCGTGGTTTCGACGGCGCTGTTGCTGCCGAAGGACATGGAGGACCGCACGCTTTACACGATCCTGTCGAAGCCGGTGCCACGCTTTGATTACCTGCTGGGTAAGCTGCTGGGCGTGCTGCTGCTGATCGGAGGTGGTCTGATCGTGATGGACGCGGTGCTGAGCCTGATTTTGTGGCTGAGGGAGTCGATGGTGTTTGAAGATGTCGTGACACGCATGCGCTTGGAAAAAATGGACACACCTGAGGCCGTGGCGCAGGTGCGCGAGATCGTGGCGAGACAAGGACTGACCTGGAACCTCCACTGGGCCGTGTGGGCGATCTTTCTGAAGGCGGCCGTGGTGACGACGGTGTCGCTGCTGCTGTCCTGCATCGCCAGCTCCACGCTGTTCACCATCATCATGACGTTTTGCATCACGATCATCGGGCACGGACATGCCTTGATCCGCGAGTTCTTTTTTCAGCCGCATCTTTCTAGCGCAGCCAGCCGTGTGGCGGCGCTGCTGCTGGCGGCGATCTGCCCGGATCTGGCCCAGTTCGACATCGTGGACAGCGTGGTGAACGGCGAGATCGTGCCATGGGCGGCGGTTTACGACATCACGGGCATCGCGGCGCTTTATGTGACGGTTTACCTGTTCGTCACGCACCTGCTGTTTGTGGAGAAAGAGCTATGAAACGCGAACTCCAGGCCATCGCGGTGCTGCTGGTCTTCGGCGTGGCAAAGCTGCCGCTGGAGCAGCATCTGACGCAGGATTTGCGAAAGCAAAAAATGCTGGAGGAGCCGCTGCAACTCGGTGTCGGCGAGAACATGGGACAGATGGGACTGGCGGCATCGTTGGGCGGACTGCGCGGGCTTGCGGCCAGCATGTTTCAACTGCGCGCCCATCTGGAGTTCACCCACGTCAATTGGGCAAAGGTGGACAGCCTCTACAAGTTGGTGACGCGCTTGCAGCCACGGAACGTCCGCTACTGGGAGGAAGCCTCATGGCACATGGCCTACAACGCGGCTTCGCACTACTTGTACCACCAGGAGCTGAAACCGGCGCTGCGCGGGCAGCTATATCACGATCATGTGAAGCGCGGCATCGCCATCCTGGAGGAAGGGCTGAAGTTCCTGCCGGACAATCCTCGACTGTGGCAAAAGCTGGCCGAAATCCAGTGGCATCGCAGCAAGGACTTCAAGCAGGCGGGCGACGCGTATTGGAACTCGTTCCAGCACGGCGGGCTGAACTTCACCGAGCGCTTCGCCGGATTCGCCTATGCGCAGTCGAACGATCCTGAGTCATGGCGAAAGGGCTATGCCATTTTGAAACGCCTTTACGACGCGAACAAGTCCACGCCGGGGCTGGTCGAGTTTTTGAAGCTGCTGGAGCAGAACCTGCATGTTCCGACCGAACAGCGCATTCCGGACACCGCCCCGGTGCGGAAGGGGCCTGAGCCGCAAGCCGGGCCGCAAAGGTGACAAGGATGGCAAATCGGGCTGCATTGACTTCCGCAGCATCCGGGTGAAATTTCACATGCCCTCAACCAATGCCCGCCAAAATAGACATCCCCCGCAAGTCGATCTACCGGCTCTCCATCTACCAGCGCTGCCTGCAGCGGCTGCGTGAGAACCGCGTGGACACCGTGTCCTCCGCCGCCCTGGCGAAGGCCGCCGGGGTGAAATCCACGCAGTTGCGAAAGGATCTGGCCTACTTCGGACAGCTCGGCACTCGTGGGCTGGGTTACAACGTGGACGCGCTTAGCAGCACCATCGGCGACGTGCTGGGACAGAACAAACTCCAGCCGGTGATCCTCGTCGGCGTTGGCAATCTGGGCTCCGCTCTGCTGCGCTACGGCGGTTTCCGCAAGGAGGGCTTCGAAATCGCCGCCGCCTTTGACCTTTCTCCACGCAAACTGCCACAAGTGACCGTTCCAGTGCTGGCCATGGCCGAGATGGAGAGCTTCATCCGCCGTCACAACGTCAAAATGGCCATCCTCACCGTCCCTGCCCACAACGCGCAGTCCGTGGTCAATGAATTGGTCGATCACGGCATCCAGGCCATCCTGAACTTCTCCCCCACGGTGCTCGACGTGCCGGAGCACGTCGTGGTGAACAGCGTCGATCTGGCGGTGGAACTGGAGAACCTGAGCTACTTCATCCGTTGAGGATGAAATGGCTCAATAACTCCGCGCAAACACCACGCGGCGCGTGCTCGCCTTGCCGGTGAGGAAGCATTTTCCTTCCTCGGCATACTGATCGCCGTGCGGGATGCAGCGGATGGTGACTTTCAGGTCTTTGCTGAGCGTGTCCTCGTCATCACTGCTGCCGGCCCAGTGCATGAGGGCAAAGCCGCCCTCGGAGTTCTCAGCGAAAAAGGTTTTGAACTCTTCGAGTGTTTCGAGCTTTTTCATGTTCGCATCGCGCAGCGTGACGGCACGTGCGAGCAGCGCATCCTGAATCTCGTGCAGCCGCTCGGCCACGGTCTGGATGAAGTCCTCCTTCGGAATGAATTCCTTGTCCTTCGGCGTCTTGTCGCGGCGTACCACGGCCACGCTGCGGCTGGTGATGTCGCGCGGCCCCATTTCGACGCGCAGCGGCACGCCTTTCTTGATCCACTCCCAGTTCTTCTGACCACCGGGCAGATCGCGCTTGTCCACATGCACGCGGATCGGCTCGCCGGCAAAAGTTTGCGCACGCAGCGTCTGCGCGAGCGCCTCACAGGCATCAATGATCTCCTGACGCGTCTCGGGCTTCGGCGTGACGGGCAGGATGACGATCTGATTCGGCGCGACGCGTGGCGGAATGATGACGCCGTCGTCATCGCCATGCGCCATGATCACCGTGCCGATGAGGCGTGTGCTGACGCCCCAGCTCGTGGTATGAACGAGCTGGCGGGTGTTATCGCGGCCCAGGAACTGGATGTTCGCGGCCTTGGCGAAGTTTTGACCGAGGTAGTGCGATGTGCCCGCCTGGATGGCTTTGCGATCCTGCACCATCGCCTCGACAGTCAAGGTGCGCACGGCACCGGGGAAGCGCTCGCGCTCGGTCTTCTCGCCAGGAATCACCGGGATGGCGAGATGATTGGTGAGGAAGTCGGCATACACTTTGTGCATCTGCTCCGTCTCGGCGATGGCCTCCTCGGCGGTTTCATGCGCGGTGTGGCCTTCCTGCCAGAGGAACTCGGCGGTGCGCAGGAAAAGGCGCGGACGCATCTCCCAGCGCATGACGTTGCACCACTGGTTGATCAGCAGAGGCAGATCACGATAGCTTTCCACCCAGCGGGCGAAAGCGGCACCGATGATCGTCTCCGAAGTCGGGCGAATCACGAAGGGCTCGGCCAGTTCGCCGGTGGGGATCATCTTCGTCGTGCCATCCGGCTGCTTCTGCACTTCGAGGCGATGATGTGTGACCACGGCGCACTCGGTGGCGAAGCCCTCGGCATGCTGCGCTTCTTTTTCGAGGTAGCTCAGCGGGATGAGCAGCGGGAAATAGGCGTTCACGTGACCGGTGGCCTTGAACTTCACATCGAGCTGGCGCTGAATGTTCTCCCACAGACCGTAGCCCCACGGTTTGATCACCATGCAGCCGCGCACCTCGGAATTCTCCGCCATGTCGGCGGCACGAACGACCTGCTGGTACCATTCGGGGAAATCTTTTTCGCGGGTGGGGGTGATGGCGGTGGCGTTGCTCATGGGGTGCGCAGGATAGAACCATTCGGCGGGCGGTCAAATGCGCCGCAGTTCATTTGGAAATCCGTTTTTCTGCATTGCCGTGCAAGACTCGCCCCGCATAGACTGACTATCTCGAACTTATGCGCTACCTCCTCTGCCTCGCCCTAATCGCGTCAAACGCCCTCGCCGCTGACACGCACAAACTCACCCGCGTTTACGAAAAAATCGCCACTGAGCGGCCCATCGCCATGGTGATCCCGGATGACGGCAGCGGGCGCGAGTTTCTGGCTCTCCAGCGTGGCAAGATTCTCATCTTGCCAAAAGACGAACAAGGCACCGAAGCCAAAACCTTCCTCGATCTCTCCCCGCGTGGCATGGAGGCGAAGGACGGCCTGTTTGAAGAAGGGCTCAACGGCCTCGCCTTCCATCCGAAGTTCAAGGACAACAGTCTCTTTTACCTCTGCTACACGCTGCAGAAGCCGAAACGCCTCGTCATCACTGAAATGAAGGCAAACGGCGACAAGGCCGACGAAAAAACCGAGCGCGTGCTGCTCGAAGTCCCGCTCATCAACTGGAACCACCACGGCGGCAACATCCTCTTCGGACCCGACGGTTTCCTCTACATCGGCGTCGGCGACAACTCGAAGCGCAACGGCGAACTCAAGATGTCCCAGCTCAACGCCACGCTCTACGGCAAAATCCTCCGCATCGACGTCAACAGCCGCGAGTACAGCAACGCCTACGGCATCCCCGCCGACAATCCGTATGCCAGCGGCGTCAATGCGCTGCCGCAAATCTACGCCAACGGCATCCGCAACCCCTGGGGCCTGAGCTTTGACGCCAAAGGCCATCTCTGGTGCGCCGATGTCGGCCAGGACATCTGGGAGGAGATCAACTGGATCACCAACGGCGGCAATTACGGCTGGCAGTACCGAGAAGGCCCCGTCCCCTTCGCTCTGAACACCGACACCCCGCCCGCCGACGCCAAGTTCATCGAGCCGATTCATTCCTACAACCACGCCGAAGGCCTCAGCATCACCGGGGGCATCGTTTACACCGGCAAAGCGCAGCCGGAGCTCCAAGGTGCCTACGTTTACGGCGACTTCGTCCTCGGCAAAGTCTGGGCGCTCAAAACCGACGACGCCGGCAAAGTGCTGAGCAACGAACTCCTCTACACCAGCCCGCAGACTCCGGCCAACGATCCCAAGAAAAAGCCCACCGTCCTGGTCAAACCCACCGCCTTCTGCGCCAATGCCGCCGGTGAAATGCTCGTGCTCGACTGGAACGGAGCGATCTACAAGCTGGGCAAGTAGTTTTGCTCGCGGTCAAGCTGGCTGCGCCGTCAAGGAGTCAAGATTGCCCGTCTTGACCGCCTCTTGACTTCCTTGACCATTTCTTGACCTCCCTGTCTCTGCCGAAAGTCCGCGCCTCCCCCGTGCGTAATTCAGGGCATCATCCCCCTATGAT
>CAMCWM010000275.1 GCA_945882215.1 Akkermansia muciniphila | reverse complement strand
GGAGGTCATCGACGGCTTCGACGAGGCCGGCACCGAAGAAATTGGCCCACACGCGGTTCACGATGGCGCGCTGGAACAGTTTGTTGTCCGCGCCGGTGAGCCAATTGGCGAGCACGATGCGGCGATCCTCGGTGGAGGTCATCGAGATGGGCGTTGTGACATCGAGCGGACGTGGCGGCGGCGGTTTGCCGGTGAGCGGGGCGACGAGATCGCCCTGCGTGTCGGAGAACAGCACGCGCTCGTCGGCCTGCGTGCCGTTCTTGGTGCGGACGCGGGCGAACAGATTGGCGAAGCCGTAGTACTGCTCGTTGGTCCACTTCTCCATCGGGTGGTTGTGGCACTTCGCGCAGCCGATGGAGGTGCCGAGGAAGGCGATGCTGACGGTTTCGGCGCACTTGGTGGGTTCATCGTTGAGGACGAAGAAATTCACGCCGCCATGCTCGAGCGTGCTGCCGGTGGCGGTGAGGAGATCGCGCACCATGGCGTCCCACGGTGTGTTCGCGGCGACGTGACGACGGATCCAGTTGTAATACGACCACATCGCCTCGGGCATGAGTTTGTCGCCATTCACCAGCAGCAGATCACTCCAGCGATGCGACCAGTAATCGACGAACTCCGGCCGCTTCAGCAGCGAGTCGATGAGGCGGTCGCGTTTGTCGGCGGCTTTGTCGGCGAGGAAGGCGCGAGTCTCATCGAGCGTGGGCAACACGCCGATGGTGTCGAGAAACGCACGGCGCAGGAACTCATGGTCCTCGGCGCGGACGGACGGCGGGATGTTCAGCTCGCGCAGTTTTTTCAGCGTGAGCTCGTCGATGAAGTTGCGCGGCTTCAGCGCGGCGAACGCGGCGGGATCCACGTTGCTGGCGTTCGGAATCGTGATGGTGGCGAGCGCGAGCTGGCTCAGATACCACGCGCTGACGCTGCCTTCGCCACTGCCGGTGGTTTTGATGAGGCCGAAGTCATCGACGGTGGCCACGCTGGCATTGGTGGCGTTGTATTTCGTCCAACGCGTGACGTCCTCGCTGTGACCGTCGCTGAACTTCGCCGTGACCTTGAGCTGCACCGACTTGCCCGCCTGCGTGACGAGATGCGGATGCGAGACTTCGAGCGAGACGATGCGCGGATCATCCGCCTTCGGCCCCGGCGCACCCGCAGCGATCCAGTCGCCGATGGCTTTGTACTCTGGCGAGTTCACCTCGAAGCGCTTGTCGCCCTTGTGCGGCACCAACTTGGTCGCCTTGAGCAGGAACAAACTGCGCGCCGGATCTTCCATCGTAAGCCTGCGACCATTCGCACTGCGCGTGATCGAGATCCAATCGCCCTCGTCATCGAAGCCGCGAAGCGAAAGGCGGAAGCCGCCCTGTCCGGCAGCAGCTCCATGACACGCGCCCATCGCGCAGCCATAGCGCGTGAGGATGGGCTGGATGGTGTTGCGGAAAGAGGGGGCTTCGGCGGCGTGAAGCGTCGAGCCGAGGAGCGTGAGCAGAATGATGAGACGAAACAGATTCATGGGCTTTTGAAAGTTACCCGAGACGGTCACGCCAGATGTCCGGTTTGCGGCGATCGTGCATGACGGCGTAAATGGTAATGAGTTCGGGTTCGTGGAGGTAGTAGAGCTTGTAAGGGAAGCGTTTGAGGCGGAAAACCTGGCAGCCGTTGCTGACGGGTTGGTAGCGTTGCGGGTCTTTGAGGATGGCTTGAATGGCTGCTTCGCCTTCTTGGATGAATCGTGGTCCGGCGAAGAGGCTGCGGCTTTGATACCATTCGGCGGCTTCACGGTATTCGATCAGCGCCGCTTGATTGAAAACGAAGTTCATGCACGGCCAAGAACGGCTTCACGAACCTGACGCAGGGCTTCATCACCCGGAATCAGCTTCATTTTGCCCGAGCGGACATCCTCCATGCGGCGAGTTACTTCCTCGATCTGGGCAGCTTCGATCTCGGCATCGTCGGGCACGCTGGCGACGAGGCGCTCGGCAAGTTCGAGGCGGCTTTCTGGGGCGAAGTTCATCGCTTCAGCCAAAAAGGAATCCAGGGTGAGTGCAGCATTCATGGCGGGGTAAGTTTAGCTCAGATTCATCACGCAAACAGCTCCTTGATCGCCTGGGTGCCGAAATCGACGACGGGATACGGTCTGCCCTGCGGGCCGGGGAGTTCGGTGTGGAGATCGACGCCGAGGGCCTGGTAGATGGTGGCGACGATTTCTTTCGGAGCGACGGGGCGCTCGGTGGGGTAGCCGCCGATGTCGTCGGACTTGCCGATGACTTCGCCGCCTTTGATGCCGCCACCGGCAAAGTTCACGGTCCAGCAGTTTGGCCAGTGGTCGCGACCACCGGCGGGATTGATCTTCGGCGTGCGGCCGAATTCGGCGAGGCAGGTGACCATGGTGTCGTCGAGCATGCCGCGTTGGAAAAGGTCCTCGATAAGGGCGCTGTAGCCTTGGTCATACATCGGCGCGACGATGTCGCGCATGCCTTCGATACTGGTGAAGGGCTTGGAGCCGTGGATGTCCCAGGTGATCTCGCCAAACACGGTGATGAAGGTGTTCACGGTGACAAAACGCACGCCACGCTCGACGAGACGACGCGCGAGCAGGCAACTCTGGCCGAAGCGGTTCAAACCGTAGCGCTCGCGCACTTTGAGCGGCTCCTTCGTCAGATCGAAGGCCTCGCGGGCTTCGGTGGAGGTCATGATGCGGTAGGCGGACTCGAAATTGCTGTCCATGAGCTTCGCTTGCTCGCTGTATTCGAAATTCCGCACACTGCTGTCCACCAGCTCGCGGAGCTGTTTGCGACGTTCGAGACGCACTTCGCTGATTTCTTTCGGCGGCAGCAAATCGGGCACTTTGAAGTCCTTCTCCGACGGATTCGCGTTCAGCACGAAGGGATCATAGGCCTTGCCGAGGAAGCCCGCGTCCTGGCCATGCGGCATGTTGCCGCCGGTCGGCCCCATTGTTTCTGGGAGAATGATGTGCGCAGGGAGATCACTGCGGCGGCCTTGCAGGAACTCCAACGCGCTGCCGACGTGCGGCGTATTCACGCCACCGGTGAAAAGGCGGCCCGTCTGCATCATCTGATGCCCGGTGTCATGCACGGCGGCGGCGGTGTGGTAGCAGGAGCGCACGAGGCTGAACTTGTCCGCGATCTTCGCGTGCAGCGGCAGGATTTCGGAAATCTCGAAGGCATTGCTCTGCGTGCGGATGGGTTTGAAGGGGCCGCGAATCTCGCTCGGCGCGTCCGGTTTCATGTCCCAGAGGTCCTGCTGGCTCGGCGCCCCGAGGTTGAAGATCATGATGCAGGCCTTGTTGCTCTTCTTGGGGTCCACCTTGCCCTCCGCCTTCAGTTTGGCGAATCCCGGCATCGTGAGGCCAATGGCGCTCAATGCGCCAGCGGAAAGGAAGTCGCGACGCGTCACGCCATCGCAGGTGGTGACGGAGCCTTTGTCAGTGAGTTTGAACATGGTGGTGCGCGTTGGGGTTGATTGACAAAGAAGGATACGCTGATCGCGGCTGAAACTGAATGTATGATGCCACTTTTGCGGATGGGCCTTTCCGGCCTCGTTGGCAGCATTCGATGAAACGTTCCACCAAAGAAAGGGTTGTTCATCCCTGCCGGGTTCGTGCTAACCTCAACCCTGCTCACTCCCATGAAAACGCTTCTCACATCCCTTGTTCTAATCCTCTCCAACAGCGCGCATGCGCAAACCGCCCCCCCTCAAAACCCCACCGGCCAGGGCGGACAACAGCAGGAGCAAGGGGACACGCCCACACGCGACGGATTGTGGGACGGGCGCTTCAATGGCGGAAACTACATCGTGCGCTGCAATTCAATCATCGCGCTGTCGAAGCACGAGTACATTTCTGACGGCGTGGCGCGGGTGGTGGAGGTGAACTTGACGCTGAACTCGGCGCAAGTGGTGCGGTTTTACTTTTTGGAGCCGGCGAAGATCGAAACGGGCAGTAGTCTGGCAAACGCGGGCACGCAGGCATTGGAGCGCGCGAAGGGCATGGTGGAGCAGGCAGCGGGACGTGTCTCTCCCACTCTCACGACCCCGAAGGTGGTGAAAAATTACCCGGCCTCCACGCATGCGCACACGGTGGAGTTTGTGCTCAAGGAGGAAGCGCGACTGAACGCGATGTTCCAGAGCCTGGAGCGCGGTTTCCGCACCGGGCAGGGGCGGATTTGGAAGGAATGAGGATGCGGACGAGGGCGTCCGAGCTCCCATCCAATCACACGTTGAAGCGCCATTCGACGACATCGCCGTCCTTCATGACGTATTCCTTGCCTTCGATGCGCAGCTTGCCCTTCTCGCGGCACTTGGCGTAGGAGCCGAGCTCGACGAGATCGTGGTAGGGGACGATTTCACCGGCGATGAAGCCGCGCTCGAAGTCGCCATGGATGACGCCTGCGGCCTGCGGAGCCTTCATGCCCTTCACGATGGTCCAGGCACGCGTTTCCTTCTCGCCGGTGGTCAGATAAGTCTGGAGGCCGAGCAGATCATAGACGCCTTTGATGAGACGGGAGACGCCGCTGTCCGTCACGCCGATGTCGGCGAGGTAGGCTTTGGCTTCTTCATCGCTGAGGTCGGTCAGTTCGCTTTCGATGGCGGCGCTGACGACCACAGCGCTGGCCTCGTGCGCATGCTTCACATACTCGCGCACCTTGCCCACGAAGGGATGGTTGTCGGGATCGTTTGACGCGGCGGCGAGGTCGCTTTCCGCGACGTTGCAGGCAAAGATGCAGGGCTTCGAGCTGAGCAGGAAGAAGGACTTCACCAGCTTGCGCTCGTCCTCGGTCATTTCGAGCGTCACGGCGGGCTTGCCGGCGTCGAAATGCGGGATCAGCTTTTCACAGATGGCCACCTCGGCTTTCGCGTCTTTCTCGCCTCTTTTGGCGTTCTTTTCGGCCTTGTCCTTGCGGCGCTGGATGGCGTCCATGTCGGCGAGGATGAGCTCGGTGTTGATGACCTCAATGTCGGCGACCGGATCGATGCTGCCGCTGACGTGGGTGATGTCGCCATTTTCAAAGCAGCGCACGACATGCACGATGGCGTCCACCTCGCGGATGTGGCTGAGGAATTTGTTGCCGAGGCCTTCGCCCTGGCTCGCGCCTTTCACGAGGCCGGCGATGTCCACAAACTCGATCGCGGCCGGGATCAGCTTCGAGGAGCCGGAGATCTTGGAGAGCACCGCGAGGCGCTCGTCCGGCACGGTGACGACGCCGGTGTTCGGCTCGATGGTGCAGAAAGGATAGTTGGCAGCCTCCGCCTTGCGGGTGCGGGTGACTGCGTTAAAAAGGGTGGATTTGCCAACGTTTGGAAGACCAACGATACCAGCTCTGAGCATAAGGGCGGCGAGAGTAGCGGTGTGCCACGTCTGCGCAAGCCTGGTTCTGTGCCGATGGCGGAAATCAGGGCGCGCTAGCGGGAGCGCCACCACCGGCCGACTGGAAGGTGAGGACTCCGCCGTTGTTGATGGGCGTGAGCACCGCACCGCCCGGACCGGTGACGGTCAGTGCGCCGCTGGTAAACTGCTGGGCGGCTCCGCCTTGCAGCACAAGGGTGCCGTTGTTGAGGGTGGCCCCCTGCACATTCTGCACGCCGCTGCTGAGTGTAAGCGTGCCGGAACCAGCTCTGACCAGCGTGGCGGTGCCCGATATCACACTGGCATTGCTCAGCGTGGTTGATCCTGCCGAAATCGAATTGGCAATGCTCACATTGGGAGCAAGGGTCATCGTGCCATTGGCGATCTGCTGCGTGTTGCCATTTGCCACCACCATTTGATTCGTCACGGGGAGGACACCCCTAAATACCGGCTCCGGCACAGAAGATTGTGCGGACGAGCCAGACGATGCGTCTGTGCTGGTGCTGAGGAGAATGTTATTCCCGGAAACCTCGCCAGACACTTTGAACGAAGAAGTGTCGCCCAGCTTGATCACAGGCACCGACATTGAAACATTGTTCCTGCTCAAGATGAGCTTTGGGCCCGTGACGGTTCCAACCATCTCCTTTGACTCGGAGCCTGTGGCGTTGTCGGTGCGTCCGTTAACCGTCATAGTAGAGGTGTTTGTAATCTGGAGCGCTTGGGCCTGCTGCGCCACTTCCTGACGGATCTCAGGTGCGGACGGCAGGGGCTGCTTGAAGCTGGCGTTATCGAGCAGCGTGCTGGAATGCGTGAGGGTGTTGAGATTCACCTGCACAGTGTCGCGCGTGCCTTCAGGACGCTGCACGATCAGGTTGCCAGGGTTCAGGGCCATGTTCTGACCACCCAGATCCCCCCGCACGCTGCCTTCGAGGCAGGTCATCTTCACGGAGCCGTCCGGGAGGGCCGCCACGATGGCGGAACCACGCACGGTGACATCTCCCTGCGGCGTGGTCACTTGGACCGCAGGACGGCGTAGAAAACCATCCCCGGAAGAGATCAGCACGACTCCCTTGGAGAGCGAAACATCGCCACGGTCGCCCACTTGGGCCGCCGTGTTGGAACCGAGCCTGACGACGCTGCCACGCTGATCGACCGTGGCTTGAGCACGCGCACCGTTGCCAGTGATCACCTGATTGCCCGCAGTTTGCACGTTGCCGCTGG
>CAMCWM010000274.1 GCA_945882215.1 Akkermansia muciniphila | reverse complement strand
TCGGCTCGCTGGCCGGGGCGATGAAGAACGCCGCATACGCCCCCAGCATGAGCACATCACTGTGCGCGAAATTGATGAACCGCAGCACGCCATACACCATCGTGTAGCCCAGCGCGATGAGGGCATAGATGGAACCCAGAGCGAGGCCGTTGATGAGTTGTTGGAGAAACCAGTCCATGCAGTCGAGAAGGTCGCGTGCTTACGGGCTGACAGTCTCGACAAACTTGAATGCGCCACCCTTCACTTGAAGAATCACGGCCGACTTCACCGCGTCGCGCTGAGCGTTGATGGTCATCTTGCCGGTCACGGCTTCGAACTCCTTCGTGGCAGCCAGGGCGTCGCGCAGTTTGGCTCCTTCGGTGCTGCCGGCACGGGTGATGGCATCGGCAAGGAATTTGGCGGAGTCATAGCCGAGCGCTGCCATCGCATCCGGCACCTTGCCGTTGTAGCGCTTCTTGTAGGCTTCGACGAAGGCCGTCACCTTGGGCGAGGCTGCGTCCGCCGCGTAGTGCGTGGAGAAATAGTGGCCCTCGACCGCATCACCGCCGATCTTCACCAGCGTGTCGCTTTCCCAGCCGTCGCCACCGATGAGGGGCACGTTCAGGCCAAGCTGCTTCGCCTGAATGCATATGAGCGCCACATCCGTGTAATAACCGGGAACGAAAACAGCGTCCGGGGCGGCAGTTTTGATGGCCGTGAGTTGTCCTTTGAAATCCTTGTCCCCACCATTGAAATCAAACTCGCCCACGATCTGTCCGCCGGCCTTGGTGAAGCCTTCCTTGAAGAATTTGGCCAATCCCTTGCTGTAGTCGCTCTTAACATCGGTAAAGACGGCCACCTTCTTCGCCTTCAGCGTGTTGGTGGCAAAGTTCGCCATCACCGTGCCTTGGAAGGGATCGATGAAGCAGACGCGGAAGATGTAATCGCCCGTCTCGGTGACCTTCGGATTGGTGGAGGCCGGGGAGATCATCGGGATGCCGTTTTGCTGGCAGATAGGCGCTGCTTCCAGCGAGCGGCTCGATGCAACTTCGCCCAGGATGGCGATGGCTCCGTCTTTCGAGATCAGTTTGTTCACCACGTTCGCCGGTTCACCCGCCTTCGATTGATCGTCCTCCGTTTTGAGTTCGAGTTTCTTGCCCAGCACCCCACCGGCGGCGTTGATCTCCTCGATGGCCAGTTGTGTGCCCTCGTGAGAGGAGATGCCAAAGGTGGCTTCCTTGCCTGTGAGCGAGGCGAATTCACCGACGAGGATGGTGTCGCCACCACCGCCGCCGCCACAGCCGGTCAGACCGGCAAGAGCAGAGACGAACATTCCGAGAACAAGAAAATCGCGTTTGAAGAGGTTCATGGCTCGGAGGTTAGGCAACCCCCGGCTCAGGAGCAAGAAGGAATTGCTGAACGAAACATTGAATTGATTTTCCCACGCTTCCTGCGGTGAGACGCCTGATTCACCCGCTTGAATTTTATGCCGCTGACGGCGATGCATTGCCATTCCATGCTGACTTCCCTTTCCGAACTCCCCCGGCGCAAAGCCAGCGGCCCCAAGCTGGCCGTACTGACCGCCTATGACTATCCCACAGCTCGCATGCTTGATGACGCGGGCGTGGATCTCATTCTCGTCGGTGATTCGCTCGGCATGGTGGTGCTCGGGCTGCCGGACACAACTGGCGTGACGATGGACATGATGCTCCACCACACCGCCGCCGTCTGCCGGGGCGTGAAGCGTGCGCCCGTCATCGCAGATCTGCCCTTCGCCAGCTACCGCACGCCCGCAGAAGCCGTTTTGAACTCCAAACGCCTGATGGACTGCGGCGCATCCGCCGTGAAGCTCGAAGGCGGCGTCTCGATGATCCCGCAGATTCGTGCGATCATCGCAGCGGGCATTCCCTTCGTCGGTCACATCGGCATGCTGCCACAGAGCGTGAAGGAAGAAGGTGGCTACAAAAAGAAAGGCAAGACCGGCGAGCAGATCGAACGCCTCATCGCCGATGCGCGCGCCTTAGATGAAGCTGGAGCCGTGGCGATGGTTTTGGAAAGCATCGTGCCCGAGGTCGCCATGCAAATCACCACTCTGGTCAAAGCCAGCACGATTGGCATTGGCGCGGGTTCCGGCACAGATGGCCAGGTCTTGGTCACGCCCGATCTGCTGGGCAGTTTCCCATGGTTTCGACCGCCGTTTGCCAAACCACGCGCCGACGTTGCTCGTGAGACGCTGCGTGCCGTGCGCGAGTACATCGCCGAAGTAAGTGTGTAGCGTTCGCCTTGCTTTCAAAAGCAACACTCGCGCTGAGGCCGCCATGTGCGAAATTTTCAGCACTCCATGCGCTCAAGCCGCTTGCCAGCCCTGATCTTCGTCGCTGCCATCATTCTGATGGCTGCCTCGGTCGGCTGGCTCATGGTGGAAATGCATCGCGCTCCAACAATTGCAGACACGCCAGCCTCCATGCCGGTCAGCAGGGTCAAACCCGCTCCCATGCCGCCTTTGGCACCGGTTTTACTGCCGAACCAACCAGCAACAAACCCCAACACCGCCGTACCGTCACCGCAGATCCAAACACTCAACGTTCCGGGTTCCATTCCCAACGAAGCGCTGCTCACCTTCCTCACACCCGAGGCGCTGGCCGCCTTTCGTAATCGTGCGGCGGCGCTTGGCCTCGAAGTGCTCGGTTACGATGCCAGACTGCGCACTGCCCGCGTCCGCTTTCGCGATACCGCCGCTCTGGAGCGCGATCTTAACGAACACGCGGCAGATTACACCCATGTCGGTCCCAATTACCTCGTCCGCGTTCCCGGTCTCCCGCCGCAAACCGACACGGCCAATGCTGGCGGGAGCGCCCCCTTCCGCAGCCAGGGACTCGACGCCATCGGAGCCGCAGGCAATCGCAGCGGCTGGGGCCAGGGCGTCACCGTCGCGGTCATTGATTCCGGCATAGCGACGCATCCCTCCCTCAAAGACGCGCAGATCACCCACATTGATCTCGTGAATGACGGCAGCGCCATGAACGGTCACGGCACTGCCATGGCCTCGCTCATAGCCGGGAGCAGCGAAACCATCGGCGGCGGCGCTCCTGCCGCCAAACTGCTCGACATCCGCGTCGCCGACACGAATGGCGACAGCAACACCGCCCTGCTGTCCAGCGCCATCGTCAAAGCCGCCGATCTTGGCGCCCGCGTCATCAACATCAGCCTCGGCTCCAGCGCCTCCTCGCCGGTGCTCGAAGAAGCCGTGCGCTACGCGCAAAGCCGGAGCGTTGTCATTGTCGCTGCCGCCGGCAACGAGCAGCAGACCACCCTCTCCATGCCCGCCGGACTCTCCGGTGTACTCAGCGTCGGTGCCATCGATGCCAGCGGCACGCAGGCCTGGTTCTCCAACTCCGGCCCGGGCCTCACCCTCGTCGCCCCCGGCGTCGGCATCGTCTCCGCCTATGCGGATGGAAAGCTCGTCATCGGCAGCGGCACCTCGCAGGCCACCGCCATCACCACCGGCGTCGTCGCCTCCCTGCTCGCCCGCGGCTACTACGGCCCGAACATCATCCCCCTCCTCACCCGCACCGCCGCGCCCCTCCAGGCACCCGCCACCGCCGTGGGCGCGGGATTGATCCAGATGCCCAAGTAGGCGATGCCAGACATAGCCGGGGCAGAAGCCGCAGCTTGCAACATCCGAGCCATCCTGCCCCCATCTCCAGCGTCTCTCACGTCTGGTGCCAGGCGCGGGGTAAGTTTGGAGACGAGGGGTTCAAAGTCGCCCAGTTCCCGCACAGGCAGGCGCAGGGGAATCTCTGCAGGCTGGAGACGCCGTTTTTAGGACAGCCGCGTGCGCGGCAGGGCTGGAGACGAAGGTTTTGGGGCGGCAGGGGGCATTGGCCGGCAGCGCTCCAAGTTAACGCCTCCTGCGCCTCAGTACGAGTCCCAAACCGCCCAGCCCCACGAGCAGTATGCGGGCGGGCTCGGGCGCGGACAGAAAGGATTCGGCGCTGAACGCGGACAAATCTTCTCCGGAGTCCTCCCGCACAAAGACCAGCGGCACCGGAGCGATGGAATTGTCAGCGCCAATGCTCCACTGCACCCAGCCGTAGCCGCTCGTGAGATGCATCTTGGTCCAGTTGTCGCTGGAATTAAAGAGGACGCCGCGGAAGGGCCGGACGGCTTCATTCCCGCCGGAGCCATCGCCCACGACCGCCGTGGAAGTGTCGCGGTAGAAGGCGAAATCCCCCGCCACGATGCCGTAGTCCGGAGAGACGGCATCCAGGGCAGCAAAGTCGGTGCCGAAGCTCACATACGAGACATCGGCCAAGCTGTCGCCATCAATGTCCACCGCGCCCGAGGGAACGGCCGATCCCAGGTTTCCGCCGGAGGTGATCACGGTGGCGGCGCCAGCCTCTCCTGCCAGCCAGCCGAGCAGCAGCATGGCCGTGAGGGCGTGAAATGTCCGGGCGGGAGGGTTCAGGCGGAAAGAGAGCTTCATTTCCTAAACCGTTACGCAGTCGGTCCGAAGCCACGAGCCAGCCATGGCTCAGAATACGCTAAGCAAAGCCTCAGCCTTAGCTGCAGGGGCGGGCGCGTTTCAGAAGCTCCTGAGATCCACGTGCCCTGCTTCCCACCGAAAACACCTTCATGCCAGCGGTAGTGCCGGAGGAGGCGCGGACGGCAGCGGCGGCGGCTGTGAGTACTTGGACGCGCCACAGGCCAGGCAACTGTCCTGCGGGCTCGGATTGCGGTTGTGGCACTTCGAGCAGGTCCATGGCTGGACCGCCTCAAGAATCTGCTCGCGTGTGAATTCAAGGACGCGGTCGGAGAGCTGGCCGTTGCAACCGTGGCAGATCACGTACTCGCCGAGCGTGCTCGTGGCAAAAAGAGGAATGAAGTAGAGGGTTAAGTAACGCGAGACCCGCATGTGTGTGTAGCCCGAGTCGGCCATGCAGTTTGGGCAGAAGAAGGTGCCGGTGGCGATCTGTGATTCTTTGGCTTTGGATCCCCAGATGATCATGGTCGTTGGTCTGCACCAACGCTCCTAGTCAGATGATGCGCCGTGACTCAAGCCCTGGATGACATTGCGTGATGGTCTGCGAACAGTGCCGGGCGCTGCTTCTTTGTCCTGGTTCATGAAACTTTGTCCCGTCACGTTCGGCAGGAGCGCAACTCGGGGAAGCGCTCAATTATCCTTTTCCGGTCGGCCTCTGAAAACTTGGTGAGCGGCAAACTGGGAACAAGGCTTCCCGCTTCGGTGATGAGTCCGACGGTGCCCTGATGGTCTTCCCATTGCTGCCCATCCACTTCTCATGACCGGGCTTCGGCTGTTGAACGGCAAGGGCTCTATGCTTTGAAATCGATTTCCTAGAAAATCCGCATAGCGGTTCGCCCATTGCTTTCACAGGTCATTCCCCTCCCAAAAGCGAAGTCGAGATGGGAGTGTTTTTAGCACCTGTGGGCACGATGGTTTTCGGCGAGTAGAGATGCTGCAGGAGGGAAAAATCAAACTCATCGGGCGGTCCATAGGGACCCATTTCATTCATGATATAACCTTGCTCGACCACATGCGGCAGGCCCAGCATATGACCGATTTCATGAGGCAGCCAGTCAGTGACGGGATCACCAAGAATGGCAAAGGGCTTTGCCATCCACTTTTCAGCGGGATCCAGATAAATATGCCCGCGGTTCCGGGTCCATGGATAGGACGCAGCGGCCATGAGCCCGAGATGGCCATCCCATTTCCGATCGGGTGGTTTTTGAAAACCAATGGTGATGTCAGCCGCCTTTTCTGATGAGGGAGAAAAAGTAAACACGTCCGCCGGTTCCCATTGTTTGAAGCTTCTGGCAATGGCCTGACGAAACTCCTTCTCAGACATCCCCTTTGGCATGGAGGCCGAAGCGGCCAATCGCCAGGTGAGATGCTTTTTGTTCCATAACTCCGGCTTTCGGTAAGTGTATGACTTGTGTTCGGAGTTGCTCTGACCGTCAGAGCAACTTGCGACCATCCAAACAGCCAGATGGCTGGAACAAACGGCAAGCAAAACGATGGCTAACACATGTCTTTTTTTCATTGGCGCCAGGTATCAGCAAGGCAAGCCAACGATTGATTGGCGTCAATGGAGATATCCCTCCATATCCTGCTGCTTATGTCGCCATACTTGCGTGATCAAGAATCGATATTTCTGTCGTGTCACCACGACGGGAAAATCTTAACCACTCCATTGATCAGAAAAGCGTGGAACGTCCATGCCCTCAACACTTTCATGCAGGCCTGTGGCACCAACAACCCCATATCCACGTCACGCCACACACACTCAGCATCGTCAGCGCAAACCAGTCCCGCAAACGTGCATAAAGCGTCATCACGGAATGGCGCGGCACTTTGACTTCGCCGGGCAGGGTGCCTTCGAGAAAGCAGGAGCCGGTGTCGCGATCGGTGAGCTGTGAGGTGATGCGACCGTGGGTGTCGATGAAGCAGTTCACCCCGGTGTTTGTCGCGCGGACCATGGGGCGGCGCAGCTCGATGGCGCGGAAGAGCGCGTTGGCCAGATGCACCTCAGTTTCCACGCTTTGCAGGAACCAGCCGTCGTTGCTGATGTTCACGATCATCTGCGGTGCCTCGCGTACAAATTTGCGTGCCACGCGGCCCACGGTGTCTTCAAAGCAGA
>CAMCWM010000273.1 GCA_945882215.1 Akkermansia muciniphila | reverse complement strand
TGGACGGCATGGGCACGAATCATCGCGGCAAGGCCTTCCACGATGTGTGCTGGAAGAACATCAAAGATGCCGGATTTCCGGATCGGAAGCTATGGATCAAAGAAGCGGCGAAAACACGCCCGTGGATGGATTTGAGCCGCGTGGGCATCTACGGCGGCAGCGCCGGCGGTCAAAACGCGATGCGTGCGCTGCTCGATCATCACGATTTTTATCATGTCGCCGTCGCCGACTGTGGGTGTCACGACAACCGCATGGATAAAATCTGGTGGAACGAGCAGTGGATGGGCTGGCCGGTGGATGAGTCCTATGTGAAAAGCTCGAACAAAGAGGACGCGAACAAGCTGCAAGGCCATCTGCTCCTCATTGTCGGCGAACTGGACACGAACGTCGATCCCGCGAGCACGACGCAAGTCGTCGCCGCGTTGCAAAAGGCCGGCAAGAGCTTCGACTTCATGCCCATCGCCGGCACCGGCCACGGGGCGGCCGAAACGCCCTACGGCTCGCGTTTGCGCATGGAGTTCCTCGTGCGGCATTTGAGGCCGTGAGGCGGCCAGCTACTTGACCTTGATTGGGAAGTTGGCCGTCGCGGCGCGTTGGTGCGTGTCGGTCACGCGAAGGTGAACTCGATACTCGCCGGGCTTCTGCGGCGCATGAAAGAGCGCAGTCGATCCTTCGGCCTTCACCACACACTCGGGCATCGAAGCAGGCACGCGTTCCTTGCCTTTGGCATCGCGTCCGGCGCTCTCACGGGTGACACTCCAGTGCCAGGACAGCGCGTCGCCATCGGGATCACACGCCTTGGCCTCTGCTTGGAACTCACTGCCTGCGGCGATCTCTTGTTTGGCAGCGCTGCTTACTAGTTTCACGAGATCAGGCGCTCGATCCGTCGGTGATTGGCTTTTCCAGAACTCATGCATCACATCGCGCACGGCGGTGGATTCACCGCTTTCGGTGAAGATGCCAAACCACGTCGCGGTGGCCTCCTGCTTTTGACCCCAGAGAAAGACGTAACCACCCCAGCAGTCGCCTGCGGGCTGAATGGCGACCTGATAGGCCTTGCGGATGAACTGGGCCTTCTCGGTGCTCGTTTGCTCGATAGGCGCTCCCCAGGGGGCACGCGGGCTTTCCCAGAAGCCTCGCGGACCGTATTCGGTGACCACCCATGGGCGTGCCCATTTTCGCTCCGCCAGATAGCTGCGCAGTCCAGTGAGTGCGCCGTAGGTGTTGATGCCAACAAAGTCGAGACTCGGTGTGAGCGCATTGAGTCCCGCAATCTTCAGCGGTTGGAGGCCAGCGAGTGCGGTGAAGGAGGGGTGCGCAGAGTCCAGTTCCTTCACGGCCTTTGCGAGCACCTCCAATTGAATCCAGTAGGCCATGTTGTTGCCATCGCCTTCGGCTTCGTTGCCAATGCCCCAAAAAAGCAGCGCTGGATGATCACGATACTGAAGCACCTCCTTCTTCACGCGCTCCGTTTGGCGTGCACAGTGCTCGGCATTTGAATAGGAGAACCAACTGCACTCCGATTCCAGCCAGATGCCCGCGCAAACGGTCAGCCCGCGCTGCTGGGCCGTATCGAGGATCGTCCCCAGACCATTCGTGGTCCAGGTGCGAATGCTGTTGCCACCGGTGGCCACGAGTTCATCGAGATGCTTGTCGCCAGCTGCGCCTTTGACAAAGTAGGGCTCGCCACCGCGAGTGATACCGACTCCCGGCACAATTTTCACCGTCACCGCCTCCGCAGACGCATTAGAGGTCGCGGTGGAAAAGAGAAGTAGCGAGGTGAGGATCGGGCGGATCATGAGCGACTCATCGTGTGTAGTTTTGACAGGCGCAAGACGACACGATCATGGTGCCAGTCGCCGATGTTCCGTCGGCGACATGCCCGTCACGGCTCGAAAAGCACGCGTAAAGGCGCTGTGGTCCGAGAACCCGCAGTCGAGCGCGATCTGCGCCACGCTAGCGTCCGTCTCACGCAGCAGTCGGCAGCCCACGGTGATGCGTGTCTTGGTGATCAATTGCATGGGGCTGATGCCGTGGATGCGTTTGATCACGCGGGCAAAGCGTGCCGCCGTCATGCCTGCCTTTCGTGCCAGTGAGGAAGGGCTCACGGGATCATCGTAAGCGCTTTCAAGATAGCGCAGCACCCTCGCGACTTCGGGCGAGACATCGTCACGACTCACGGGGGCCGCGAGGTCTTTCGAGATGCCGATGAGGCCCGTCACCTGGCCGCGTGCATCGCGGATGGGCAGCTTGCTCGTTAGGCCCCACACCGGCACATTCGGCCTGCGCCAGAAGAGTTCCAACCGCTCCACGATGGGCTGCCCGGTGCGCAGCACCTGCTCATCCTGCTCGGTGGGAATGCGGCCGTAGTCGCCGGGGCAGACATCGCAGGGCCGCCTGCCGAGCATTTGCGATTTGCTCCTGAGACCATGACGCTCGACGAGCGATTGATTCACCACCAGGTAGCGTCCCGAGGCGTCTTTGATGAAAAAAGCCGTGTCGTGCATCAGATCGGCGATCTGCTCGATCATGCGCGCTTCCATCAACAATGTGCCTTGCGAGGAAAGGGTGCCAGGAAAGGCTGTGGCGGCTTTTTTCATGCGGTGTGGATGCTCCCAAAATGGCCGCTAGCGGCCTGCCTGCCACCCGTTTCGTCATTGTGCGGCTTTTCACGGCTGCGGCGGGCAGAAAGGTCAAGACACCGGGGCTCTTCATGCCAGATCATGAGCAGATCATGCACCGCACCTTTTGCATCCTACTCGCCGCCTTCCTCATGAGTCATGACGCGTTATCCGCCGATGAAATTTCCGAGTTGCAATCCCGTGCAAAAGGCGGCGATGCCAAAGCTCAGATCGATCTCGCCATTCGTCTCCGCGATGGCAAAGGCATAACCAAAGACGATGCCGAGGCCATGCAGTGGGCGCACAAAGCGGCAGATGCTGGAAACGCCGACGCGCTCGATTTCGTCGGCTTCGCTTACCTGCGCGGCGCGGTGGTGAAGCGGAATCCCGCCATCGCCATCGCTTACTTCAAAGCTGCCGCGAATGACTCGGCGCAGGCTGCCTTCAACCTCGGGCAGTGCTACTTCGGAGCGCAGGGCACCGAGCAGGATTGCGCAAAGGCACTCGACTGGTGGAAGACGGCCGCCGAGCGCGGTCACGGACGCGCCGCGGCCAATGCCGCGATGGCCTATCACTCCGGCGAAGGCATTCCCGCCGATCCAGTGCTCGCACGCCGTCTCGCCGAGCGTGCCGCAGAACTAAATGATCCCAGCGGCCTCGTGCTGCTCGGTGAAATGCACTTCCAAGCCGGTGAACTCGATGCCGCGAGAGCGAACTGGACCAAAGCCGCCAAACTCCATCCCACCACGCCCACAGGTCATCCTGCACAGCCTTCCGGCAACGCCTCAGCTCAACAAGCAGCTGATCTCCTGAAGCTCATCGACTATCGCCAGCGCAAAGGCGAACCGGGCAAGTTTGCCTTTGTGCAGATGCCGCACATTCAGCAGGGCTACAACAACTGCGGCTCCACAGCCTGCGCCATCTTCGCTCGCTTCCATGGCAGCAAGATCGGCGGCTGGGACTTCAAAAAACTCTGCCCATCACCCCTCGGCACCGGCACAGACTGGGGCCACTTGCTCGATGCTTCGAAGAAGATCGGCCAAAAGTGGAAGCTCGTGACCTACACCCCCGATGACAAAGGTTTCGTCGAAGCCACGAACATGCTGAAGAACGAACTCGATGCCGGAAGGCCCGTGATCGTCGATTTCAAATACATCGGCCCTCAATACCCGAATGGCAGCGCCGGTCACACGCTGAATGTTTGCGGCTACATCGCGAAGGACGACCTCTACATTCTCTGCAATCCCGCCGTCGCCACTCCAGGCCTGCAACTCATCACCGCCGACGATTTGAAGAACTTCTGGCGCTCCGACCACTACGGCGCGCTGTCGAAAGGCGTGCTCTCTCGGCCAGCTTTCGTGATCGATCACCGTTGAAGCCTGATCCCATTTATGAAAGCCACTCTCTTCGCCGCCTTGTTGTTATCGCCGTCCGCGGCAGTGCTCGCCACCGACACTAAACCCAACATCCTCGTCATCCTCGCCGACGATCTCGGTTACGGCGATGTGCACTGCAACAACCCCGAGCGCGGCAAGATCCCCACGCCGAACATCGACAAGCTCGCGACGCAGGGCATGCGCTTCATCGACGGGCACTCGTCGTCGGGTGTGTGCTCGCCGTCGCGCTACACGCTGCTCACGGGGCGCTATCACTGGCGCACGCGGTTGCAGCGCAGCATTGTCGGCGTGTTTGGTGAGCCTTTGATCGCGTCGGATCGCATGACCATCGGCACGCTAGCGAAGCAGCAGGGCTATCGCACGGCATGCATTGGTAAATGGCACCTCGGATGGGATTGGCCCGTCACGAAGGAGCAGCGTCCCTTGCTCGCGCCTTTGAAGCAGCCTAGCGATGAAGCGCGCACGGCCAGGAGGAAAGGTGGAGCCGTGGCCACCGAGCAGCAGATCGCGGCGTGGCGTGACATCTTCTCCAAGCCCATCGCCGGTGGCCCGAGCACGCGCGGCTTTGATCTCTACTTCGGCACCGACATCCCGAACTGGCCACCGTTTTGCTTCATCGAAAATGATCGCACGCTCGGCATTCCCACCGAGTTCCTGCCACCTGAATACATGGCGAAGAACCAAGCGAGCAATCAAGGTCCTGCGCTGAAGGACTGGAAACTCGAAGGCATCCTGCCAGCGCTCGGCGACCGCACGATCAAGTTCATCGACGAGTCGATGGCGAAGAAGGAGCCCTTCCTCATTTATATGCCGCTGACCTCGCCACACACGCCGCTCGCGGTGAATCCCGAGTGGAAGGACAAGAGCAAACTCAATCTCTTCGCTGACTTTGTGATGGAGACGGATGCCGTGGTGGGTCGCGTGCTCGATGCGCTGGAGAAGAGTGGTGCTGCGGACAACACACTTGTCGTCTTCACCGCCGACAACGGCTGCGCGCCTTACATCGGCGTCGAGGATCTCGAAAAGATGGGTCACTACCCGAGCGGCCCGCTGCGCGGCTACAAAGCCGATGCCTGGGAAGGCGGACATCGCGTGCCCTTCATGGTGCGCTGGCCCGGCAAGGTCAAAGCAGGCACGGTGTGCAACCAACTCGTGTATCAAGCCGATCTGATGCGCACTTTCGCCGATGTCTTCGAGGTGAAGCTTCCTGACACCGCTGGCGAAGACAGCTTCAGCCTCATGCCCTTGCTGAAAGGCGAAGACAAACCGATCCGCGAGAACGCCGTGAGCGCCTCCATCGGCGGCACGCCCGCGCTGCGCAGCGGCTCATGGAAATACATCCCCGCGCCCGGCTCTGGCGGCTGGGGCAAGGGCGGTGATCAATCGCAGCCTGTGCAGCTCTACAATCTCGCGGACGACCTCGGCGAATCGAAGAACCTCGCCGCAGCGATGCCGGAGAAAGTCGCCGAGATGAAAGCGCTGCTGGAGAAGCTCATTACCGATGGCCGCAGCACACCAGGTGCCCAGCAGAAGAACGATGTCGAAGTCGTGCGGTATCCGCGTGAAGCCTCCGCTAGGCCAAAAGCCAGGAAGGCATCAGCCTGCAAGTAGCACTTCGTCTTCCTCACAGACCTCGCTCACTCATCAAACCATGACGCACACGCTTGCTCTATCCGCTGCCCTCTTGGCCTGCGGTCTTGGCGCTTCAGCGAAGGAACCTGAACTCTCGCCGAGTCGCTCGGTCACTTACAAGACCGTGGATGGCACCGAGTTGAAGCTGGACATCTTCAATCCCGAGGGGTTCAAGGCCACGGATCATCGGCCCGCTGTTGTCTTCTTCTTTGGCGGCGGCTGGTCGGGTGGAAGTGCCCGGCAGTTTTTCCAGCAGGCCAAGGTGATGGCCGATCAGGGACTGGTCGCGTTCTCTGCTGACTATCGCGTGAAGAGCCGGAACAAGACGACACCGTTCGAGTGTGTGAAGGATGGCAAGTCGGCGATTCGCTGGGTGCGCGAGCATGCTGCCGAGTTGGGCGTGGATCCCATTCGGATTATTGCCGCTGGTGGATCGGCGGGCGGTCATGTGGCGGCTTGCACGGGGATCATCGAAGGCTGCGAGGAAGCTGGGGAGAAGACGGAGATTAGCGCTGCACCCAATGCGATGATCCTCTTCAATCCCGTGCTCGACACGACGGACAAAGGCTACGGCGCGAAGAGTTTCAAACCGGAACAGCAAACCGAGCTGTCGCCCTGTCATCGTGTGCACCAGGGAATCGTGCCGACGTTGGTCTTCCACGGAACGGCGGACAGGACGGTGCCCTTTGAGAATGCGGAGCGATTCACCAAGCTCATGAAGGACGCAGGCAACGTATGCGTGCTCGTGCCCTTTGAAGGCAAGGATCACGGATTTTTCAACGGCTCATTCTTTCGCAAAGGCAACGGCGATGAAGACTTCAACCTCACGATAAAGCACTCCATCGACTTCCTCAAAGCCCAAGGCATTTTCAAATAGTCCCGACTTCAAACGTCATTCAATTCACCATGAAGCACCTGCTCGCCTTCGTTGCTCTTCAATCCTTCGCTTTCGCTGCTGGGCCGCGTGACTCTCTGCCTCTCGATGCACCCGAGTGGCCTCTCAAT